>JAQULH010000065.1 GCA_029004215.1 Patescibacteria group bacterium | reverse complement strand
GATCCCCAATTTGTAGTGACAAGCAAGACTGTTACGAAGTAACTTAAGAGTGTGAGCGCGAACCATTTCAAAATTTTAGCGTAAGTTTTGTAGGTGATGAATATTTCCAAAAATAAAATCAAAACAGTATATCCAATCGCCAGCACGGCAAACGGAACCTGCGGTATGATCAGACGCGTAGTATCGGCCATGGCTCCCAAGTCAGCCCCGATGTTTATGGTGTTGGCGATCAAAATTAAAAAAACCAGAACATACAAAATCCATTTGGAATATCTTTTCCTGACTACCGAAGCCAAACCTTGGCCCGCCACCATGCTGATTCTGGCTACCATTTCCTGAATAGAAATCATCATGGGCCACATGAAAATTACGGTCCAAATCTGGCCTAAACCAAACCTCGCGCCAGACTGCGTGTAGGTTGCAATGCCCGAAGGATCATCATCCGACGCGCCGGTTATAAAACCCGGCCCGAATTTTTTTAGAAACTTTTGAAAAAGGTTGGGCATAGTCTCATTTGGCAAACATGAAAATAACTGCCACAACAGCAATTATTGCCCAAACAATATTCAGGGCAGCCGGTTGAAAGGCTCTCTTAAGCAAAGAAATAACCAAGATTCCCAACGCTCCACTCAAGTTCAATAATTGGTAAGTCAAACTATCTGGCTTCAAAGTTCCAAAACTTACGAGCGCGTAGGCCAGCAAGATTGCAGCCATGCCATACCAACCGACCAAAGTATCAATGCCAGAAAAAAAAGAACCTCCTTTATTTTTCATGAGGCTATTATAGCACAAACCCTGTTATTTTAGCTTTGATCTAAGCTTTCGGTGATAGGCGATCGCAAATCGGTGAGATTCGTCTCGTACATGGACCAAAATGTCCTTATGCTTCTCTAATGAGTCCTTCAACGCCACAAAGGCAGGCGGGATGACAAGCTCGTCCTTGTCGCGATTGGGACCTTTGGCCAGGCCAATGACAGGGATCATGCGCGCCGCATCCAGGCTGGCAATTACTTCAAGCGCGGTGTTGACCTGACCAACTCCCCCATCAATCAAAATCAAGTCCGGCCATTCCCAACCATGTTCACTGTGCCGAAAGCGCCGGCGCAAAACTTCGCGCAAGCTGGCGTAATCATCCGGCCCAAGGACAGTCCTAATCTTAAACTTGCGGTAAAGGCCTTTAACCGGCGTGCCGTGCTTAAAAACGACCATCGAGCCTGTGGCAGAAGTCCCTGAAATATTTGAGATGTCATAGCCTTCGATACGACCGAACAACCCCGAATCTCGAAACTCGAAGCTCGAAGCTCCTTTTTGAGGTGAGGGCGGGTCGTCTTTGGAGAGCATTGAAACATCTTGGACATGCTCAAGCGCGTACAAACGGTTCTTGATTTCGCCTGCCAGTTCGTATTTTTGCGCTTTTGAGGCAGCCTGCATCTCTTTGCGATAACGCCTGACAATGTCTTTGCGCTTACCATCAAAAAAAGCCATCAAATCACGAATGACCTTGGCATAGTCACGCGGCGAGATGTCACCCACGCAAACTCCAGGGCATTGCTTGAGAGAAGCATAGAAACAATGGCGCTTCTGGCCGCTTGTCCCACGAAGCTTTTGCGAAGTGGGAGGGATGCAAGTTGACCAAGGAATGGCCTTGCGGATGATATCGAGCGAGGCGCGGACGGCACGAGATGATTTGAAGGGGCCATAAACAGCTTTGTACGCAGCAGCCGACGAATCATTAAAATCAGTGGCCCGCAAGACAAAAGGCCTTGGATATTGCTCCTTGGTAATGACCAGGTATGAAAAACTCTTGTCGTCTTTTTCAAGCACGTTGTAGTAAGGCTGGTGGCGCTTGATTAAGCTGGCTTCTAAGAATAAGGCTTCGATGGCCGTCGGCTGTTCTAAATAATCGATCGACGATATCTTCGATACCATCTCTTGTATCCTGTTGTCGCGAGGACGTGTGAAATATGATTCCACGCGATGTTTGAGCGAAGTTGCCTTGCCAATATACAAAATATCACCCGCTGCATCCTTCATCAGATATACGCCGGGTTTATCAGGCAATTTGTTGTTTTTTAGCTTTATAGCCTTAGGAATCATAGCCATATGGTACCAGCCAGGCCGCCACGGTCAACCGTTGACGGAATAACTCATTTTTGCTAGCTTAAGGCCCTGGAGGCAGCCATGGGAACATTGACCTTCGAACAAGCCGCGGCTGGATTGCCGGCCGTGCCGGAAAGATTCTACAACGCCTTCTCGAAGCAAGCACGAAAAATACTCGAGGGGCCTCTCGCCGACTTGCCGGTCGACATACATTTTGCTGTCCAGGGCCATCTGCGCGACAGCGTTCTTCAGCCGTACGTTGACGTCAAGCTCGAACATCGGCTAACGCCGCCGAAAAAAGCCCTGACAGAGATGATGCCGTACGGCATGCCCTTCTCGGTCAAGACCGTTGTCCGCATGACTTTTTTCACTCGGCTCAATCCTTCGTCCCACCAACCCGATATCATGAGCACGTTCTGCGACGAAGACGGTTGCAATTACCCGCGCTTTGCTGACTGGGATGA
>JAQULH010000064.1 GCA_029004215.1 Patescibacteria group bacterium | reverse complement strand
GTGCGGCCGCTTTGCCCTTCGGCACCAAAATCAATATTCCGGGTTTCGGAGTTTGTACGGTGCGCGACAGGTTGGCTCCGAGGTTCTCAAACAGAATTGACTTGTACTTCGGCGGCAAGGATAAAATCCCGGCTGCCAAACAATGGGGTAAACGCGCCCTATTGGTCGATGTACTCGACAACAAAACAATATAACAATCAAATTGGAGGAACAAAACACCCCGATGTAACGTCGGGGTGTTTTTGTATGGAGGCGTGAGCGGGAATCGAACCCGCGGTACAGGTTTTGCAGACCCGTGCCTTACCACTTGGCTATCACGCCTTATCTAGTCAGAGGGGGTTAGGCGTTCGGATGGTATCAAGACATAAAAAAATCGTCCAGCTGGTAGAGTCGCCCTTGGAGGGCGTCTCTACGTTAGCCGGACGGCGAGAAAATCGTCTCAATCAAGGTGAAAAATCGATCGGCCAAAGCCTTGGCTTGCAAGGTCAAAACTAAATCCTCAGGAAGGAGCATGAACTGGCTTTGGATCTGGACCGGATCCATCTTATTGTCGTACGCGAGCTGGATACAAAGGGCGCGTAATATCAGATCCGACTCCTGCTTGACCGCGGGCGGGAGACTTCCGGCCAAGGCGTAGCCCTGCAGTCCGCCGTAGACCTGTTGGACGTCGCGGAACGTATCCATCTTCCCCGCCCTGACTCCGAAGTTCATCCGGATGAGTTCGAGGTAATTCTGGAGTATTCCCTCCGTTTCGGCCGAAAGAACGGTGTTGAGCGGGAACTCTTCAACCCTGTGCCACTCTGACGCCGGGTCCATACCCTGCGATTTGACGAATGACTTCGCCAGATCCCTTCGGAGTTGGGCTTCAAGGTGAAACAGGTCCTGCACCATGAGCTGTGGCCCTAGCTGCTCGAATCGACGGTTGAAAGCCGCTACGGCTTTGGTAAAATCCTTCAAAGTACTCATTATTTCCTCCTTTGGCTTCATATAGCCAAACATAAGGGGCTTTGATGGTCAAGGGTTTTCCTGTAACCTATCTCGTATGTTGATTTTAGGTCATCGAGGTATGCCCAACCGAAGGGTGGCAGAAAATACCTTTCTATCCTTTGTCCAAGCAGTCCAGGCTAGCGTGGATGGCATTGAATTTGACGTTCGCTTGTGAAAAGACGAGCAGCTAGTGATTGCCCACGACTCGGATTTGATCCGAGTGGCCGGTGACGCCCACAAGATTAAAGAGCTGACTGCCAAAGAACTCTCTGAAACCGAACTTAGGCAAGCCGGATCAATTCCCCTTTTACTGGACGTGACGTCGAATGTGCCCGAACCTCTGATATTGAATTTTGAGATAAAGGATCCTGAGGCGGCTCCCTTTCTTTTTACTAAACTCAAAACCAGCGCTTCGCTAAGAAAGCGCGCCATTGTCTCCTCTTTCCAAATGGAGATATTAAAAACAGCCAAAGAGCAGCTGCCCGATGTCCGTCGCATTGCTTTATTGCGCGCCTGGGTATTACCGGGCATGAGAAGGATGGTCTGGCCAAAAATTTTTGAAGTTGAGCCCTGGGCCGTGGCCACGCGCATCGGCTCATTGAATCCTTCGCGAATCAAATGGCTGCATGCCCGCGGTTACAAAGTCGGCGCATATGATAATCGCCCTTCAATCCGCGCGGCCCGGCGTATGGCCAAGCTTGGTGTGGACATTGCCATGACTTATCGGCCGGATGCCATTACGAGTACACAGTACGCAGTACATAGTACTTAGGAATAACAAGTATAGGGCACTGAGTACTTGGCCATTGACCCTGATTAGGGTAGCCTTATAGCTATATATAATGTATGCCAGCTCAAAAAGCCTTATTAATTGATGCCAATGCCCTGATCCACCGCGCCTGGCACGCCCTGCCGCCCATGACCAACGATAAAGGCCAGCTCGTCAACGCGGCTTACGGCTTTGCTTCGGTAATGATCAAAATCTTGGGTGAGCAAAGACCAGACGTATTGGCTGTTTGTTGGGATACAAGAGCTCCGACTTTTAGGCATGAAGCCAGGGAAGATTACAAAGGCCACCGCGAAAAACAACCGGATGAATTTTACGCCCAGATTCCCATGGCTCAAAAAATCGTAACGGCTCTGGGAGGAACGAATGTCAGCCTGGATGGATTTGAAGCGGATGATATCCTGGGAACATTAGCTTGCCAGCTCGAGAAGAAGGGCGACCAAATCGCGATTCTGACCGGAGATCGCGATGCTTGGCAGTTGATTTCAAAAAACATCTCAGTTATTGCTTTCAAAAAGGGCGTCAGCGAAACCATCATTTACACGCCAGAGACTTTGGAAAGGGAGACTGGCTTGCGGCCTGACCAGATTGCGGATTACAAAGCCATGCGCGGCGATCCGTCCGATAACTTACCCGGTATTACCGGCATCGGAGAGAAGACGGCGACCGAATTGCTCGAAACCTATGACCATCTGAAAGCAATTTTTAAAGCCGCCAAAGATCCCAAGAGCAAAATGACGCCCAGCGTGAGGTCTAAATTGATTGGTGGCGAAAAAATCGCAGAAGAGATGTTGCCTTTAGTCAGGATTGTGACCGACGCGCC
>JAQULH010000063.1 GCA_029004215.1 Patescibacteria group bacterium | reverse complement strand
GAACAATTTTGCTACGTTTTGATTTTTAGCATTATTAATTATTCATTGTTAATTGTTAATTAGAATTGTGTTTCTTTTGAATTTCAATGACTTTATTTTCAGCTTGCTCCAACCGTTCGCGCAAAACCTCAGCCAATTCCATGGCGCGCTCATATTTTTTGAGGCCAACATCCAAATCAGCCTCGCCCTTCTCAAACCACTCGGCAATGGACTCGAGTTCAGCGAAAGATTTAGCCACATCAAGTTCTGATTTTTTAGTTTTCTTGTCAGGCATATTCTTAAAGTAATCTTTGTTGTTTAGCTTGGGTCTTTGACCTTATATCCTGGACCCTCAAATCCCCTTCCCCGTCCCTAAACATGGCAGTGACCAGCTTACCCACTTCTAAACTTTTGACCGTGGTTACGGCCTTTCCTTGGGCATCCCGCATTATCGAGTAGCCGCGGTTTAACACGCCTTTGGGATCCAAAGACGCCAATAAACGAACATCGTTGCGGAATCTGTCACTGAGCGCCCGTAGCCATTGTTGCATATTTGCATTGGCCGAGGAAGCCAGCTGATCCAATGTCTGGCGCTGCATGGTCAGCCAAGAAGCTGGCGCGCGCAAAGCCCGTAAGACTAGTTCTTGTTTGGTATGGATAACTTCCAAGAGCTGGTTTTCGATCTTCCCGGTGTGGTGGGCTAAGTCCCGCAGCACATCTTTCCTGTCTAACACTAAACGACGAGCACAGTCAGTCGGCGTTGAACCCCGCACATCAGCCGCCAATTCAGCGAGCGACAAGTCACGTTCATGGCCAATGCCGACTAGCGTTGGAATTTTTGATGAGTGGATGGCGCGCACCACTTGCTCATCATTAAAAGCCATCAGTTCTTCGAACGAGCCTCCGCCGCGCGTCAGCACCAAGGCATCATAATCATCATAACGTAAGTTGGCGGCGTTAATCGCCTGGACAATGTCTTCCGGTGCGCCCATGCCTTGGACTTTAACGTGGTAAGTATGGATCTCAAGCCCGCGCCAGCGTTCATTAATGATGCGGATGAAATCCCCGTAAGCCGCGCTTTCGCGCGAGGCAACGAACGCGATCCGGTTTGGAAAAACCGGCAAAGCCCGCTTACGCGAAACGTCAAACAAACCTTCAGCCTCCAAGCGGGCTTTGAGCGCGGCTAGAGCTTTTTTCAAAGCTCCTTCGCCAACGAGTTCTACACGATTGGCACTGATGGAAAACTTGCCGAACTTAGGATAAATGCGCGGCGTCCCAAAAACGCGGACTTTCATGCCATCTTCAAGCGGCACGCGCAGCTGCCAGACCGTCATGAATATATTGACCAAGCCTTGGTCATCTTTCAAATCAAAACTGACCCACTGGCCTTGCGAAACCCGGAAGCCGGAAACTTCTCCTTCCACGCAAAGCTCTTCCGCATCCCAAGACCGGGCCAAAACATCATTAATGTGGGCTATAAAGTCTGTTACGGAAAAGACAGTCATGATCGTAATTACTTAATTATTTTTATGACGCCGGTTTTAATGGAAGCTGACAAGCTTTTATCAGAGATTGAAGCCAGCCGATCCAGCCTAACTTGGCGTTCCTGGTCTATCAGCAACACCGGTTGGCTCTTATCGATCCTGATTGGGAAAAGTTGCAACTCACTGCCCTGGCTGTTTAAGACCAGATTAACCATCAACCCAAACCTTGTTTCAGCGGAAAAATCCTGGTCAAAGATAAAGTTGCCGAGCGAATAGGCAATTGGCCTGTTGCGATAAACTTCGACTGATTGCATCCAATGCGGATGGCCGCCAATCACAGCATCCACGCCTTGGTCAATCAGCCAATGGGCCAGTTCAACCTGGCTCTTATTGGGTTTTGCCTGGTACTCAACTCCCCAATGCATAAATACGATTGTGAAATCAGCCTGTTTCTTGGCTGATGTGATGGCCTGGCTGACCGCCTGTTTGTCTAACTCATGATCCGTTACATTGTAACCCAACAAAGCAATCTTGCGTCCGTTGCTTTCGACAATGGCCGAAGCTGAAGCCACACTGTCCCTGATTTGATCGCCAAAAACTCCAATACTTGCCTGCCTGACCTTTTGTTGCGAAGCATCTGCCTCTGCACGGCCTTGGTCCCAAGTATGGTTGTTGGCTTGCGACACGGCGTTAATGCCGACTTGTTTGAGCACCGCCAGGATCTTGGAATCAAACATGAAATCAACATTGCCTTTGTTGGGCGCCTGGCGTTTGGATGAAATGGGACCTTCGAGATTGGCAACGACTAAATCATGACCTTTAAAAAAACAATCCGTTTGATTGCAAATTTTCTTAAAAGGATAATCAAGGCCGCCTGCGGCTTTACTCCTGGCCGCAACATTGCGGTCAAACATCATGTCTCCCAAAAACAAAAGCGATGTACTGGTTGGTTCCGGGAGCGGGGTTGCAACTTTTTCGGTTACCACGGGCACAGTCGAAGTCGGTGGCAAAGCAGCTATCTGTGCTGAGGCTCTAACCGGAGCCGGCGGAATTGTCTCTTCCTGCACCTTGGCGCGTTCGGGAAAAATCAAAAATGCAACACAAAGGCCACAGGCTATGCCTGCAACAACCGCAGCTATGTACCACCAACGTTGTTTCATGGTTGCAATATATCGTCTGTCCTGCCGTCAACCGCAATGATGCAGGC
>JAQULH010000062.1 GCA_029004215.1 Patescibacteria group bacterium | reverse complement strand
GGGGGATATGTCATATATTTATCCGAAGATAGAAGGCGAGAAAAGTCCGTGACGGTTGATTTTGAGGTGTGGGATCAGAATGAGGATTCGGGCGAGATGGATTTTGATCTAGAGACGCGAAACAGTCCCAACTCTAGTCAGAATTGGAAACAAAAGTTTACGTTAAAGGCTTCGCCTCAAGCCAGGGAGAAACTCAAAGTTATGAGGGACGAGAAGAAGCGAAAAGAGGATGCTGAGGAAAATGAAAGAAAAATGCAGTTTGAGAAATATTTCCCGGGTGCGCTTTCGTTTATGCGTTCGCACGGCAAAGGCGTGGTTAAGTCCGAAGAACTGGGAACTTTAGAGCCCATGCTTAAAAATTATTTTAAATGGGATCTGGGGCCTGAAGATACAATTTATATAGGGCTGGAAGAAGAACATCGGCAATGGGTTATTAAATTGATTCATCCCGATGGCAACGTGTACGACGTGGTGGCCGTCAGTGACAAGATATAAGAAGGTTTTTTAATGCCTTGCACAATAATGAGGAGCTTACGCAGTTTGTGGGGAAGATCGAAAGTAACTTAGCGAAGTGAGTCGAGCTGCTTGACGGATGATTTGCAGACCCGGTAGACGAGGAGTAACTTATTTTTATGCAACTGTTTATAGCGATTGCGGGTAATATGGGTGTTGGCAAATCGACCTTCACCAATCTTTTGGCGCAAACCTTGGGAGGCAAACCATATTTTGAACCCACGACTGAGAATCCGTATCTGTCGGATTTTTATAAGGACATGAAACAGTGGGCGTTTCACTCACAATTATATTTCTTGGGTCGTCGCTTAAAAGACCACGCCGTCATCCTGGCAGAAGAGGGGATATTGATTCAGGATCGGAGCTTGTATGAGAACGCCGAAATTTTCGCTCGCAATTTATACGAACATGGATATATTTCGGAACGCGATTGGGCTACCTATCAAGAGATCTATCAAAATGCTGTCAGCCTCCTGCGGCCACCTGACCTCGTGGTCTATTTACAAGCCCCAGTCCCATCTTTGGTACAACGCATCAAAAATAGAGGCCGGGATTTTGAACAGTCGATCGATGTGACTTACTTGGAAAATTTGAATAACTTATATGAAAGCTGGTCACGTGAATTTCGTTTAGCCCCTGTCCTGACGATTCCCACGGAAGATATCCGCTATCTCGAGAATCCAGCGGAATACGAAAACGTGCTTAACTTGATAAAACAGCATCTCGGCGGCCTGCCGGTTCCTTTGCTGACTTGAAACATAAGCTAAAAGTCTCTATACCAAATCCCAACCATCTGTAATACTTATGGGTAACATGTCCAACAAGGAGGGTGGTCATGATCTCGAAAGAGTTGTTCCTCAAACGGCATAAGAGATGGGTGTGGACGTTCGCGATTGTTTCGTTCTTTAATTTTGCCCCACTGGTTTACGGTCTCGTTGTTGTGCGAGCCGGTGACTATATGGGGCCAACTTGGCCAGCTTGGTTTTATGTCAACTGGGCACTTGCTGGCGTCTTAGGCTTTGTGGGTTTTGTATCCAAACTTTATGGTTGGGTTTACTACAAGGGATACATGGTCCATGCGCCCGCAGACGATCCATTACTGAAGGAAACTCCGGGCCTTCTGGTCAGGATCCGCGACTTCTGCTTAGGCAGAGATCAAGGATCGACTGAAAAGACGGCTCCTTCAGACACACCTCCGGTCGGGTAGCTTACGCTTGCGCCCGGCTTTTTTATTATTGATGATCGACTTTACTGTTGCGCACCGCCCCGACAGCTCTTGAAAGGCGCTTGTAGAGCGCTTTTAATTCCTCGTACTTCTCCTGAGAAATGTCGGTGTCTTTTTTAATGGCAGTAAGCTTGGCGACAATAGGTATAAGGGCTAATCTTGCAGGTTCCCGTATGGGATGATGCGGGGCTTGTTCCACTGTTAGGTCAACTATCTGGTGCAGTTGCTCAAGCGGATGTTCTGCTTCGAACGCAGCAATCATGCCTTCGAATTGCGCGATCTCCGGCCCGCTTTCTTTCAAGACTTCCGGGACAGCTACCAGTTCCGGATGATCTTTCAGCCATTGGGCGGCTTGCTCTTCGCCGCTATACTCAACTTTTGTCTCTGGCTTATTTTCTGGGGCTGGAAACACGGGCATTTTTTCATTCATAGTAGAGTTATTAAAAATTATCGTTTGGTCCAAAGGTACAGTTTTTCAACTTTTTGGCGCGCCCACGGAGTTTTTCTTAAAAATACCAGGCTTGATGAAATGCTCGGGTCATTTGTGAAACATTTGATTCTGATTTTTTCCGACAAACCTTTCCAACCGTAAACATCAACCAGATCTTCCAGGATTGATTGCAGTGTTTTCCCATGGAGAGGATCGTTGGAAGTGTTTGTCATTCTAGGTAAAGATTACACGAGATGGTGCTGAAATGCTATACTATTGCCATAAATAATATCTTTTTTATATGAAATTTCGTTTTTTATACATTTGGCCTTGTTTGTTGGTAATGCTCATCTTAGTCGTGGGAGTCGCTACCTGGGCTTGGTCAGACAACCATGATGTCAAGGGCCCGATACAAATTTCGGGTGAAGGCGGGGCTACAGCCATCTTGTCAGAGGTAGGGGATAAGATAGTGGTTTACAATAATAAAGGCAATAAGATTTGGACCTATGCTGCCGAAAAGACCATGGGGCGAATAGCCCTTTCAAACGACGGCAAATATTTGGCGGCTGCCGGGAGCGGGGTTAAGTTGCTATCCGTCCCAGACAAAAAGTTGCTCTGGAGTTGGGCCAAGGATGG
>JAQULH010000061.1 GCA_029004215.1 Patescibacteria group bacterium | reverse complement strand
GACTTGGAAAAATACGCCCAGTCACTTGGTTTGGACATGGAAAAGTTCAAGTCATGCTTGGACGACAAGTCAGCTCAAGACCAAGTTTTGAACGATTATAATGCCGGCCGATCATTTGGTATTTCATTCACGCCAACTTTAATCATCAATGACGCCCTAATCGAAGGTTCTCCTAACCTGGATGTCATGAGTAAACTGATAGATGAGAGGTTGTAATTAGACGGCAAGTTGTGGCTCAAGGTATACTGTTACCATCTTTTTAATAATTTATTTTTATGTTTAAAAAATATTTTATAGCCACGCTGGGTTTGTTCTTGTTGGTAACAGTTGGGGCGGGCTGCGGTAAGAAGCCGGCAGGGCCACCACCGACCGGGCCAATGGATATTAAAGTCACCCAGGGAACAGGGGACACCAAGCAGGTTGTTACTTTCCAAAAAGCTCTGGTCAAAGTTGCTTTGGATTATAAGGAAGCGCAGATTTTGACCAATGCCGTGCTGCTGACGAAGTTACAGTCTATCAAAAAAGAGGATTACAAGGCGCTTTGCGATAAAGCTGTGCAGAAATGGGTTGATGTCCAAAAAGACGCCAATGCCCTTGAGCCTTTTACAGTGGAACGCAAGACCACCAGTGTTGATACCGGAAACATCTCAAGCGTCTTCTCGACCAAAGCATTGATCAACACTTTGCGCGATGCTGTTTTAATTTATCCGGTTTACGCCGAAGAGACGGAAGTCCAGCTGGACATGCCGAAATGGGACAAGGTTAATATGATTACCAGAGTCGCACCCAGCGCCAACACCGTCAAAATTGTCCAGAACGTATTTGGGACTACGGCCAAGGACGCACAGAAAATCATGGAGCAACATTACCAGGATGAGGCAGCTGCTTGGGGCAATTGGATTAAAGGCTATGATATTGCTTCCAAAACCGCCCAGGCAATAAAGACGGCCAGTAAAGTTGGTTTATTTATCGGTGGGGCAGTTATTACAGCCGGCGGTTCAGCCGTCTTGACTATGCCGGCCGGTGCAGCAGTTGCCACAGGTTTTGGCTCGAGCGTTGGAGCTGTCGGAGGCACCGTGATTGCAGTCAATGGCGTTGATATGGCACTTGAGGTCTCAGAAAATACTGCCAATTTGGCTTTTGGCAATGAAAAGTTGGGTGCGCAATATACTCAGGCTCGCGATACCATTTCTCCGCTTACGACCTTGCTAAGTGTTGTTGACCTCAAGTCCGGTATGGAAAATCCAGGCAACCTCTATACTATTTATGACTTGGGTTCCAATGTGCTTTCTTCGGGCTATGATTATTTTACCGTGTCAGTTGCCAATAACCAGGTCAAAGGCGCGGCAGATTATCGCGCTAACATGCCGCCGATGTCGCTCAACGCAGACGGCATGTTAAAGCAGTTGCCCAAAAACATAGTGTATCTTGTCGCTACTGACCAACCATTGCCGCCTAAATACCCGACAGCTGATGAGTTGAAAAAGATGTTCCCCAATTTTGGAGTTTATCGCGGGACAGCCAGGTTTGAAACGGCCATCATGGATAAAAAGATGACCTTAACTGCTGATCTGACTGTCACTGTCAGCAAGCAGGGTGACGTGACATATAATTTTTCTGACAAAGGCAATATCCCTTACCTGATTCCCGGCAGCAATGAAGCAATGTCAGCTGATTATACTTTTGACGGGGAGTTTACCGGCAAGATGGCTGACAACAAATTGCAGACTTCAGGGGGCTTTAATGAATGGGCAAAAGTTAATCTACCGTCACAGTATGCAGCCTATCTACCGCCGGAAATGAAAGCCAAGTTAAGCAATACTGCCAAAGGCACTGGCCATGCGGAAGGTAATTCATCAGGTCTGGGAGGGCTGGAAGGCACGATCAGCCTGACTGCTAACGGCAAGACAGTTGATGGGACTTGGCAGGCGCAAATGGAATAAATGTTCAACGTCCTAAACGCGTCCTCTGAGTCCTTTTTCGTCCTGACTGAACACTGTCCACTGGCCACTGCGAAGGGTTGACCGGAGGTTTGTTTATTGCTAGCGTGGCGTCATCTCGAACCTTGAGGTGTAAAGATGGAACGCAAAGCCCGCGAACGAATCGTGCGCATGGTCCTGGCGGTCATCAATTCTCTGATCGCCCAAGGCAAACTCCAGCGCCGTGGAAATGGCAAGATCCCGGCCCTGATTTCCGACACAGACGGAACGGTCGGCAAGTGGCAACTTCTGATCAGCTTGCTGATTTTTATCGGTGACACGTTCAGCGAGAGAAAACCGATCATTAAGCCATTGGAAGAGGCCATACAGGAATACCACCAGAGCCGCATGGTGTTTGGAGAGGTGGTCAAGCTGGCTCTCAAGATACTGCCCGATGCTATTCGCGGTTTGCATTTTGAGATCGTCAGCCACCTGGCAGTCGAAGTGGCCATGAGATATCGGAATCGGGTCTACCAGTTTCCCAAGGCCGTCTTGGACAGTCTCTCGGTCCAGCCACCGGAGAGCCGCCGGCTGATCTTGTCCATCACCGGAGCCCCTCAGATCATCGCCGATCCTTTCTGCCAGGCGTTGAAGTTCGACCTGGCGATCGGTTGTGAGTATTTCGTCGATAGCGTCGGACTGTTCACGGGCGGACGGGACGAGACTCCCGCCATCAGGAAGGACGAAGTCATCAAGGTCTTGGCCGAGGACTGCGGGATTGACCTTGATGAAAGCATGTATATGGGTGATACGATGGCTGACCTGCCGGGCTTTCTGGCGGTTTGCATCAAATACCGCTGGGCCATCAATCCCAAGTCAGAACTGCAAGGGGCCATCCGCCGCAACCCTTGCCACAACATCGTCTGGATACACGACCATCACGCAACGGGTGTCCAGTTCTTCAGGGCTCTTTCTGACG
>JAQULH010000060.1 GCA_029004215.1 Patescibacteria group bacterium | reverse complement strand
CGTCAGAAAGAGCCCTGAAGAACTGGACACCCGTTGCGTGATGGTCGTGTATCCAGACGATGTTGTGGCAAGGGTTGCGGCGGATGGCCCCTTGCAGTTCTGACTTGGGATTGATGGCCCAGCGGTACTTGATGCAAACCGCCAGAAAGCCCGGCAGGTCAACCATCGTATCACCCATATACATGCTTTCATCAAGATCAATCCCGCAGTCCTCGGCCAAGACCTTGATAACTTCGTCTTTCCGAATGGCGGGCGTCTCATCCCGTCCGCCCGTGAACAGTCCGACGCTGTCGACGAAATAATCACAACCGATGGCTACGTCGAATTTGAGCGCCTGGCAGAAATGGTCGGCTACCATCTGCGGCGATCCGGTTATCGAGAGCAACAAGCGCCTGGACTCAATCGGCTGGTCCTTCAGACAGGACAAGACGGTTTTGGGAAATTGATAGGTCATGGACAAATTGCGCCTCGCCACCTCCCGGGCGAGATATTCCACCGCCTGATAGTCCATGCCTCGAATCGCATCCGGCAAGACCCTGAGAGCAGTGGTGACCACTTCAGGGAAAGCTAGCCCGCCTTCACCGTAATCAAGCATAGCCTGCTCCAAGGGCCGGACAGCGCGCTTTTTGTCCGAAAAGGTTTCCCCCAAAAACAACAACAGGCTGATCAGAAGCTGACGCTTGCCCACTGTCCCGTCGAGATCGGATATGAAGGCCGGAATCTTGCCGTTGGCCCTCCTTTGGAGCTTGCCTTGTGAAATCAAAGATTCGATGGCCATCATGACAAGGTCCACGATTCGTTTGCATTCTTGGCGTTTCATCTTTACACCTCAAGGTTCGAGATGACGCCACGCTAGCAAAAATTAAAACTCCGGTCAACCGACCATGTTACACGCAGCATGTAGCATATAGCAATCGTCCGTATTTGTTGTTACATGCTACATGATTTTCAGATGAGGACGTCTATTCCATTTGCGCCTGCCAAGTTCCATCAACTGTCTTGCCGTTAGCAGTCAGGCTGATCGTGCCTTCCAGCCCTCCCAGACCTGATGAATTACCTTCCGCATGGCCAGTGCCTTTGGCAGTATTGCTTAACTTGGCTTTCATCTCCGGCGGTAGATAGGCTGCATACTGTGACGGTAGATTAACTTTTGCCCATTCATTAAAGCCCCCTGAAGTCTGCATTTTATTGTCAGCCATCTTGCCGGTAAATTCTCCGTCAAAAGTATAATCAGCTGACATTGCTTCATTGCTGCCGGGAATCAGGTAAGGGATATTGCCTTTGTCAGAAAAATTATATGTCACGTCACCCTGCTTGCTGACAGTGACAGTCAGATCAGCGGTTAAGGTCATCTTTTTATCCATGATGGCCGTTTCAAACCTAGCTGTCCCGCGATAAACTCCAAAATTGGGGAACATCTTTTTCAACTCATCAGCTGTCGGGTATTTAGGCGGCAATGGTTGGTCAGTAGCGACAAGATACACTATGTTTTTGGGCAACTGCTTTAACATGCCGTCTGCGTTGAGCGACATCGGCGGCATGTTAGCGCGATAACCTGCCGCGCCTTTAACCTGGTTATTGGCAACTGACACGGTAAAATAATCATAGCCCGAAGAAAGCACATTGGAACCCAAGTCATAAATAGTGTAAAGGTTACCTGGATTTTCCATACCGGACTTGAGGTCAACAACACTTAGCAAAGTCGTAAGCGGAGAAATGGTATCGCGAGCCTGAGTATATTGCGCTCCCAACTTTTCATTGCCAAAAGCCAAATTAGCAGTATTTTCTGAGACCTCAAGTGCCATATCAACGCCATTGACTGCAATCACGGTGCCTCCGACAGCACCAACGCTCGAGCCAAAACCTGTGGCAACTGCTGCACCGGCCGGCATAGTCAAGACGGCTGAACCGCCGGCTGTAATAACTGCCCCACCGATAAATAAACCAACTTTGCTGGCCGTCTTTATTGCCTGGGCTGTTTTGGAGGCGATATCATAACCCTTAATCCAATTGCCCCAAGCAGCTGCCTCATCTTGGTAATGCTGTTCCATGATTTTTTGCGCATCTTTGGCCGTAGTCCCAAATACGTTCTGGACAATTTTGACGGTGTTGGCGCTGGGTGCGACTCTGGTAATCATATTAACCTTGTCCCATTTCGGCATGTCCAGCTGGACTTCTGTCTCTTCGGCGTAAGCCGGATAAATCAAGACAGCATCGCGCAAAGTGTTGATCAATGCTTTGGTCGAGAAGGCGCTTGAGATGTTTCCGGTATCAACACTGGTGGTCTTGTGTTCCACCGTAAAAGGCTCAAGGGCATTGGCGTCTTTTTGGACATCAACCCATTTCTGGACAGCCTTATCGCAAAGCGCCTTGTAATCCTCTTTTTTGATAGACTGTAACTTCGTCAGTAGCACGGCATTAGTCAAAATCTGCGCTTCCTTATAATCTAAAGCGAGTTTGACCAGAGCTTTTTGGAAAGTAACAGCCTGCTTGGTGTCCCCTGTTCCCTGGGTGACTTTAATATCCATTGGCCCGGTCGGTGGTGGCCCTGCCGGCTTCTTACCGCAACCCGCCCCAACTGTTACCAACAAGAACAAACCTAGTGTGACTATAAAATATTTTTTAAACATAAAAATAAATTATTAAAAAGATGATAACAGTATACCTTGAGCCACAACTTGCCGTCTAATTACAACCTCTCATCTATCAGCTTACTCATGACATCCAAGTTAGGAGAACCTTCGATTAAGGCGTCATTGATGATTAAAGTTGGCGTGGATGAAATACCAAATGATCGGCCGGCATTATAATCGTTCAAAACTTGGTCTTGAGCTGACTTGTCGTCCAAGCATGACTTGAACTTTTCCATGTCCAAACCAAGTGACTGGGCGTATTTTTCCAAGTC
>JAQULH010000059.1 GCA_029004215.1 Patescibacteria group bacterium | reverse complement strand
TTTGGCGATTCTTGCCAAGCGGCTTAAAATACTGTATAAATACCGGCGCCATGGTGGCCATGGTGTAGTGGTAACACAGCAGATTGTGGCTCTGCTATCACCGGTTCAAATCCGGTTGGCCACCCCATGAAAACGCCAGTCCAATTTCGGGCTGGTGTTTTCATATGCGGATGCAGGACAAGCGGATTTGAACGGGAAAGGGTGAAAACGGTAGCCAGGCTACCGTTTTTTTATCAATCTTATTCGTCCATCATATCCTTTCTCGGGTTCTCCGATCTTCAAATTCACTGTAACCCCGGGTCAAGATTTGTAAAGTACGTTTTTACACGGGACTTTTTAACGGATATAATGCCGTCATATGGAAATGAAGTTCAATCCCTTTGAAATCAAAGCTACAGCTGAGCAGCTACGGACCGAATATCATCGCGTAATGAAAAGCGACCAAGTTAAAGAAAAAGCACAGACCTCGGCGTTTTTTAATGATCCGAGGATAGCTAAGGGTTTTCAGGAAAGGGGACAGGAGAAGGCGGTTCAAGCTGCCAAATTAATAATCGGCCAGGTGGGTAAGGCTAACTTGGAAGATCTGAGGGCCGCCGTTCAACCGGAGGAGTTAAAAGACGTATTGTTGCGCGGGGGAGCGGGAGTCGACGTTTTGATGATGGCGGGCGAGAAGGAGGCGGTCGGATTAATCATCGACGAACGCCATAAGCAGATGCAGCGGGTTAGGGACACGGTCGAAGAGTTTAAGGCATCCCAGGCATATCAGATTCTTTTGAAGATTTGGCAGAAAGTGATCGACGCGGAAGCCAAACTACTCGCGTTGGAGGTCAAGGATATTTGGACGGCTTCAGATGCGGGGCATTATTTCGCTTACGAAAAAAAATTCGCCGAAGAACTGACGAACGCTCGAGCCACCTGTGAAAGGTATAAGGAAATGGCGGCTTAATTTAAGTTCCAAAGATAAAAAAATCGACCTTGCGGTCGTTTAGATGAAGCGGAGAAGATGCTCGGCCGCGCTCACGAGATTGCGACAGTATCGCGCGCCGAGGATCTTCTTCTTCGCGAACAGACCGGGAGAGTCGTATTGGATGGCATGCATGCCCGCGTCCAACGCTCCTTGCGCGTCGGCCTTTGGATCGTCGCCGATATGAATCGCGCGGTCGGGGGGCGTATCCGCCTTGGCTAAAGCGCGTCGAAAGATTTCTGGATTCGGCTTACAAACGCCCTCAACCCCGCTGTCGATCACGAAATCGAAGTAGTGACGGATGCCGAGGCGTGGCAGGTCCCTTTCCAGATTGCCGTTGGCATTCGAAATTACCCCAAGGGGCACTTTGGATTGGAGCATATCCAGACATTCGACCGATCCTGGCAAAAGCATCGAATACCAGTTTTGTTGCTCATGAAAACGGTTGGCCTGGACGGCGAACTCTGCAAAACGTCCGTTGAGTTGTTCCGGCGCAAGGCCAAAACAATCCGTTACGATATCCGCGTAGAACTCATAAGCGTTCTGGGGGATTGGCACCTTGGCGTTCGGTTCCATCTTGAAACCAGACTCCCGGAGCATATGGCGCTGTTCAGCCTTCAAGACCTGGGCTGGCGTTACCGTTCTCTCGAAGTAATGGCTAATCATTCGGCTCAAGGCCAGATGATCTATGCCAGCCAGGGTGCGGCCGAAATCGAATGTGACGAGCTTGATCTGTCCGCGTTTCAAGGGACGAAGGTACTTGGCTGACATCCGAAGCCTCCTTTGTTGGGCCTATCTTTATCATTTTTTATATCAGCGGTCAATATCGGAGTTGCCTGGCAGACTAGGCAAATTATTGAATTTTTAGCCATAAACATGTAAATTGGCTGCTGTATGAACATCAAAAATTTCAAGCAGCTGTCCAAGTCCGACGTCAGCGTGGCTGGCGGCAAAGGCGCATCGCTTGGCGAGATGACCCAGGCTGGCATTCCCGTGCCACCGGGCTTCGTTATTCTCGCGCCGGCTTTTGACGAATTCCTAGCCGAGACTGATTTGACCCAAGAGGTTGAAGCACAATTGGATAAAGTGAATTATGACGACGTAGCCTCGGTTGAACGTGCCTCGCGCGTCATTCATGAATTGATCTTGTCGGCCAAGTTTCCAGAGAATTTGGAAAAAGAGGTTATGGCCGAATTTAAAAACCTTGGATCGGAGTTCGTGGCCGTCCGTTCATCGGCCACAGCCGAAGATTCATCGGCCGCGAGTTGGGCCGGGGAGCTCGAGAGTTATTTAAATACCACGGAAAAGACTTTGTTTGAGAACGTCAAAAAATGCTGGGCTTCGCTTTTTACGCCGCGCGCCATCGTTTACCGCAATGAAAAGGATATGCGCCAAACGCACGTCTCGGTCGCGGTCGTCGTGCAAAAAATGGTGCAGTCTGAAGTGGCTGGCATTTGTTTTACCGTTCATCCGGTCACTCGCGATACCAATCAGATGATTATCGAAGCTTGTTGGGGCCTGGGTGAATACATCGTGGGTGGCATCGTAACGCCGGATTCTTATGTCATCGATAAGCGCGACGGCACGTTCATCGACGTCAACATCGCCGAGCAGGAAGCGATGTTGGTTCGCGGTCAAAGCGGCAATGACCGCGTGAACGTTCCGGTCGACAAAAAAGAGCAGCAAAAGATCAACGGTGCCCAAATCTCCAAACTCGCCGAGATCTGCGCCAATATCGAAAAACATTACGGTTTCCCGTGCGACATCGAGTGGGGCATGGAAAAAGGGGAGTTTTATATCGTGCAGAGCAGGCCGATCACGACTTTATGAAGCCCGTCATTAATTCTTTCCAGCCGTCGCTTACGGAATGGTTTGCTGCTCTTGGAGAGGAAGAAAAATCAAAAAGATTTCGTGAGGAAGATAGCCATAAAACTGATCGTCTTGAGATTTTGAATCAAGAAGCGGGTATCCCTTATGAA
>JAQULH010000058.1 GCA_029004215.1 Patescibacteria group bacterium | reverse complement strand
GTTATGATTGGGGCGATTATTTAGCTGATTTATGGGACTTAATTTCTTGGTTTTTGGCAATCATCCTAGGCTAGCTTTAGCCGAATTTTTGGCTTTTGAACCAAAAGCTGACATTTTGGCTAATCCGGACAAGGCCTGCGTGGTCCATTCGGCCGCCTGGCAAGACAAAGCCCTGATGGACCAATTGGGCGGCACGGTTAAGCTGGGTGAAGTCATCCGAGAGTGCGATAAACAAGGAATTGAGCCGGATGAAATCGCAAAAATGATGGTTGAAGGGTTTCCTGCGGGATCGCTTGAATTCGGTTGGACGGTTTACGGCGGGGACAATAAGCAAAAAAAATATTTTGAAAAATATCCCATTAAGATTAAAAAAGCTTTGAAAGAAATGGGCTGGAAAGTCCGTTGGGTCACGGGCCAAGACGGAGAACCGCTCTCCCCCGCCGCCGTGGCCAAATGCCATTTAACGGAAAAGCCAAACGCCGACTTGTGTTTGATAATTGAGAAGGAAAAAATTTATTTAGGCCGCACCACGCAAGTGCAAAATGCCGACGCGTGGAGCTTACGCGATTACGGCCGTCCTTTCCGCGACGACGCTAACGGCATGTTGCCGCCCAAACTCGCGCGCGTCATGGTCAACTTGGCGCGCGTGCCGAAAGGCGCAGCCGTGCTTGATCCGTTTTGCGGATCAGGGACAGTTATGATGGAAGCGGCTTTGGCCACGGCGGCGGGAAAAATCATTGGAAGCGACATCGACGCGAAACAGATTAAGGATACTCAAGGTAACCTCGAATGGCTGGCCAAAGAAAAAGTTATTAATTCAGACGACAAAACACGTTTTCAAGTTTTTACCGCCGACGTAAAACAAATCGGCAAACATTTATCCGCCGGATCGATCGACGCGATTATCACGGAAGGCTGGCTTGGTCCGGCACTCCGGGGACGAGAAACCGCCCAGGAAATCAAGAAGAACGCGGAACAGATCTCCCAACTTTGGTCCGACGCCTTAAAGGCACTCCGGCCGATACTCAAAGACAGCGCTCGAATCGTGGCCGTGTTTCCATCATTCAAGCTCGGATCGCAAATAATTAGAACGGACGATAAGCTGAATCTGGAGTCATTGGGCTATCAATTAGAAGAATTGCCGGCTAACATCCGGATGGAAGATTTGTATTACGAAAGGACCGGACAGCACTTACGCCGCAACATCCGCCTGCTCCGCGCCGGTTGACAAGGCGTCATTTCCCTGGTAATCAACCGTTCACGAGAACGTTGACTAAAACAAACGCTCTTTCACATTTTGGAGCGGAATAATGGATAAAAAACCGAGCCCCAGACCACCCGTACCCAGACCTGAACCCAAAACCGACGTCACGGAAATCACGCACTATAGAGACGGCCAGATTGTCGAGATCCCCGCCAACGATAACCGCACCTACTGCGTCATCAGCGGAGCAGTCCAGCGCGTAGTTACTCTTCCTGGCTGCCAAGGCCTTGGGCCGCTCAAGCTTGGAACCATCGAAGGGAAGTATGAAGGCGGCTATTGGCACCCGACTACTGCCCTCCGATTCGCGCAAAGGAACGGGATGAACATTGAGTTCGTGGCCGTTGGGCAGACAGTCATCAAGAAACTGACGAACGATGATTTGGCCCAGGATCGCAACCGGCTGATCAAGGCTTTCGCGAGCGCCATGCTCGTCCAAAGCAGGCTGGTTGCGGACACCGAGCTCTTGATCAGGCGCGAATTCGAACGCGCTGAAAGGGAAGCTTCGGAGAACCGTTCCCTCAAGGCTCAACTCGCCGAGGCTAACGAGGAACTGGAAAGTCTTCGCGAAAAGTCCATCGATAATGACGCCGACATTTCCCGCCTGAACCGTGAGCTTCGAAAAGCTGAAAACGATAAGAATTCGGCTTTGAACCGCGAGAAATTGCTGCTTCAAGAAAGAAAAGACCTCAAGCAGAGGCTCGATTCCGAGAAGAAAAAGGGCTTGGGCGTCATGCAGCGCCTGATTCATGAAATGGAAGATCTGCGAATCCAGTTCACTGACTTCTCGCATTGGGCCGAGGATCAACGTCCGACGTCCTCCGAGATTCAAGCTGGCCAGATGGCCGTTGACCCCGATGGGATAAACGAAGCTCTTGATGCGGTTTTCGACGCGTTCATGTCGCCCGACGAATCTTCCAAACCCGCGAAGGCCATCGACTCAGCGACGACCGACGAGCCGTTTGCAGGCGGAACGCAAAGTGAACCGCCTTTGAACGTCGATGAAGCGGAGCTGATCCCCGTTTCTCCCCAGGAAGGACTCGTCTTCCAGGATGATGAGCCCTACTCAGCCAGTTCCCGTCAGACCATCCCGTTCATTCCGACCTCAAGCGGACCGGCCAAGTCTGCGGTTTTCGTTCCTTCGGCTAAGCCGATCCCACTCGCTCCCCACACAGAAGCCTGGGACAGGGCTGAACTCCAACGATTGGCCAGCGAAGCCGAACAACAAGGTCTTCTACCGGAACCGGTTGAAGACGGCAACGCGAGACCTTGGAACGATTCGTTGACCGACGACGTTTGGGACACTTCCGATCCTTCAACTCAAGTAATAGAAAAGACTGGTCATCCCAGTCTTCCTCGCAAGCCGTGACGCTCTCGTCCCGGCTCTTTTTTTACGGGTAGATTTGATTGCCGTCCTCGTCAAACAGGCTGATGGCCTGAACCGGGCAGGATTGGGCGGCTAGCTTGATCGTCTCGTCATCCGCTCCATGCTGATCGATGACTACGGCCTTATTTTCGTTATCAAGCTGAAAAACCTTAGGAGCCACCACCACGCACGGCGCGGCGCCGATGCAGAGCTCTCGGTCAACGACTATTTTGGCGATTTTTTTGTCCATATGGCGCAACTATAATATCTTGACTTGTAACTTGCAAGGATTTACTTCTCGCAATATTTCTCGTTATAAAACCT
>JAQULH010000057.1 GCA_029004215.1 Patescibacteria group bacterium | reverse complement strand
TATGGCCATGAACGCGCGGCTTATGGTTTAAAAGAAATTGCCCACGGTGGAATAATTACGGCTAATGATTACCCCGGGATTCCAAAAAAGGATAAGAAGCTTTGGGTACAAAGCCGCAAAGGCTATGAAGCCATTTCGCGGTTAAAGCCCATCCCAATTATCGGCGACCTGGCTTTTGCAATCATGGATAAGATACAGAAGATCCCTGATTTTTACCCGCGTCGCGACCTTTCCAAAGAAACTTACCAGGTCATGCAAACTTATTACATGATCGAACACCTCCATCTCTGCAAAGATTTGATTGATAAGTTGGCAAAAAAACCTTTACCCCTTGTTTGCACATTCTTTATCCCGGCTTTTGCTGCCGAAGTTTTTGAGTATCCGGGAGATATCTATTGCGTGCTGTGCGATGCAGATGTTTCGAGGGCTTGGGTGGCTAAGGACCCCAAAAAGAGCCGTATCAAATATTTTGCACCCAACGGCAGGATTGTTGAGAGGCTAAAGCTGTACGGCGTGCGCGAGGAGAACATCTATCTGACCGGTTTTCCCCTGCCCAAAGAGGCCATCGGTGATTTGACCGGCAATATCATCCGCAAAGACATGATGGCGCGTTTCTGCAACTTGGACCCCAACGGCATTTTCTTGAAGAAATACCAACGCGTTATCCAAAGCGAACTCGGTTCAAATACCTGTGAATTAAAACGCGACCATCCTTTGACAGTCATGTTTACGGTTGGCGGGGCTGGCGCGCAAAAACAATTGGGTATCGACATCTTATCCAGCTTAAAACGGATTTTGGTACGCGACGGCTTGCGGTTAAGGTTGGTAGCCGGCACAAAAAAGGAAATCGCTGAAAACTTTTATTCAGCCGTAAAGAAATTAAAAATTACAAGCCTTTTGGGCAAGAAACTTTTTATTGACTATCATGCTGATCGGCCGACTTATTTCCGTGAGTTTACCAAACAATTGCGCAAGACGGATATCCTTTGGACAAAACCCAGTGAAATGTCCTTTTATTGCGGCATGGGTTTGCCTATCATCATGGCGCCGACCATCGGGTCACAGGAAGACTTCAACCGCACCTGGCTGATGTACATCGGCGCAGGCATTGACCAAGGCGATCCCAAATACACCAACGAATGGCTTTTTGACTGGATTGCGAGCGGCGGCATTGCCCGCGCTGCCTGGAACGGCTACATGGAAGCCCCGCAACACGGCGCCTACCGCATCGAAGGCATCATCACAGGCACCAGGATGGACGTGGAAACACTGCCCATGATCGTATAGAAACATATTTCAAATAAAAGGGCGTCCTGCAAAAGACGTCCTTTTTATTTATTCTCCCCTTGACTCTCAGATTATCCTATGATAAATCGTGCGAGTGAAGTCCAACAGAAACCGGGAGGAATGTCATGAACAAGCAGAGTGAAGAAGCTCCTTCATCCGCACCGAAACCTCTGAATTATAAGGTCATCTGTATATCCATCTACAACGATGATCTGGCCAATCTCGACGAGGTTGTAGCCCAACTCAAGGCACGGGGCGCAACCCGAGTCTCACGCAGCATGCTGATCCGTTACGCGCTGGGCATGGTCAATATCAACTCCGCCTTCCAAGCGCTCTCAACAGTCTAGATCTCAACACCCGCCCCGATCGACGGGTAATTTTTTACATACCCCTACTCAATCTCGCGAATATCACGAACGCTGACGTGAAGATAATTGCCATAACGACAGGCGCGACAGTTGAGGGCCAATTGCGTTGGTTAGGACGAAAGCCTTTGAGTAATAATGAATTACTGACGACTGAGACCGAGCTCAAAGCCATGGCCAAGCCTGCGAGCTCCGGGCGCAGCACAAGACCAAGACCGACCAAGGCGCGCGTGGCAATCGGGATGCCAATGACATTGTAAAACAAAGCAAAAAATAAATTCTGCTTGATCTTACCCATTGTCTCGCGCGAAAGTTGGATGGCAGTCGCCACATCGCGCAAGTCATTCTTCATAATTACGATGCCGCCGGTTTCCATGGCCACATCAGTCCCTGAACCCATGGCAATGCCCAGGTCGGCTTGGGCCAAAGCCGGTGCATCATTAATGCCGTCCCCCACCATGGCCACGATTTTGCCTGACTCCTGTAAAGTCTTTATCTCATTGGCCTTATCTTGCGGTAAGACTTCAGCCAAGACATTAGTTATGCCAGCTTGAGCCGCGATGGCTTTGGCCGTGCGCGCATTGTCGCCTGTCAGCATAAAGACCTCAATCTTCATTTTCTTTAACTTTTTGATAGCTGCTTTAGTCGTTTCTTTGATTGTATCGGCTACGGCCACCAGACCCACAACCTCTTTTTCGTCTGACAGGATCATGACTGTCTTGCCAAGCTCTTCAAGCAAGGACATCTGCTGGTTTATTTTTTCGACGCTTATGCCAACAATCTCAGCCATCATCTTGCGATTGCCAAAATGATACTGAGTGCCATCAATCAAGCCTGAGACGCCATGGCCAGCCACTGCCTTAAAATTTTCAATCTTCTTCAACTCAAGACCTTTCATGTGGGCGTATCCGTAAATAGCCTCGGCCAACGGATGTTCTGATTGCCTTTCAAGTGAGGCGGCAATGACCCCAATCTCGTCTTTATCCTTGTCGCCCAACGCCACAATGTCAGTGACTTCGGGTTTGCCTTTAGTGAGCGTGCCGGTCTTATCAAAGACAATCGTATCGACGGCCCTGGCTTTTTCCAAAGGTTCACCGCCTTTGATCAAGATGCCATTTTCAGCGCCTTTGCCCGTGCCAACCATTAGGGCAGTTGGCGTCGCTAGGCCTAAGGCACATGGGCAGGCAATGACGATAACGGCTGTGAAGGCCATCAGAGCAAATGACCAAGTTGCCCCAAATACGAACATCCAAATAACAAAAGTCAAAATCGCAATGCCGATGACGATTGGCACGAACCACGAGGAAATTTTATCAGCCAGACCTTG
>JAQULH010000056.1 GCA_029004215.1 Patescibacteria group bacterium | reverse complement strand
CCTTGGCCAATGGCAAAGTTGTAAGTATCGCCTACATACCAGTGCTCATTCCTTTTTTCTTGTTTCCAGGCGGGAGATGGCACGAGGCCGGCTTGCTCGCCAGGGATATCCAAACCTAATTTTGAACCGAAACCAAATTTCTTGAGCCATTCCCCCATTAAGTCAGCACCCAGCCCCTTAAAATTTTCATAACCGCCACAAGTGATATAGAAAAAAGTGTTGACTGACATGGCAATGGCCTTTCGTACGTCGGTTAGACCATGGCCGCCGGCTGACCAGTCAGGAAAAAATTGCGCGCCCAGCCTGATGCCGCCCGTGGAAAGAATGGTTGTCTGGGGCGTAATGATATGTTCAGCCAAAAGCGCTACGGCATACACGGGCTTGATGGAAGAGCCTGACGGGAAAAGCCCAGCCCAAGCGCGGGCCAAGAAAGGATTGTCAGGATCCTGGCTGTAAGCAGCATAAGCTGTGCTGGAGACACGGCCTGAAAAAATATTATCATCATAAGCAGGCCAAGAGACAATGGCTAAAATCGACCCGTCCCGCGGATCCATGGCAATGGCCGAACCCTTCTTGACCTTAGCCTCTTTCAAGCCGTCGACCATTATTTTTTCTACCTGCTTCTGGAAATCAGCATCAACCGTCAAAACCAAATCCTTGCCAGGCACTGGCTTGCCTTCGTGTACCGTCCTCTGTTCATGCCCAAATGAATCAACTTCTGTCACTTTATCGCCCGGCACTCCCCGCAAGACTGATTCATAAGAAGCCTCAACCCCTGTCTTTCCCATGGTATCTGTCCGGCGGTAACCAACGTCTTCCAAACTAGCTAGATCATCAGGCGAAATTTTACTGACATAACCCAAGATGTGCGAAAAGGAAGGATTGAGCTGGGACATCGGGTATCGCCTCTTTTGCCCTGTGCTGACCGAGACGCTTGGAGCACTGGCCAATTCTATCTTTAAGGCGACTGCCTGGTCATAAGGGATGTCCCTGGCAATCACCATCTTTTGGTCAGGTGAATGCACTTCTTTAATATCCCGCTCCAGTTCAGCCAAAGGCGTGCCAGAGATCCTGGATATCTTGCCCAAGATCTCCATGCGACTATTGGCATCAATCGGCAAGTCAATGGGAGTGACGGCTACATCAAAAGTTGGGACATTATCGGCCAGGATTTTTCCCTCTCGGTCACGAATCACGCCTCTCGTGGGTTGCAGGACTTCTTGGCGCAGCCGATTACGCTCGGCCAAGGCTAAATATTTTTCATGGTTTGAAACCTGCATCCAAAAGGCACGGCCGACCAAAAGGCCTAAAGCAATTATCACCAAAACTATAGCCACGCTAAAACGCAACCGCGGCAAAGCCAGACCAAGAAAAAGCGGGCGTTCTTTAATCTTAAGCAGGTCATCCTCATACATGACCTCAGGAGCAACATCAGCCTTGTCATCAAGGTCGACCTCCAGGCCATAACGGCCGGATTCGCGCCAGGCGAACAAATTATCATCTTTGTTCATATCTTTCCTTGCGCGGGTCAATGGCGATGACAAAACGTTTAGTGAAAAGCGTAATGGCTATAAAAACCAAGGCCGCAAGCAGCATATCAACGGATGTGACCCATAACAGATGGGCCCATGACTCAATGGGCGAAGACTGGTGCAGGATGACTAAGGAAAACCAAGAAAATATTTGCCAGAGGATCCTGTCAAAAACTCGGGCAGCAACCACCAAGGCCAAAGCAGCATAAAGCGAGCGGTTGGTGGCTACCCTTTCAGAGAGCACATCAATAATAAGAAGGACGATTAACCAACGGCCCAAAATCCAACCAGAAGGCGCAGCGCTCAATAGGCTAATGACTCCGCCCGCCAAGGCAGCGGTCACATAAGCCGCAGTCCGCCGATTAAGCAAGAACAACATGACGCAGGCCGGCAAAACCGGACGGAAAAAATAAATCGGCCAAGGCGCCGAGCTGACAAAAGCGCTTTCATAAACGCCGGCGGCCAAAGCAGCCACTCCCAAAAGCGCCCATGAAGATTTTCTCATAGCATCATGACCCCGGCCTTAAAGCTTGGGGCCGCAAGACAGCCACTACTTCCAAATATTCCAAAGGGACTAGCGGTTCCAAAGAAGCTTGTTTGAACGGGTCGGTTGGTTGGCCATCCACCTGGTTGACCAAACCTACTACAAGGTTGGGAGGTACTTTCCCCTCAGTGCCGGACGTAACAAGCATGTCATTGGCTTCCAAAGCCTCTTGCTGCGGAATCAAAGTCGCTTCGGCAGTCCAATTGCCCTTGCCTTCCACCAAACCAATCAGCTTGCGTTGGCCTGCCTTGGAAACAGCCACGCGGCTTTCCGGATCAGAAAGCAGGACAACCGTAGCTGTCCTTTCTTGAATTGATTGGATTTTGCCGACGAAAACGCCATCACCCACGATAACTGCCATACCGATCTCAAGCCCGTCCTTGGCCCCGCGGTCAATCATGATTGAAGACTCTTCGGGAACGGCTGAACGGCTGATGACACGCGCCATAACAGAGTCATAGCCTTCCTTTTGGACATAACCCAAAGTCTTGCGCAGCACTTCGTTCTCTTCTTCCAAAGCGCGCAAACGCACATAATCAACGCTAATGCTGCTTAACTTTGATTCCAAGTCTGCTGATTTTTCCAAACACTGTTCAGCCGAAGCCTTGCCTTCGAAGCGCTGGGCAAAACTTGTGCTGACTGCCGTAGCTGCAGAACCAAATGGTGCCAAGGCCGAGCGCAACAGATTCTCAACCGGCACCAATATACCCGTGACATGCAAAACCACCAGCGCCAGAAGCGCTCCCAAGACCGTAAGCACGGTTTGGCTGCGGCGGGTCATAGACAATTAAAAATTAACAATTATCAATTAACAATGACGAAATAATGCTACGCATCACATTTAGAAGATCCTGTCTGTCTTTGGCAAAGCAATATCCTTTAACAGGGCTGGAGATTCCAGAAGCATGCCTGCACCGCGGGCTACGGCCGAAACCGGATCTTCAGCCACCCTGACCGGTAATCCCGTGCCAGCACCGATTGCCTGGTCCATGCC
>JAQULH010000055.1 GCA_029004215.1 Patescibacteria group bacterium | reverse complement strand
GCGACATGCTCAATTATTTAAATTCCAGCCACACTCCCCTGGTCATGATCCTGAATAAAGTCGATAAACTTTCCAATTCTGAATCAGCTGACCTGGTGAGCACGCTCGAAGCGGCTTATCCCGGCATTAAACTCATCCTGCACTCAAGCATCACCGGCAAAGGCCGCGGTGAAATACTGGAAACGATTTCAAAAATATCTATTGACTAGCCTTAGCCCTTGTCGCATGATTTTGCAGTCATCAACAAGGAGGTTGGCGATGATGCAGAGAATACGCTCTTTCTACCCTCGACTCTGGCTATGTCTTGAGTCGGCACGAAACAGCGTCGAGCCGGCCATCTCGTAGGGAATGTTGAGAGAGGAGAAAATGGGTTCAACTGATACGTCCCAGAACGACCTGCCACCTACTGCGCCCGCTGACACGCTGACACTGTGCGCGTACGAAATCCCGGAGAGGCTCTACATCGAGATCTGCGGGCAGCTGACGATTGGCCCAGAGAAGCTTATCGTCCTAAGTCCATCTGAAGCGTATATGGGTCGCCGGCTTGACCCGAACCGCAAAGAAACTGGATTCGAGGGATGCATTGGCTTCCGCTCGCAATACGACCTCGCAGAACTCGTGCTCTGGTCCCGTTTCCCTGAGCCGAACTCAGCGTCCGCTGTGCTCAGAATCGTGGCTACATTTGACAGCGCTTCAGGCAAGGGTGGCTGGAAAACAGAGGCCAAGCTTGACCATAACCTCAAAGCAGATGATCCGGCGGTCATCTTGAGCGCACTCATCCTGATGCGCATGCGCAAGTTGCATCTCGACCCCTGCCCCATCTTGCCCGCGATTCGCGACGGGCGACCGCACTAGCTCGAATGACGCTGCCAACTTGGCACGTCACTCACCCGCACCCTGCGGGCTTTTCTTTTTATGGTGAAACCTTGGTAAACTACAGATATGTACGGTTTATCAAAAGATGAGTTGCGTTTGTTGCGCGGCTTGGACTCCCCTTCAAAAATCCAAGACTACTTGGATCAGATTCCCATCAACCACGAACCCGAAGGTGACACGTGCTTATCGCCACGCCGCGTGATCCAAGAACGCCGCGCACATTGCATCGAAGGCGCCATGCTGGCTGCTTTGGCTTTTCGTCTCCATGGCCAGCAGCCCCTGGTTCTTGACCTGACGAGTTGTAAGCGCGACTTTGATCATGTAGTTGCCTTGTTCAAACGAAACGGGTGTTGGGGCGCGGTCTCCAAAACCAACCACGCCGTCTTGCGCTACCGAGAACCCGTTTACCGGACATTGCGAGAGTTAGTGCTTTCTTATTTTCACGAGTATTTTGATGACTATGGATATAAAACTCTGCGCAGTTATTCTTTGCCCATCAATCTTTCGCGTTTTGATAATTTAGGCTGGGCGACAAACGAGGATGATAACTGGTTCATTGCCGAACATCTGGCCGATGTTAAGCATATCCCGCTCCTCACACGATCACAAATTTCTACGCTCCGTAAAGCCCATCCGATTGAAATTAAGGCTGGTGAAATCATTGAGTGGAGACCTTAGAACCTCCGACGTTCAAGCCTATCTTTAATAGGCAATTCAGAGTACACTGTCAGGCGTATGACAAATATTACACAACTCGAACCTGGATTCTACGGATTGGGCATTGCACCCAAACTGTTGGAAGTCTTATGGAAACTCAAGTTTAAGACACCGACCCCCATCCAGTTCAAATCAATACCCATTGCCATTGAGGGCAAGGACATAATCGGCGTGGCACAAACCGGCACTGGCAAAACCTTGGCCTTTGGCATTCCGCTTATCCAGCGTTTGGCCCAAACCAAAGGCCGCGGCTTGGTAATCTTACCGACGCGCGAGCTGGCCCTGCAAGCAGAAGAGGTCTTTCGGTCAATCGGCATAGGCATTGGCCTGCGCACAGCTGTCTTGATTGGTGGCGCTTCGATGCACATGCAGCATGAGATGTTGAAGAAAAAACCGCACGTTATAATCGCTACGCCCGGCCGTCTGTTGGATCATATGGAACAAAGAACTGTTAACCTGGGCGATATCTGCGTTTTAGTTTTGGACGAAGCCGATCGCATGTTGGACATGGGTTTTGCCCCGCAAATCAAGAAAATATTGCAAGCTCTCCCCCGCGACAGGCAGACCATGCTGTTTTCCGCCACCATGCCGCCGGACATAGTAAGGTTAGCCAGCTCTTACATGAAATTGCCTGTCCAAATAGAAATCGCCCGGTCAGGTACCATGGCAGAAAAAGTGACGCAAGAACTTTATGTGGTAAATAAAGAAGATAAGATTCGTTTACTCGACAGGATATTGGATGACCACCGCGGGTCAGTGCTCGTCTTTACTCGTACCAAGCACGGCGCCAAAAAAGTTGCCAAGTCAGTGCGCGACATGGGCCACCCTTCGGCCGAAATCCATTCCAACCGCTCGCTGGCCCAACGGCGCGAAGCTTTGGATGGTTTCAAGAACGGCAAATACAGGGTGTTGGTGGCCACTGACATTGCGGCGCGTGGTTTGGACGTCAAAAACATCGAGCTCGTAATCAACTTTGATTTGCCAGACCAGGCCGAAGACTATGTACACCGCATCGGACGCACTGGCAGGGCGGGGCAAGCTGGCCAAGCCATTTCCATGGCCACACGCGACCAAAGGAAAGAAGTTGAAATGATAGAAAGGCTGACCCGGTCACACTTACCAGTCTCAAAATCACCCGAACTACCCGCGGCACGTCCGGCTTCCCATGCCCCATCTTTAAGGCAAGGCGGATACGGACGGCCTTCCTCACATCGGACACCACCCAAACACTTCCACCGCCGCCGGAGGTAACAATACGCCGGTACGGGCAGGCACTTCTCTTGCTGCGGAACTCGCCTTGCTTTTAGATATGCAAGAGCTCGAACAGTCCTCGCTGCGAGAAATCCCTGCCCGTACCGGCATTAACTGACATTGCACATGCAAACACTCCAAAAATGTGGTAAAATATTTTTGGAAGTTGTATGCCCACGTCCCATCAACACAACCACTTGTCAAAATGCGCTTACGTTGTTTCCGTGAACATGGGCTATGGCCATGAACGCGCGGCTTATGGTTTAAAAGAAATTGCCCACGGTGGAATAATTACGGCTAATGATTACCCCGGGATTCCAAAAAAGGATAAGAAGCTTTGGGTACAAAGCCGCAAAGGCTATG
>JAQULH010000054.1 GCA_029004215.1 Patescibacteria group bacterium | reverse complement strand
TATAAAAAGAGCCCGGCGGTCTGGGCAGACTGCCGGGGCAAGGGTCAAGTGTCATCAGGCTCTTCGATGGAGGCCCGAAGGCCGAAAGCGATTCGGTCTGATGTGTTCTGGACTCCGACGACCGAACCGTAACCGTCGTTCATCTCGTTGAATAGTCTCAGATAGGCCCGGATCTCCGAAGGGTTCTCTTTACCTGGGAAAACCCTGACTCCAAAGCCATGACTGCAGCCCGCGCTCGACAAGGTGGGCTGTGTCCTGACCATATCGTCGTGAGCTGCTTCCGGATGTAGACCTACATTGACGCGATTGAGTCGTTCCTCGAGTACCTTGGGAAGCCGGCATTGCCAGGTGGCGAGGCTCGCCTGTTCTTCGCGACTGAAGAACGAAAGGACCTCGCTTTGTTCTGCCCGGAATATGTAACCGAAAGTGATGTTCACGACGTCTAGCTGATCATTGCGATAGGACTCCCATACCATGATCAGGCGGGTGACCTTGTCCTGGAAAGGCTTCAGGCTATCTGCGTACCCGGAACGGACGTCGTCGCGATAGGCGCACGCGAGAGCGTCTCCATGGTAAAACTCAAACTTGGTGCTGAAGTAGTCGCAGTGCTTACGCAAGCTCGGGAACTTCTCGAACAAGTCGGATACGAGCTCGGGTTGTACGACATGATCGCGACGATGATGGTAAGCGGAAAGATCGGCGTAATATCCCGCCCTGATCCAGCGCAGCATGCTGAAGGTCCGTTCCGGATCGAGGACCAGGATTGTGATGGGCACGGTCTTGTGCAGCGGCACGGTCTCGCCTTCGATCAGGGTGTCGGTTTTGAGCGCGCCATACAGGGCTCTGGCCGCCGCACTCCAACCGTCGCGTCGGAACTGGGCGAGCATGTTGCCCATGACCCTCGCATCGGCTGCGAACTGGTCCCAGTCTCGGCAGAAGGAAGTCGGCGATTCCGCTGACTCGATCATCTTACCGAGCAGATAGATGGTGGAATCACCGAGCTTCCCCCGCAATCGGCCGAAGGCCTGGTGGCCCGCGAGTTTTTCGCGCAATGACGCGAGCTGCTCTTCGCGGGTAGGGACTACGTCCTTCGTCACTTCTTGGTTCTCAGGCACTTGTTTCATCGTACTGTCCTCCGAAACTCTCTGAGTCACATCTCCTGGGAGATGCAGGTCGACCATACTCCCGCATGGAGCATGGTTTGCCTCGTTGTGAGGCGCAGATTGTCGAGATACGAATAGGGCCAAGATGACAGAAAAAGTACAAATTGTCAAGCATGGACGCTTAACTCAAAACGTGGCAGAATTGAGTGAAATATGGCAAAAGACAAGCTCCTCAAAGTCGACGTGCTAACTTTGTTTCCCGAGATGATTGACGCTTATTGCAATGCGTCTATTTTGGGGCGCGCCCAAAAGAATAAGTTATTGCAGGTTAAGGCGCACGATCTCCGTCGTTGGGCCATAGACAAGCATGGCCATGTGGATGACCGGCCTTTTGGCGGGGGAGCGGGCATGGTCATGCGCGTGGAACCTTTTTACAAAGCACTCAAGCAACTCAAAGTTCCCTTTATTAAAGGGGGAAACAAAGGGGGAATCAAAACTCGTGTCATTTTGACGTCGGCAAAGGGAAAACTGTTCACACAAAAAGACGCGCAACGTCTTGCTAAGTATGATCGCTTGGTTTTTTTGTGCGGGCGTTATGAAGGAGTTGATGAGAGAGTTGCAACAAAGCTCGCGGATGAAGAATTAAGCATCGGTCCGTACGTGATGACCGGCGGTGAACTTGCGGCCTTGGTCGTCACTGATGCCGTAGCGCGTTTACGCCAAGGTGTTTTGGGTCAAAAAGCATCGCTTGATGAAGAATCGTGGAGCGATGGCGTCACAAAAGAATATCCGCAGTACACGCGGCCGGAAGTTTTTGGAAAATGGAAAGTGCCGCCAGTTTTATTGTCCGGCGACCACAAAAAAATCGCCGAATGGCGAAAGAAAAACCAGAAATAACTTTAACGTTTAATGTGGTCGTACCAGAGCGAGATGGCCAGGACAGTGCCGCATAGGCCCATGGCAGCCATAAGTATCAAGAGTTGGCGAAAACCATAACGATAAGCTACAAAACCGCCGGCCACAGCCATGAAGGCCAAAGCTAATGACAAAACCACATCGTAGATTTTTTTTACGCTTTTTAGATGTTGTTCTTTGATTTCCTCTTTAGCTATCCAAGTCCAAGCCGGGTAGATCAGGCCAAAACCTAGGCCAAGCAGCAGTTGGGCTAAAAAGATTTGGGAAATGTCGCGGGAGAGCAGGTAAATTATTGGCACTAACGTCACAATAACTGAACCTATAACTAGTCCGCCATGTGATCGCTTGGCTAACTGCTTATGTTGTTGGTACGAGGCAAAAACCCAACTAAAACCGGCCTGTGAAAGCAGGTAAATAGCTTGCGCCACAGCTACTGTCTGCAAATTGGTGCCGCTCACTTTCTCGACCATAAAAAGCGGCAGGATAGGCATAATCAAACCATACGAGCCTGCAATCAGGATGTCTGAGACCATCAAAATCCTAAAACGAGTGGGCATCATATTTGGGCTTGAGCCCCTTTGGCATTAAAAGTGTGCCTTTGGCCGATGCCAAAGCGCCAGTAAAGACCAACCAACAATAAGGCCGCGGCCAAAGTTGTCACATCAAGGTAAATCAAAAGTGAAGCCACCCCTTGTTGATCGGCGATAAAGCCGCCAATTAAGGCCAAGCCAGCTGCCAAGAGCGTGCTCATGGCGTTATAGCGTTCAATACTGTCTTCCGGTCGGATGGCACAGGTCTTGTCTATGAGCCGGGACCAAGCTGGTTCACAAAAAGCAATGCCAATGCCGTAAAGCAGTTGGATTACATAGACATCAATCATGTCGCGCGAAAGCAGATACAGGAAAGGCGTCAGCACTACAAAAGCAGAACCAAACCAAAGCAGGTTTTGCGTGCGCCAACCCGAAGCATCATTTTTGGAATAGAGCTGGGAGAACGGCCTTAAGACGCCGACCACTGCCAAGTAAACTGCCACTGAGATGCCGACCGTCAGTAAATTGGCGCCAGGGATGCGCTCGGTCAGGAACAAAGCAAAAATCGGGGTCAGCAGACCAAAAGCCGTGAGGTAAAACATGTCGCCCGTAACAAGCGCGCGTAACCAACGTAACATGGGAGTATTATAGCATGAGACGACAGGCTGAAGACAGTGGTGGTTGCTGCCATAATGCGCGCGCGGTATAAAGTCCAAAGTTATGCCAAA
>JAQULH010000053.1 GCA_029004215.1 Patescibacteria group bacterium | reverse complement strand
GCCGCTTCGACGAAACCCACCTCCTTCTTGGTGGGGTGGAAGAACATGGGCCTGGCACCCTTGGCGAATTGGTCGCGCAGATCCTTGAAGAGCGTGGGATCCTTGCGGATGCCAGTGAACATGCACTTGTCAGGCACCTCGATGATCCGCTCCGGCCCCAACTCCACCTCATTGAGCCACGGGACGATGGTCTGGTCGGTCTCGTTGGTGACACAGACAATGTCCCCGAGGAGCAGAGACCGCTCCAGATAGCGCACCGCCGGCAGTACCGTGATGTCGTCGAAGCCTTCGATCTGATGCATGTGAACGACCTTGTCTCTTCCAAACATCTTTTCCTCTCCTTCTCGCTGGCTAGAACAAAAACAGCCTCGGTGAGGCGTCTGCTAGCAATCAGCAATACAACCCCACCCCTATTAAGGGGTAAAGAAGTAAAAGCTGAATGATTTGCCTAGCATGAAAATAAATTTAGCAGCCAAATCGGCAAATGTCAAGACATGGCGTTCGCGAATGCCGTGTCAAGCCTCTTTATCCAGTTTCAAAATTTCCCTTAGAGCGCTCTCCAACTTTATCAGTTCGCGCAGGGCTGGCCTTAAAGCTTCTTTGAGTTTGGAGCTCAACGGCCGGTTGGCGACAATGGAGTCTAGGATGCTTTCCAATTTAAACACTCCACGGTATTGCGTCAGATGACCTTTATTATTTTCAACAATGACCTGCGTGCCTAATTGCTTGGCCAGCCACTCCCCTTCCCCAAACGGAACGACCGGGTCATTGTCTCCGTGGATGACTGTCCAATGGCAAGCCTTGCATTTGATGGCATCCAAATCAAAACCCATGTCATAGCCTTTGCATACCAAATTCAAATACGGAATCTTGCGTGCAAAACTGCCAACCAAAACCACGTGCGCAAACCTTGGCCCGTCGTGTTCTTGCAGAGCATAAAGGATGGTGGGCGTGCCCAAAGAGTGGCCAATCAATATGGTACGGCGCGGATCTTTATCACTGAGAGCCTGCTTGAGTTTAGCGACCCATTTATCTTTGCTAGGATAAACTGGATTGGGCATGCGCAGGGCAGTCACCGTATAACCATGCTTGGCCAAAGACTTTTTGAGCCATGGGAACCAATGATGGCGCGGTCCGCTCAACCAACCGTGAACTAAGATGACTTCCTGCATATGAACTCAGTCTAATGCCATCCTGACTAGCGGTCAAAGAGTGTGCTTGCCACGTCGCTCGCGAACGACGTGGCTTGACGGGCAATGGGCGTCTGCTACCGTGGTTACATATGTACTACTACATTCTCATAGCCTTCGTTATTCTAGTTTTGGCCTCCATTAGGCAGGTCAACCAATATGAACGCGGCGTAAAACTGCGTTTTGGCAAGTTTGTTAAGCTCGTGGACCCGGGTTGGCGCATAGTTTGGCCAATTATCGAGTCCATGCAAAAAATCGACATCCGCATTAAGGCCGTCGATGTGCCTTACCAGGATACGATTACGCAAGATAACATCAGCTGCAAAATCAATGCCGTGATTTATTATCGGATTGCTGATGTGGGCAAGGCTTGGTTGGAAGTTGAGAATGTCATGAACGCCGTATCACAGTTAGCTCAGACAACAATGCGCAATGTCTGCGGTGAATTGTCCTTGGATCAGCTGCTCTCAAAACGCGAAGATACTGCTCAGCGCATAAAAAACACTATTGCCGCACACACGGCGGCCTGGGGTGTGGAAGTTGGCAGCGTTGAACTCAAAGATATTTCCTTGCCCGAAGACATGGTGCGCACCATTGCCAAACAAGCTGAGGCTGAACGCGAAAAGCGCGCGGTCATCATCAAATCAGAAGGCGAATTGGCAGCTGCCAACAACCTGTCTCAGGCAGCTAACATCCTTGCAACTTCAGACGGCGCCATGCACCTACGCACGCTGGCAACCTTAAACGATGTATCATCCGATCAATCCAATACCATTGTCTTTGCCATTCCGCTCGAGGTCTTACGGGCTTTTGAGAGAATGGGACAAAAGTAACCACCATGAAGCTCCTCGTCCGCATTGTCCCAAACGCCAAACAGTCAGAAGCTGTTGGCTGGGAGGGCCAAACTCTCAAGGTCAGGATCGCCGCGCCGCCGCTTGAAGGCAAGGCCAACGCCGAGCTTATCAAGCTTATAGCAGAGCTTTGTGATTGTTCGCCAAGCGAAATTGAGATTTTGAAGGGCATGGGCAGCAAATACAAAACACTGGAAGTACCACGGCAACCTAATATATAAAAAATCCTCGACTCTCAGTCTGAAAGTCGAGGCTAGGTCAGCCGCCCTGCCGATAGTTGGGCGGCTCTTCTGTTATGGTCACGTCGTGGACATGACTTTCGCGCAGGCCTTGCGCCGTGATGCGGATGAACTTAGCCTCTGCTTTAAACTCGGCTATTGTTCGGCATCCCGTATATCCCATGCCGCTCCGCAACCCTCCCACCATCTGGTCGAGGATAGCCCCAACCGAGCCGCGGTAGGGCACTCTGCCTTCCACGCCTTCGGGCACCAGCTTGCTGTCATCAACGCCAGCTTGGCCATACCGGTCCTTGCTGCCTTTCTTCATAGCACCCAGTGACCCCATGCCGCGGTAGACTTTGTAGCTTCTGCCTTGGAACAGGACCATCTCTCCCGGCGCTTCGTCAGTGCCGGCCAGTAATGAGCCCATCATGACCACGTCAGCTTCGGCCGCGATGGCCTTGGCTGCGTCGCCCGAAAACTTGATGCCACCGTCAGCGATGACCGGGACATTGTGTTGTTTGGCGACAGCTGCGCAATCGGCTACGGCCGTGATCTGGGGCACACCCATACCGCTCACGATACGCGTGGTGCAGATGCTGCCCGGACCCATGCCAACCTTGACGGCTGAGGCTCCGGCGTCGATCAGGGCTCTCGCACCTTCGGCTGTCGCGATGTTGCCCGCAATCACATCAAGATCAGGGTATTGCTTGCGCAAAAACGTGACAGTATCAACCACGCCTTTGGAGTGGCCGTGGGCAGTATCGACGACGACCACATCCACTCCGGCCTTCACAAGGAGCTTGACTCGCTCTTCGCGATCAGCACCCGGACCAATAGCTGCCGCAACTCGCAAGCGGCCATGTTCGTCCTTGACTGCATTCGGGTGTCGCTCTGCCTTCTGGAGGTCCTTGACCGTGATCAAGCCAACAAGAGATCCATTATCATCCAGGATGAGAAGCTTTTCGATGCGATGCTTATGCAGCAGCTCGCGGGCTTCGTCCATGGTAACGCCGAGCTTGGCCGTAACCAGCCTGTCGCGCGGCGTCATGAGCATATGGACGGGCTTATCCAGGTTGGTCTCGAACCGCAGGTCGCGGGCAGTTAGGATTCCGACCAGCTCCCCTGCATTGCAGACCGGCAGACCAGAGATATTGCGGCTGTCCATCATCTCCCGCGCCCACCGGATTTCCCGATCCGGCCAAATCGTAACCGGATCCATAACCATGCCGCTCTCGGCGCGCTTCACTTTCTCGACTTCGCGCGCCTGGTCAGCCGGCGACAGGTTCTTGTGGATCACGCCAATGCCACCTTCACGCGCCATGGCAATGGCCATGCGCGCCTCGGTGACAGAATCCATGGCAGCTGACATGAACGGTATGTTGAGCGTGATACGAGCAGTGAGCCTGGTGCTCACGTCCGTATCGCGCGGCAGGATCTCGCTATAAGCGGGAACCAAAAGAACGTCATCGAACGTCAGGCATTCACGCGGATTGTCAGTGAGCATGGCCCATCTCCTCTCTGGGTTGAGTGGCTATATTTGACGGGAATAC
>JAQULH010000052.1 GCA_029004215.1 Patescibacteria group bacterium | reverse complement strand
GTCGCACAATATATGTTATACGCCGCATTAAGGTACTTAAAAGCTTTTAAGCTATTTAAGCTGAAAGTTAATGCGGCTGTATAACATAACGCAGTTTTTACAACACCTCTAAGGAGTCGTAAAAACTGCTTGTTATATTGCTCACTTGTAATAAACCTTCCCTGGAACCCTAACATCAATATATTGGTATATCTGATCCATGTTGGGCTTTGTGGCTAGAAACTGCCTTAAAGTCTCTATTTGTGAGTCTAATAGGTCATCTGACTCCATTAAAACGTTCTTATCGCCTTTTAGGACCACTGTTATAGAGTCTGATGGATTGAGTCCTATGTCTAAGGATTTAAACCAGATACCAGCCTCTCTAAGCTTGTTGGAGGTATCCAACCACCGTCTAACTCGGCTGGAATCGGTAAATACCTGGCCTTTGTCATAAGTACTGGTAACTGAATTGATAATATAAACTTCTTTAGGCGTTTCAACGGGCGAGGGATTGTTCAGGTAGTTGCGCGTATCGTTAATTGTTTTATCGTCAGCTAAGTCTGAAACCACTCCATAGTCATCGACTATATACATGTTGTTTCTCGTGACTAAAACCACACTCCTCTGACGCTCCTGAATCTTGAGTCGTAAAATATTTGGATAAGACTTATCCACAGTGATGCTTCCTACAAAAAATTTGTTCATTAGGTATTTTTTAAAATCTTTTTCATCCAAGAAAAAAATATTCCTATTCCCCCACGGCCATTTCTTAGGTTGGTTAAAATAGGCCTCTATCTCCCCTGCTACAGCCTCCTGCCTCAAAACAGCCAGTTGGCCGATTTCGACTTTTTTGATCTTAAACAAATCAGAATACAAAAAAAACCAAATTGCACTGACAAAAACAAAACATAAGAGTAAACCGTAAATAGCGCCTTTGGTTTTATGGAGGCGCCCCTCCCTCTCGTCCCGGAACATGCCCTCGTTTGACTGTCCGTCGGACCACTTCATATAAATTTTAACCAACGATTATGCGGGGTAGCAAAGGATTGATGCGGGTAACTGCTTCGTAATTGATCGTCCCGATTTTACCGGCAAAATCTTCGGCAGAAATCTCCGCCTTTTTCTGTTTGCCGATAAGCACGACTTCGTCTTCAACTTTAACTCCTTTCACGTCAGTTACGTCTACCATCATCATGTTCATGCAAACACGTCCAACCACCTTGCAACGCTCTCCATGGACTAAAACTGACCCTACGCTGCTCAACCCGCGGTCATAACCATCCCAATAACCAACAGGCACAACGGCAATCATCGCAGCGCGGCTGGTGCGTTCTGATAAGCCATAACCAATGGGCGATCCTTTGGGATACTTTTTGAGCTGTGCAATGATCGTCTTCCATGTCAGGGCCGGATAGAGCTTGATGTCGCGATGGGTACGTTGCGCCACGGCGTGCGTTTCCTTGGAAGGCCATAAGCCATATAAGGAAATGCCCAGCCTGATTAGGTTAAAATGAGTTTCAGGAAAAAGGATGGCAGCCGCTGAACAGGCCGTATGGACTACTTCCGGCTTAATGCCATTCTGAGCCAAACGATTCTTTTCTTGAATGAACTTCTTAAGTTGGGCGGCAGAATATGAATGGTCCGTCGTGTCTTCGATATTGGCAAAATGGGTATAGATGCCTTGGATTTCCGCTCCTTTAATTTTTTTGATCTTAAGAGCGAAATCAAGCAACTCTTCACCAGCTAGGCCCTGTCTCCCGGTACCAGTTTCAATTTTCAAGTGAATATGAGCTGGATACTTTTTTAAAAAACCGTTTTTGGATAATGCCTGTAACCTTGAAAGTACCTTGTCGTCATAGGCCACAAAAGATAATTTATTCTTAAGTATCAACTCCAAATTGCCGGGCCTGACAAAGCCCATGATTAAGATAGAACCCTTGATACCATTGGCCCGCAAGGCAATCCCCTCCTCCGGTGAATCAACGCCAAACCAGGTAACCCCTTGGCTTTGGGCAACCTTAGCCACGCCAACCAAACCATGCCCGTAAGCATTGGATTTTACCACAGACATCAGCTTGGTCTCGTGGCTGATCAAATGCTTGAAAGTCTGGATATTTGACTTAATAGCATTGGCTGAGACTTCAACCCATGTCTTGGGAACAAATTTTTCTTTTATCTTTGGCATAATGAACAAAATTGTTGGACTTTATCGGTCAACCGATCGAATCAAAACCACAGTAAGGCACCAAGACCTCCGGGATTTTAATCGTGCCATCCGGTTGCTGGTGGTTTTCCAAAATGGCAATCAAAGCCCGCGAGACTGCAATGGCCGTGCCGTTCAAGGTATGGACATACTGGTTGCCGCCGGTTTCATCCTTTGTCCGCACATTCAAGCGGCGTGCCTGGAAATCCGTGCAATTGGAAGCAGAAGTAACCTCGCCCCATCCCCCACGACCTTCGTTGCGACCCCACATCCAGGCCTCAAGATCATACTTACGGTAAGCCGGGCCGCCTAAGTCGCCGGAACAGATGTCAACGACTTGGTAAGGTATTTCAAGCTTTTGGAAAAGCGACTCCTCGTGCCTTAACAACTCAAGCAGCATTGCTTCTGATTGCTCGGGCGTGCAAAAAACAAACATCTCGATTTTAGAAAACTGATGTACGCGGTATAAGCCATAAGACTCGCGGCCATAAGCACCGGCCTCTGTCCTAAAGCAATGTGAGATGCCAGCATACTTGATGGGCAAATCTTCAAGCTTTAGCATCTCTCCTTGGTGATAACCGCCTAACGTGATTTCAGCTGTGCCGATCAAGGAAAGGTCTGATTGCTCAATAGAGTAGATCTGCGCTTCCGGGCCGCGTGGCTGGAAACCAGTACCGACTAAGATCTCGTCCTTGGCCAAGTCAGGCGTAGATAACGGCGTAAACCCTTCGCGCATCAAGTGCTCGAGCGCGAAGCGGATAAGCGCCTGTTCCAAAATGACTAACTTGCCTTTCAAATAATAAAACTTAGCTCCGGTAACTTTGGCCGCGCGTTCAAAATCAATCAGGTCATGCTTGGTGGCCAGTGCTACATGGTCCAAAGGATTTTTTAGCTTCCGAGGCTCCCCTACTTGGCGCATAACCTTGTTATCTTCATCACTCTTGCCCACTGGCGCATCAGGATGGGTCAGATTAGGAATCTGCATGAGCAAGGCGCGGCGTTTGACCTCGATCTCTGCCAGTTCCTTCTCCTTTTCAGCCAATGACTCTTTCAACTTTTTGCCCTTTTCCACCAAAGCCTTTTTATCCTTGGCGGTTTGCATGGCATTGGCCGTTTGGTTGCGCTCCGCCCTCAAAGCCTCTGCCTCCTGCAGCAAAGCCAAATAAACCTTGTCGAGTTTGAGGAGACCGCTGATATCAACTTTGACATTGCGGGCTGCGCAATTCTTTTTGATTTCATCCGCATGTTCGCGAATGAACTTTGGGTCAATCATATTATGAAATGCTTAGTATGGTATAAGAAACAACTCCACCGGGCGTTTCCACATCAATCTGGTCGCCTTTGGCATGGTTTAAAAATGCCTTGCCCATGGGTGACTCGTTGGAAATCAAGCCTTTCTGCGGTTCAGCTTCTTCCGAACCCACTATCTTATATTTCCTTTTAACATTCCGCGACTCGACTTCTATCGTTGAACCGATTTTGACAGTCAAGCTCCCGCCAACATCTTCAATGATCGAGGCATTTTTCAGCATCTCTTCTATCTCGTGGATGCGTCCCTGGATAAAGCCCATCTCATCTTTGGCGCTGTGGTATTCGGCGTTTTCCTTAAGGTCACCCAAAGCCTTGGCCGCTTCTATGCGGTCAGACGTTTCGCGGACGCGAACAGTCTTGAGTTCACTCAACTCGGCTTTGAGCCTTTCTAAGCCCTCTTGGCTTAAATATTGCGTTTTTGCGATCATATGGCTACTAGCTTACAAAAATATTTGTCCACCTTT
>JAQULH010000051.1 GCA_029004215.1 Patescibacteria group bacterium | reverse complement strand
TTTGGTAGCCCCAAGGGGAGTCGAACCCCTCTTAACGGCTTGAAAAGCCGCTGTCCTAACCGATAGACGATGGGGCCAAAAGTGCGGCTATTCTAGCCAAGGATGGAGCGGATGTCAAGATGCATTCTGACCAAAAACATACTTTGACAAATGGGCTGCTTTTGTTTACCCTACCGCACAACTCGCACCCGGAGGCTAACATGGCGACAGACGTGGCGCAGCTCATTGACCGGTTCGAAAAAGACATCATGTTCGACGTACACGGTACTCTCATCAAGGTCGGCCGCTCGGCAGCCGCCCGAGCATTGATCGCACTTGCCGACGGCAGTACATTCGCGGCCATTGCCGACCACCTGAAAAAGAATCCCCCGTCCAAAAAGGGGATCTACACCGACCTCCCCTTGGCCTGGTGCATGCTCCTGCATGATATCGGGCTCAAGCTCAAACTCCAAACCCTACCCGCCGATTGGAAAGACCTACGGGGCTGGATTGACTGGATAACCCAGAACGTTGCAGCTACTCCCGCAACATAGTACTCCTCTCTCGCAAGAGAGTTATTTTTTAATATCGCTTGCCTTCACGAGCTAAGTTCGAGGCCTTCGACTTTACGGAACCCAATCCGGTCCGGGGCATAATCCCCGCCCAGCTTTAACATGCTGGCAAAGACGATGGACTCATCCCCATAGCGGTCACGTATAACATCAACTGCTCGCGATGCCCCAAAACTCCTTTCCCCTATATTGTGGGGGAAAGGTGCACCCGCAATATTGTTAATTGAGGGGGCGAATAGAGGGACCTGTCCGCTGGGCGGCACGAGATCGATTAATGTCACTGCCAAAAACGACACCTGACGCTTGCCGTCCCAAACATTTCTCAAAAGCTCAGTAGCTCCGTGAGTCAGAGAGAAGATATCATTAGCCGGTTCGCCAAAAGCCATGGAGCAAGAGCTGCCGTTTTCAAAAGGATGATAAAAGGATGGGTTTTGCGTCTGTCCCTTAAATCCGATTTGGATACTCATGCTCCGCGCGAACAATCCGAACGACCTTAAACGACGACCGGCACGTTCAGTCAAACGGACTGCGATGGGCAAAATCAAACCCTGTTCATTAGCCCGGCGCGGCACGCAAAATGAATGGCCAACTGATTTTGGCAAGCGCTCGCCAGCCACTTCCAGCCGGTCAACATCTCGACCATGGAGACGCTCATGCCACATCCAACCTGCCTTACCTAAAGTTCGCATTAAGTTGGCCACAGGATAATATTTCAAGTCTAAAAGAGTATAAATACCAAGGCGATTGAGGCGCCGCTTGATATGCCGGCCAATCCCGCAGGCATCTTCGAGTTCCAAAGTCGATAAAGTCTTATCTAAATTTTCCGGCGTAATAATCACCAGGCCATTGGGCTTTTCGAGGTCAGAAGCCAACTTGGCCAGGAATTTTGAGGGTGCAATGCCGATTGAGCATTTGAGCCAGTCCCCTATTTCTTTTTGTATACGCATTCGCGTCCGGCATAAAGCCCACGCCGCTTCTGCTTCATCGCGATACCAGCCATCTAAATCCAAAAAAGCTTCGTCAATCGAATAATGCTCAATCTTATCTGAAATTTGATGCAGCAAACTAAAGACCCTGGAGGTCACAGCCCGGTATTTGGGCGGATCGTTTTGGACAAAGACCATGTCAGGACAGACTTGCCGGCACTCATCAACTGACATGCCGACTTTAGCGCCGCGCTTCTTGGCTTCGATGGAAGCCGCAATAACGCAACCGTGTTTATGCAGGTAAGCGCAGACCCCCAAAGGCCGCCCGCGCCAGTGCGGATTGGCCTGTTGCTCTACGCTCGCAAAATACGAGTTCATGTCTATGTGGGCGATCATATTTTCTTAACTATGCAAAATGCCTTAACGCGAGTAAAATCGTCTCATAATATGCAAGAACTCAAACAACCCCTACAAGAACGAGAACCCGTTGAGATCCAAAATCTCGGCGATTTCGACCTGCGATATTTCCAGGAACTGCAGGGAAAGGATGGCTGGCTCGCTATTGGCCAGGAAAACTGCGAAAACCAGCGTTACTTTACGGTTAATGGAAATAATGGTGAAAAATTAGGCATAGTCGGGGTTTATGATACGGCGGACGAAAAGAACGTGACCCATACGGTTGTCGATCCTAAATACAGGGGCCAAGGGCTGGCCGCCAAATTCAAACAGCGCCTGATGGATGAACTGAACTTGCCTTTTGTCACCATGACTATCGATCTTGACAATGCTGCTTCCATCCAAGCGACGGAAAAACTGCCCGACGTCAAAAAAATAAGCGATGAACAATACGAGAAAGATTTCCATAAAGTAAAATATGTTTATGAAAGAAAACGAGATTAAAGCATCCGAACAATCTAAGCGCGGTTTTATTTTTTGGACTCCCAGGATCTTGAGTATTCTCTTCATTCTGTTTTTAGCCATGTTCTCTTTGGACATATTCGATGGCAACTACGGATTCTGGGGCACGATTCTGGGACTATTCATGCATAACATCCCTTCTTTGGTCCTGCTGCTCGTTTTGATCATCGCCTGGAAACATGAATTGGTGGGTGCCATTGCCTTTGCCCTCGCCGGATTGGCTTACATCGTTTCTATCGTCTCCAGGAGCCAGTTAGAGCCCTACATGATCTCTTACTCTTTCATCATCGCCGGCCCTGCCTTTCTCGTAGCCGCTCTATTCCTAATCGGATGGCTAAGGAAGGTCAATCATCATGTAACACGTAACATGTAACATCTAAATATTTTCCATGGTTTTCCATAACATCGCCCCGATTTCATCCGCTAAATTCATAATCTCCTTTTTTTCTTGCGCTCCTAGGAATCCTTCCGCCTCTGAGAACTCCACCAAATATCCAGCCTCCTTCAAAGAACCATATGATATCTGAAGGAAATTCTTTAAGACCGCTTTTCTCTGCCTCGCGTATCCCTCGACATAATTCAGTATCACCGAAAGCGCTGAGCGTCTCAGCTGTGAAATAACCCCGTATATCTCTTCCCGAGGAAAAAAGCGGGTAGTTTTGTAGACTAAATGGACGAATCTATCCATCTTGTCCTTTAACTCATCATGGAACATCCGTATATACCCGTAACATTTTGTTCGCTTTTGTCAAGGGGACAACCATGGAATGTTACATGCTATATGCTGCGTGATATCTGATCACAGGCTCGCCGTCTCCTCCAAAGTCCACTTGAGCGTCTCCGTCGAGAAGCGCAACCGAAAGGCGTTGGCATCGTCGGACACGGAAAAGATGTAATGCTTTTCTCGCCCTTGCCGCTCGGCATGCACTAAGTTCACACGCTTAACGCGATAATGCCTGCCGCCCCACTTAAAAAGAACGGGTTCGATTTCATGGCCCCTAAAAGCCACTAAGACCTCAATCGGTTCGTTAACTTCTTGGTATGCCATATAGAACAAAAATAGAACACTTACCTGACTTCGTCAAATTATCTGTGGATATTGACAAAACCCGACTTTTTTGCTATACTGACAATAGAATTTGTCTAATAGACAATATATGAAGAACCTATTCAAATCGCAGACTTCCTATGGTCTGCTCGACCTACTCCTTGCCAACCCTGGTAAATTTTTCTATTTGAACGAGCTGACCAAGACTTTGAGCAAAGACCCGGCCAACCTGCTCCGTGAGCTGGCTAAGCTGCAAAAAGAAGGTTTAGTGCTGTTCAAAAATGAAAATGATAAAAAATATTATGGCTTGGATGAGAAGAGCCCGATAATCCCGGAGCTTAAGGCTCTGTTTTCCAAACTCCAAACGTCTGATTTTGACCGGAAATTCAGGACTGAATGGATGTTGGGCGAGGACATCCCAAACATCTGCCCCTTCTTCAGCAAAATCTGGCTGGATTGTTTTGTTAAGGAGTTTGCAAAGGTTGGCGGCAAGGCTTACAAAAAAATTGCGGCTATTTTCCGCGATTACCGCCTTTGGTTTTATTATGATGAGCAGGATGCCAACGAAGTCGGCGAGCACTTGGTCAACAAAATGGAGGCTGACCCAAAATTCATGGATCTGATTAACGAGAATATTGTCCGGACATCAGATGAA
>JAQULH010000050.1 GCA_029004215.1 Patescibacteria group bacterium | reverse complement strand
CAGTCGCGTGGACTTTAAACTTGGCGATTATCTGCTGCTTTTTCTTAGGATCCAACATAGATCTTTTCGCGCTCTCCCCAGCTTTGTGAGCCCAGGAGGCGTAACTGAATTAGTGGCCTTAGGATAGCGGAATCCGCATTGATTGTCAACGGTTGGCGTGAAAGTTATAATATTTGACGACTCATATGAAACTCAGCTCGCATTTAAAAAACTTCCTGATATACCTTGAGGTTGAGAAGGGCCGGTCACAGATGACCATCCGGAATTACGAGTTTTACCTGAACAGGTTCATCGAATGGGCCAAGGATCCGGATGCCCAGGACGTGGATGATGATTTAGTCCTCAAATACCGCCTTTACCTCAACCGATTGGAAGATCCCAAGCGCGGAGTCCTGAAAAAAAACACGCAAAACTACCATTTGATAGCTTTGCGGTCGTTTTTAAAGTATTTGGCCAGGCGCAACGTCAAAACCATGGCCCCGGAAAAAATCGAGTTGGCCAAGCAAGGATCGCGCGAACCTGTCTTTTTAGAATCGAACGACATGGAAAACCTGCTCGAAGCCCCATCCAAAACCGGCGAGACGGGCATCTTGCAGGCACGCGACCGTGCCATCCTGGAACTATTCTTTTCGACGGGCATGCGCGTCTCGGAACTCGCCAACCTGAAGAAAGATCAAGTTAACCTTGAACGCGACGAGTTTTCCGTGCGCGGCAAAGGCGACAAAGTGCGCGTGGTTTTTATTTCGCATCAAGCCAGACATTGGTTAAAAGAGTATTTGAGCATGCGGGATGACGATTCGCCCTACATGTTCATCCGCCACGACCGCGCCAAACCCTCATCCCCATCCCCTTCCCCCGCAAAAGCAAGGGAAGGGGCTAAAAATTCTGACGGGATTGGTCCTTTGACTCCCCGCTCGATCGAGAGGCTTGTTCATCGTTACGCCGTAATGGCCGGCATCACCAAAAAAGTCTCGCCCCACAGCTTGCGCCACTCATTCGCGACCGACCTATTGATGAACGGCGCGGACTTACGCAGCGTGCAATCCATGCTCGGTCACTCATCCATCACCACGACGCAGATTTACACTCACATCACCAACCAACAGTTGCGCGAGGTGCACCAGGCTTTCCACGCCAAGAGAAGGAATGAAGACGAAGAATGACCCTCGACAAATCATGATTTTTGAGCTAGACTGCTGCCACTAAGTGCCCTTAGCTCAGCTGGATAGAGCGACAGCCTTCTAAGCTGTAGGTCGGTGGTTCGACCCCACCAGGGCACACCACGTAAAAGCCGTAGCAAAAGCTGCGGCTTTTACTTTACTAATAGGCCGAGTTCCAAGCTATCTTCCAGATCATCCTCAAAGTATTGGCGATGGCAGGGCTTTGTATGCTGATGGCAAATTGCTCCTTGAGGGAATAGACGAAAATCAGAGTTAAATCCTCGTATACCATTATCTCGTTCTCGAAATTATAGTTTGAAGCCGGGACAAGCTTGGTTTTTCTATAGAACATTTCGTCCTTTTTCTTGAACTCTAGCCCCTCTGGCGTATCCGGAACTATGACATCCGCGAAAACACCGTTCCTTTTCCGTAATGGCGCGTATTCCGTCTCCCAGAAATTCAGCAATGCGCGATTCGCCGAATTCAGTTGTTCGACTCCTATGAAAGAGACGATCCTCTTGTCTTTGGTACAGGCTGACGGCCTATAGACATCCTTGATGCCCTCCAGACCTTCATAGAACTTCAAGACCGGTTTGATATTGCCCTTACGATCCAATCCGACCAAAGACGGGAGAATGGCATCAAGGATCGCCAGCTTATCCTTCAACATGCCTTTCAGTACTACCGGCGGCTCTGCCGCGAACAGCTTCCGTTTGCCTTGCGTCGTAACGACCATCAGCTTTTTCGCTCTCAACTCCTCTATCGTCTGGTACAGAAGAGCCCTATTCTGTTTGGTTTTGCGTGATATTTCCAGGATACTGGCCGGCCCAAGCTCAAGCGCGGCTATATAAGTCTGCGCTTCTCTTTTATTAAGCCCGAGGGATTCTAGCTGCTCTAAAAGCATAATGTGTTCATAATATCATACAACATCAATAAAATCAATTATGGCTTATTGTAGCCTTATTTTATAATAAACTTCCCTATCTTATGATTTATTGTACCTCTATTCTAGACAGAATCATAAAAACCTGGTATAGTGCTCAGTTAAAGATTAAGGACCGGAAAACAAACGGCTAATCCAAACAGCCCTTTACAAGAAACCGGAGAAGACAACCATGGAAAAGAACCTTTTCTCGAATGTCGCCGTCATGCTCGTCAATGCCCTTCTTGGCACTTTGGGAGTGCCCGGTAAAGCACCACGGGGTTTCGTGGCAAACTTGTCGGAAAGAATGTCTTTCTGGACCAGGTTGGCCGAGGAATCGGGTGTTGCCGTTGAACTGAACGAGGGAATCGACCTTGTCATCCTGATAGATGATACGCGCTGCGGCTGCTGTGATGGTGACGAGGCTTGCAAAAGCCATTGGCCTTTGCAGGTAGCGATCGGCCTCATCAGAAAACAAGGCTTTAAGGGCACGATCGCGGTATTCCCCGGCTATTGCTTCTCGTCTGAAATGTGCTCATGGACCTACATGAACAAGGACGGAACAGATAAGCATTACCGCCATATCCTTCCGAAGCACAACCTTGGTTTCATCAGTATCTCCTTCAGGCATATGCATATCGAAAACGCATGCTTCCTCCCCTTTTGCATCGCCCATGTGAAGGCTTTGCAAGAAGAATTGGCAAATGGGAACGAAGAATCTCTCGAAAACGAGGACGCCGAATGCCTCAAGAGATACAGCGAAAATGCCCAGAAACTGCTGAACGGTTAATCACAAACTCACACTCACCCTCCCCGTCGGGCTTATAGACGGGAATCCCTTTTATCCCATCAAGCGATTGGTGGAATGAAAAAGATGAACCCCATGTCGCCGCAAGGCATTTTTTTAATCGGGTTTAAAAAAATAGCACCCGATGAGGCGAGCGCCTTGGGTGCCAAAGTCGTGGGAATCAAGCGGGGTACTTGAGGGCATAAGCCTCGCTGAAGTACCTGCAGAACTCCATAGTGGTGCACATGATGCCGTGCAAGTTGATCCGATGCTGGTCACGCAATCTAGCGAGCAAATCCTTGAGATGCTTTTCAGCCGACTGATAGTTCTGATGATCTGTGTAAGCCTTCCTGCCATCAGGCGTCAGGAGCTTCAGGTAACCCGGGGTAACCTGTTTATTGAAGTGCTCCGACAAGGCGAATAGTTGGCCGAGCAGAGCGGCGGCTTCGGGAGCGCACTTCTCGCGCGCAGGGAGTTTGGAAACGAGAATGTCCCTGATGACAGATTTGTTTGTCGAGAGAGCCATGGCTCACCTCCTAATTTTCAATTATTTTACCCACTGATTACTTCTCACAAAATTACCGGCTTGTCAACCGTTGCGGTCAAATAAAAAAACAGCCTGAGTCAGGCTGCCGCGTCATGCGCAGACCGCGCATGTCTTGAAGTCAGTCACGAAGTGAGGCGCTTCTCAGCCTCGGCCAGCGTCTGCTCGGCCCGGCGGGGATCGTTGGAAATGGCCATCAATCCCATGCGTCTCAAAGTGGGGTGCGACAAGGCCCCGGTCATGTAAGGAACAACGCCGCACTGTTTCCTCGGATTGAAGAGGAGTGAGTTCCCAAGGTGTCCGCGGACGGAGTTGAAAGTCTCGATCCAGGGAGCAGGTACCATCGTCTTGGAGGCGATGGCCCAATTCTTGTAACCCAGGCGCTTGGCCACTCCGAACGGATAGGTGGCGGCCGTGACGCGCGCGTTGGCTTCGGTCAGGAACACGAGGTTCTTGTCCTCGTGCCACACGGCGTCGAAGCCGATCACTCCATTGTAACCAAGCTCCACAGCGTAACGCGCGAAGGGCTCGGTCAAGCGGCGGAGTTTCTCCACCACCGCTCCAGGAAGAACCCCGTCATCCGAGGCGATCACGTCGCCTTGCCGGTCAAACCCATCCATGATCTGGCGCGTGGTGCCCACGTAAGCCAGATCACCATTCACGACGCACCATTGGTTGGAAATGGGCGTGTGGGGTTGGATCTCGACTTCCACGATAAGCG
>JAQULH010000049.1 GCA_029004215.1 Patescibacteria group bacterium | reverse complement strand
GCTTTATCAAAACTCATGGCAAACTTGCCATTTGGCAACCAATCCGTGGCTGTTGGTAAAGAAGTTGGCGGCATTAGGATCTGAATCGCCGTCTGATCCTCAAGCAAAGCCCCGCGTTTATCAAACAGATCATGGCTGGTGGCTAAATCAAGCACTGTTTTAGGATCGATCGGGGTCTCGGGCTGGATCACGAAGTTGATCGTGTCAGCCTGAAAAGACCAGTTCACCCAACCAGAATCAGGCAAATGCATTGCCAAGCCATTGGCTTGCGAAAAATTGGCTAAAATCGAACTACTAAAAGGTGACAATGGGACAAAGCTATCCGTTGTTGATGGTGCTTGATTAATCGACACGGTTGATCCTGATATTTTCCAAACCCCATTTTCCAAAGGACCATTCATCTCATCCGGGAGGTCTGCTGATCCGGCCTGTAAGCCCAAGAGTTCTTTTGGCTTAATTGACAGCCAAACCGACTTATTAAATGACGGGAACCCAAACAACTGCAAAGGCGACTTATTTGTTAGTGGCTGGATATCTTTTTCCGAGATAATCTTCCAGGTAGCCAGTTTTCCGCCCTGCATTAAATCGGAGAATGAGAAAACCTGGATAGCAAATGGCGTTGGCTTGCCGCTCTGCTTGTCCGTCACAAAACCCATGACAGTGGGCAAGGGACTATTGATCTCAGCCGCTTGTTTCCAGACATCTGGTGCCTGGCTCGGTAATTGGATATGAGCCGGTACGACTGCCATGACAGAAATGTCAGCCGGCAAAGGGATGGATGAAAAAGCCCAAAACCAAACGCCCAATGCCAACAAGACGACCACAAAACTCCCCGCTAAAACGACGAGGAGTTTTGTTATGCGACGATTTATCGGAGCCTCACCATAAGACATGATGGGCGAACCAACCAGAGTCGCATCATGGATAGACGAGTCTGTCACAGGGTAATGGCGAAGGGGTCGTTACTAGTATCCTTGGGGCCGCCGGCTGGCGGCCTTGAGCTGGGGCGACTGTCATTGCGGCCACCGCCAAAACCTCCACGACCACCGGATCCTCTGTCTCCACCACGGCGAGGAGGACCGCCTCCACGCAGTGACGGGCGATCAGATGGACGGTCCTGATAATCAGGCGCTGCACGCTTGATAGAAAGGTTAACGCGGCCCATGCTGTCTATTTCGTAAACTTTAACTTTGACCACATCACCGATCTTGACGATGTCACCAACTTTTTCTACGCGGTAAGGCGCCATTTCGCTGATGTGCACCAAGCCTTCTTTGCCAGGTAAAATTTCGACAAATGCGCCGAAATCCATGAGACGAGTCACCGGGCCGGTAAACACTTCACCGACTGTCACTTCGCGCGTCAGGTTGGAAATCATTTCCTTGGCCTTGGCCATGCCCTCGGCTGAAGTTGAAGTGATAAACACGCTGCCATCATCTTCAATATCAATCTCAACTCCGGTCTGGGCAATAATTTCGTTAATCATCTTGCCGCCCGGGCCGATCACATCGCGGATCTTTTCAGGATTAATCTGCATTGTCTCTATGCGCGGCGCCCACTTGGAGAGTTCTGCCCTGGGAGCAGCGATACAAGCTTCGACAACATCCAGAATCTTCAAGCGTGCGACTTTAGCCTTGGCAAAAGTGTCTTTAACAACCTGCATGGGCAAGCCTGACGTCTTGGTATCCATTTGGATGGCAGTAATACCAGTGCGAGTGCCGGAAACCTTGAAGTCCATACCACCGGCGCCATCTTCCAAGTCCTGCAAGTCAGTAATGATTTGCCAACGGTCATTCTGTTCGTCTGAAGCCACACCCATGGCAATGCCTGCCACCGGCGCAATGATTGGTACGCCGGCATCCATCAAAGCCAATGACGAAGCAGTGGCTGAGCCCTGTGAAGATGAGCCGTTTGATCCCAAAACTTCTGACACGACGCGGATGGTGTATGGGAATGATTCCTTGGGCGGCAAAATCGGGATGAGCGCCTTTTCAGCCAAAGCGCCATGGCCGATTTCGCGGCGTCCTGGCCCGCGGTTACCTTTGGTTTCTGATACGGCGTACGAAGGAAAGTTATAATGATGGAAGAAGCGGCGGACAACATTGAATTCCATGGTGTCCACTGTCTGGGCCATGCCGGGTGCGCCTAAAGTCACGAGCGACAAGACTTGCGTATTGCCACGCATGAACAAACCAGAGCCGTGGGTGCGCGGTAAAAGACCGACCTGGGAAACAAGTTCGCGGATATCATCCAAGCCGCGGCCATCTGCCCGACGTTTCTCATCCAGAATCAAGCGCGTGACTTCAGCCTCCACAAAATCTTCTACAATCTCAGCTGCAATCTTGCGTTTGTCCTTGCCAAGCTGGAGTGACGTTAAGTGCGCATCCAACTCTTCCTTAAGTTTGTATACGGCAGCTTTACGGTCTGCTTTTGATTTTAAAGGTTGGGCAAAAAGCGTGTCTTTGACATGACCTTTCAAAAATTCCGTGGCCTGGCCATGCAATGTCTCGCGCTCAGCGGCTGCTGTGCGCTCTTCTTCATTTTTCGGAGAAAAAACATCAAGCTTTGTCTTGCCATGATTTTTTGTAACCTGATTAATCAAGTCAACAACCGGTTGGAGATTCTGGTGGGCAAGCTCAACCATCTTGATGGCTTCATCTTCACTGACCTGGTTCATGCCTGCTTCAAGCATGATCGTCTTTCCGTTGGCGCCGGCTACGATAAACTCAACGCCAGCCTGGTCAACTTGCTGGTAAGTCGGGTTAAGGACAATCTGGTCGTCTTGCTTGCCAATGCGGGCAGCTGCAATCGAACCATTCCATGGGATGTCTGAAATCATGAGAGCGCAAGACGAACCGATTAAACCAAGGATGTCAGCGTCATTTTCAAAATCATGGCTCAAGACCGTCGTGACAACCGCCACTTCATTGCGCATGCGGCTATCAAACATCGGCCTGATGGCACGGTCGATTAAACGGCCGGAAAGAATGGCTTCGTCTGTCGGTCGGCCTTCGCGCTTGATGAAACGCGAGCCTTTAATTTTGCCCGAGGCGTAAAAACGTTCCTCGTAATCAACTTGCAGCGGGAAAAAATCCAAACCTTCACGGATACCACCCATGGTGGCCGTGCACAAAACTACTGTGTCGCCATAGCGCACAGTACAAGAACCATTGGCCTGTTGAGCCAAAAGGTTAACTCCAATCGTGAGGGTCCTTCCGCCCCACTCGATGGAATATTCTTTATGGTTGTCCATATGTCTGACGATAACCGTCGGATAAAGGATCGCGCTAGATAACCCAATCACACCACCCGCTAGTCTCGTCTTTTTTGTTTACCCTGATACACAATCCGCTAATCACTTTGCGGATCCCTGTCTCAGGGCAAATCGATTAATAAGTAACGACGCAAGCATTGTTACATATATATATTGTCGCGTCAAAGGACGTGCTTGGGTTGACAACCAAGGGCTTTTGGCTAAAGATAGCGGCGGTTCTTCGAAAAACCCACTGTAAGGAGGTTGCCATGCGCAAATCACCTGACTCGCTAAGCAAGGCGATTCTTGGTGAGCGACATGGCTTCCAAGAATACGACCAATACCCCGACATCGGGGAAGCTGTAATCAATGACCTCAGCAGACGTAGACTAGCCGCCTTTTACGGCCTCAAACAACACCAAGCCAGGAAGTTCATGTTCCTGAGGTTGGGCATCGGATCCCAGCTGCCGCTCTCCATCCATAAAGCCGCAATGCTTTTGGGAATGACCCTGGATGATGCTCGAACCTTGGAAGATGATGCCCTGATTGAGCTGGAAAAAGTCCTCAGCTCGCATGACGTAGCCAGAATCGAGAAGAAACTCGCCCCGAGTAGCCCGGAAGAAATCCAGGCTGAGATCGAGCAAAAGGAAAGAACATCTGGGCGATATGAGTCCGATGATCACGATCTTGATGATGACGAGGAAGAAGAGGAAACCCCGGGACTGGAGGCCGAGATGACTGACTCGACGACAACCTCAAATCTTCAAGCTGACTCTCTGGAAGATCCTCTGCATCCGGTAGCCGTGGCTATCCAGAGTCTATTGCCCAGAGAATCCAAGGTCATGCGCTTGCTGTTGGGAGTCGGCACGAATGTTCCGACTTCCATCTTGGATGCTCAAGAGGTGCTGAGCATGACCCGCGAAGAGATCGAGGAACTTGCGGCAAGTGCTATGGGCAAGCTCAAGGCAGAACTCTCACCCGAGGACAATAGGCTGATCAAGAGAAAGTTCTCGCCCAAAGACTGTCGAGCCATCAAAAACAGAATACGGAGGGAGG
>JAQULH010000048.1 GCA_029004215.1 Patescibacteria group bacterium | reverse complement strand
CCGCCTTTGGTTTTATTATGATGAGCAGGATGCCAACGAAGTCGGCGAGCACTTGGTCAACAAAATGGAGGCTGACCCAAAATTCATGGATCTGATTAACGAGAATATTGTCCGGACATCAGATGAATTGCGCGACTATGTTTCAAAGTTGCCCGAAGACAGGCTTGAAAAGCTCAGCAATGAAAAATTATGGAGTTTGTACCGTGGGCATGAAGACGTCCATAACGAATATTACCAGTGGGGCTGGATTCCGGTGGCTGCTGACATGTTTTGCAACAACCTGACTGAACGCGGCAAGAAAATACTGCGGGATATTGGCGTGCCGGAAGATAAAATCAACGAATATCTGACGACTCTCAACCAGCCCACCAACCCCTCGCTCATGAAGATCGAGCAAGACGAGATGGCTAAAATCGGCATCAAGGTCCAGAAAGATCCAAAACAATTTGCTTTGTTCAAAGACCTGTTCAAAAAATTTAAGGAAGAAGAGGTCAAGCTTTATGGCCTTTATGAGCACCACGCCCAGTACGAGGAAAGATTTGAAAAATACCTGCAAAACCTGGTTGATTCAATCCGGCCGGACATCAAAAATGACCTGCAAAACCACTATACAAAATACTTTTACAACAAATTCTTGTTTACCGAAGAGCAAGGTATCTACAACTTTGAGTTTTACCTCAAAGCATTGGTGCGTTTGGTTAACAGCGACCCGGATATACAAAAAACCATGATCAAGGATAAGGCCGAGACTGCCAAGTTGTTATATAAACGAGACGAATTGATCAAACAGCTCAAGCTTAACTCCGATCAAAAAAGGTTCTTCATTGCTTGGGGTGAATTCATGGTCACCAAGATTTATCGCCGCTACGCCCAGATCTACGCCATATATCGCATGGTGCCCATCATCGAGGAGATTGGTAATCGCTTGGGCTTGAGCATCAAGCAGACCAAGTTCATGACAACGGAAGAGATACACAAGGCCTTGTTCGAGGGTGTTTATGATATCGAAGAAATCAAAAAACGCGTGGCTTTTTCAGTTTATTATGCCGATGCCAACGAACACACCTTCTATACCGGCGAACAAGCCCAAAAAGCCTTGGAGCTTGTCCAAAAAGAGACTGTTGGCCAGGTTACGGAAATCCACGGCCAGTGCGGCTGCCAAGGCGTGGCCAGGGGCATAGCCAAGATCGTAGACGTAGTAGCTGACATGGACAAAGTGAAGCCCGGCGATATTCTGGTGTCCATTTCCACGCAACCCGACCTTGTGCCAGCTATGAAGAAAGCTGCAGGCTTTGTAACCAACCAAGGCGGCGTCACATCACATGCGGCTATTGTGGCGCGAGAGATGAACAAGCCTTGCGTCATTGGCACCAAAATCGCAACTAAAGTCTTGAAAGACGGGATGGAAGTTGAGGTTGATGCGACCAAGGGAGTTGTCAGAATCATCAAATGATTATAATCTGATGCATATGCAAAAAATTGATTTGATCTTCACTCGCGATTTCTCGCTTTTCATCTGTGAATTCTGGCGCGAACAGCTACTTTTGGACGCAGTTGCAAAAGCCTGGGGAGCCGGCATCACCGACCAAATCATACGTTTCAACGGACGGCTTATAGAAGCATACCGGATCCGTGAAGACGTAGAAAAAGTAAAAGAGCATGTCGTCCATCTGCCCTTTGACCACCGATTATTTTCCGATGAGTTCCGCAATGACTTTAAAAAAGCCGTCGCTGAATTGCGGGAGTTGATTGAAAAAATCGAATCGGACGCACCAATGGATACGGCTGAGGTTTGGCCCGAGGCCTTGCATCTTTTTCGGGCCATGTATCCGGCCTATATGCTGGCCGTGTTTCTCCCCGGTCCATGGGCCGATGATTTACGTAAAGCCAAAGGAGCTGCGGCCGAGCCGATCCTTAAAGCCCTATATGACAACCGCCTCTTCATGGAAGGTCTATTCGAAGAAACCGACCTCGCCCTAAGGCATATGGTCAGACAGAAATTAGAATTGCATGGTATGGATGGCACTTTGGCTCATTTAGTTGATTTTTCGGAAGCTGAGGCACTATTGACCAGGAACCTACCGCCACAAAAGGCCGAGCTTGAGAAGCGAAAGCCTGGCTATATCATAATCAAAGGCGAAATGATCATCGGACGGAACCTTAAAGAAGTACTACAAGAAAACAGTTTGGAATACGACTTCCCAGACGTCGAAGGGATTAAGGAATTCAAAGGCACTCCGGCTTATCCTTCCGGACCCGTAATGGCGCCTGTCCATCTGTTGTATACTGTTGATGATATCAAGAGTTTTCCCGCTGATCACATCTTAGTCATGGCTATGACGTCGCCTGATTTTCTGCCGGCCATCAAAAAGGCCAAAGCCATTGTCACTGACGAGGGAGGAATAACCTGCCACGCAGCTATTGTCTCACGCGAAATGAAGATTCCCTGCGTCATTGGCACCAAAATCGCCACTAAAGTCTTGAAAGATGGGATGGAAGTTGAGGTTGATGCGACCAAGGGAGTTGTCAGGATTTTAAAGTAAATACGATTAGTAAAAGCTGTTTTAGCCTTGACAAACAAGGCTTTTTCAGTCTAACTACAAACACAAACGTTCGTTCCCAACCTGTGAGGGTAACATGAGAGATCTCCTGCGAAACCTGCGAGGATGGCCATATTTCCTGATCTTCACCGTCCTCCTCCTGTTAGCACTGGGTGACGTTAGTTTTTGCGGGCCCCGATCAAATGCGATGATCATACAGACCGAGCCGCCCTTCCAATATGAATCCCGACGATGGGTGGATGAAGCCAAAATCCCCCAACCTCCCCCGCCTTTGGCCACAGAACGCTTCGGCAAAATCGCTAGGGAGAGCAAGAAGCAACCAATCACCCAGCCGAGTGACATTGTCTCGCCAGAGGTGCCTAAGAAGCTGTACAAGGCGCGTAACCTGATTCAAACCTGCGGAGCGATCCGCGGGGCGTGGAAGTGGGAAGAAGTCAAAAAAGTCATCGAGGCTTTTGGCAAGACCTTGCCCATCTTCTACATGAAAAAGGAGACCTACTGGGACAACGGCGGCAACTTTGGAATGGCTTACCGCGAACAAGAGGAGCGCATTCTGGTTCCAGTCGATGTTGCCGAGATGTCTGACGAAGCAGCAGCCAGCGGCCTGGTGCATGAGGCGACGCACGCTGTCATGTTCCGCGAATCACTCAAGGCCAGCGGTTACAAGAGCGAGGAGCTGAAGAGTATCCACAGCCAATGCTGGGACGTCAACTACGAACACGCCTACGCCACTGAAACCTTGGCACATTACAACCAGGCCCGCTGGCTGCTGCAATGCGCGCCCAGGCTTGATGCCGGTACCAACAACAATTACCCCACTCCAACCGGTTGGGTGTATGTCGTCACGGGTGACTACGAGGCGCAAGGCCGCATCTCTCAGTACCTCGAGAAGTACGTTGATCGCGCCTTGGAATATCACAAGCCCAAGGAAAACGAACTGTGCGGACCGCTGGTCATGATCCGCGGCGACAAAGCTGGCCAGTACTTTTTCTCAGCCGACCTTTACCTCGAACTTATCGGGCCCCTCATCGGAGCTCGCGAAAGAAATCACTTGCACCTCTAGAGGTGCTCTTTTTTTTGAAAATCCCCCATAGCTTTATGCGAAGGGGGATTATTTAATGCCTTTCTCCAGGCGTATATAAACAGGCCTGAGGTACTTGGTGGCAAGCACGGCAACGCGCCTCATACATTTCATCCCCGCCGACGACGATGCGTGGCGACTCGTAAGGCGCGGGTTGGCCGGCGATTAATCTTTGGGTCCTGATGGCCGGTTCACCGCAACGCACGCAAACGGCAGTTAATTTGGTGACTGAGTCGGCCTCGGCCATGAGTTGAGGCACTATCCCAAAAGGTTCGCCGCGAAAATCAGTGTCCAAACCGGCGGCCAAAACGCGCACTCCCCTATTAAGCAATTTCTGGATGACATCTAACACGCCTTCAGATAAAAATTGCGCTTCGTCGAGCGCCACGACTTTGTGCTCGGGTTGCAGATGATCAAAAACCTCTTGCGGATCATCAATGGGGATAGCATCAAACAAGCGTCCATCGCGGGATGAAATAGCCAACTTTTCCCCGCGGATATCCAGGCCCGGCTTAAAAACCATGACAGGTTGCTTGGCAATGGTCGCGCGCTTCAAACGGCGGATCAGCTCCTCGCTTTTGCCGGATGACATGCAACCTACGATGACTTCGAGCGTTCCCTTTGGCATAACTTTGGACTTTATACCGCGCGCGCATTATGGCAGCAACCACCACTGTCTTCAGCCTGTCGTCTCATGCTATAATACTCCCATGTTACGTTGGTTACGCGCGCTTGTTACGGGCGACA
>JAQULH010000047.1 GCA_029004215.1 Patescibacteria group bacterium | reverse complement strand
CGTATCAACGCTTCTGCCCATGAACTGGGTACTTCCTTCAGCAAGCTCATGGGAGACCTGAAGAAGCGCAAGATCCTGTTGGACAAGAAAGTCTTGTCACAAATCGCTGCCAAACATCCGGAAGTTTTCAAGCAATTAGTTAAAGCTTAATTTCATCCACAGGCCAAAGCCGCCCCGATATAACGTCGAGGCGGTTTTTAGTGTATAATTTAGCCAGATATTTTATATATACTTATGCAAAAATTTGATATTCCTTCGCTGAAAGTTAATCCCGAAGCGACTCCGGCACACGAGACGCCTTCCAAACGGAAGTTCAGCATGATGGAGGCCAAACCAGCACCACGAGAAATCCCCGCTGCAGAGACTCCCAGTGCAAGGCGGAGGTCGCTTAGGCTGGTAAAACCCGAGGCTGAGGAGGCTAGGCGCGTGGCCTCTATCCGCAAAGGAGTGGCCGAAGTCTCTTACAAACCACCTACTGATGTTGATAAGCTCAGGGCAAAAACCAAATCCTTAAAAGGAAGGATCGAAGCTTTAGTTGGTCACCCCGTCAAAGGTAAAACTGCTGAGGAAATCAAATCTAACGTCTCTCTTGGCGATAGATTCAGTGCCTGGCTAAGCAAGATTTCTGGAAAAAAAGAGAGTTCAAGCCTTAGCGACTTACTCAACCAACTGCATCTGGCTGAAAAAACTCTTGAGGTCAAACTGACACCCGAAATTTCAATCGCTGAACCGGCTGCCCCACCCAGAAAACCCAAGACCTTGAGGAGCATTAAGTCTCGGCTCGAGGAAGCCAAGGCAAAAAGCGAATCTTTAGAGGCTGATAAAGCGCTTGAGAACCTTCATGTCGAGGTTGAGCCTGAAACTCCCAAAGAAAATATTGCCACCAGGATCGAGTCGGCTAAAGCCAGAGGCAGGAAAAACATGACGCTTGGCGCAGAAGATATTATTCCTGAAATCAAAACCTCGCCGTTAGCCGAAAGCGTCAGGATGCCCGAGGCTGAAAAAGAAGTTGAGATACCTGTCCATTTCGAAGAAGAGACTGCTGAAAAAACTCCAGACCTCAAACAACAACTTTCTGATATCGGCCTTTATGATGAGGCTTTGGTCTTCGGCTACTTGGATAACCCTGACATCAAACAAAAAGGCTTAAAGCTGGTAGAGCTTTTTAAGGCAGAAGAGGCAAAGACCAACCAACTTGAGGGAGAAATCACCAGCCTAGAGAAAGAACGGGATGAGGCGCTGGACAAGACCACTGACAAGAAAACAAAGAAATCCATAAAAAGACAATATTGGCAAAAAATTAATAACTTGCGACAGACTATTGAGCGTTCTGGCGAACAGTGGCATCGGACATATGAGTCGCGTAAAGAAGACTTGGAGAATTTGGCAAAAGAAGCCCAAACCAAAGGCGAAACAAAACGCAGTGAGTTGGCCGAAGAAATAACCAAAGAGAAATTCGAGACCGGTCAAGCCAAAAGCGCCGAAGCGAAATTCCGGTTTGATGCGACACAAAAAATGGATGATATATTGTTTTATTCGAAAAGAAATCCTGATTACGAAGATCTTGGAAGACAGTGGAAACATCCAAAAATTTCTAAACTTCTGGATGAACTCTTGAGACAAGACATCCAAAAAAGGATCGAGGGAGACGCCCGCCTGGAAGAAGAATCTTTAATGCGCGAAGATTTTGAAGCACGTTTAACCAAAGCAAGAAAAACCGACGATAAGATCGCCGAGAAGGCAATCCAGCACGAATACCAACAGGCTTTAAGCGATTTCCGACAGAAAACAATGGATTTGGTTTCCCAATGGGAACATGAGTACGAAGAAAAAATTGACAAGATTGCCGCGCAAGCCAAAGAAATATCCGAGGAGGCAAAATTGCCAGAAGCTGAAATTATCGAAGAAAAAGCTCCCTCAGAGATAGCTCCTCCCCCACCCACAGCCCGGGAACGCAAGAGAAGGCTGGAATTGCAAGATGCCTTAGTTGGTAAGACACAGCCTTCAGTTGAGGTTGGCGAGGGTGAATTGACGCCTGAAGAGATTGAGGCTGTTTATGGGGAACCTGAGGAAGTTTCAAGCCAAGGTGAAAAAATAGTGAAAGCAGCCACTAAATTTTTGGAGGAAAATGAGGAGATCGCCAAAGCCGGTTGGCTCGGTCAGATACTCCGCGACCATCCCCTGGTCGAAAAGCATAAGGCAGACCCTGCCGTAGCGCGGATCCTGGACGACATCAAGCACCACCTTGAAGTTTTTAACGCCCGTCGAGACGGTATGGTCGAACGATTCAAGCGTAAACCCAAAAAAGTCACTCAAGAATTTAAGGACATGGTCATTGAAAGATCGGAGTTCGTTAACCGCTCAATTGATGAGTTGGAATCCTTAGCTAAAGAGTTGGAAAACCCGTCTGCCATAAAAAAGATAGAAAAGACTCCGTCGTTACGCGCCAAGGAAAAAGCCGACCCTTACCATAATTTAAGGCAAGAATTGCAAGAAAGGGTAAAAGATGAAAAACAAATCGAAGATTATATCCAGCTAGCCAGCCAGCGCGACCGGTATCTGCGCGAGAATGATGAAGTGGAGGCCGCACTCTATCAGGCCAGGATTGATACCTTTAACACCGCCTGGCGTGAACTGGGAATACTGGGAGTTAAGGAGGATCCGTCCGTAACAACAACCGGTAGGTCGGGCATTGGGCACATGGGCGTAATTGGCCGCAATCTAGCTTCCGATCGTATCCAAAGAGGAAAGTACGAGGGTGACGTACCCTCGGGTGTGCGGGAAAAGACACGTTCGACACTAGAAGTGACACGTCGATTAAAAACCAAAGAACTCCAACCTTTTAATACGGCCTGGGCCATGGAAAGATTGGGCAACGGCGCAGCTAAGAGGTGGGATCAAATTGCTCCGGTCATCATGGAACGCAAGCTCGGCCCGGTGATTGCCAGGGAGATCAACAACATGGTCCAGCAGATAGACAAGCTGGATGAATCTGAGAAAGAGTTGCTTTCAGATGAATATCGCAGCCTGCCTAAAATGATGGGCCTAGTCCGCAATACTCCGCGCTTTGATCAATCCCCAGAGGCTGCTGCCTATGTTTTCTTGAGAGCACTCAAGCCTAATAATTCCTCGGATTTCCTGGCTCAAGACGTAGTTGAAGCTACTTTAAACAAACTCGACGAAGAGATTGCCAAGGCTGAACAAGAGTCAGCCAAAGAAAAGGAAGAAAAAAAGAAGGAAGAAGAGCAAGGCTTTAGCATGATGCGCGCCAAGCCCAAGCCACGCGGCACTGAACCTAAGATAGAGACGCCTAACGTTACCAAACCCAAAACCAAGAAAGCCCGAACTGTTCGGGCTCCTGGAAAAAGCGAAGCAGCCTAGTAACTAGGCTCGCTCGCTAATCATCTTCAAGACTTTTTCCAGGAACGCTGCATTGGGCAGCGTTTCTTGATTTTGGTCCCCGCGCCAGCGGACAGTCAATTCTTGGCCCTCGACTTCCTTGTCACCATAAACAATCATGCATGGCGTCTTCTGCTTTTCCGCATTGCGGATTTTCTTGCCGACCGATTCTGCCATGTCATCAACCTCGACCCTGATCCCCTGCGCTTTGAGGGTCGCTGCAAACTTGTGGGCAGCCTCGAAGTGGCGGTCAGCCACTGGCAAGACAGCCACCTGGACCGGAGAGAGCCACAACGGGAAAGCGCCGGCATAATGTTCGATTAAGACTGACAGGAACCGCTCAATCGAGCCCATGATGGCGCAATGGATCATGACTACCGGTTCTTTTTCACCTTTTTCATTTACGCAGTTCAACTCAAAGTTGGCCGGCATGTTAAAGTCGAGCTGGATGGTCGCTACCTGGTGCAACCGACCCAAAGCATCCTTGCCCATGAAATCGAGCTTGGGCCCGTACATGGCAGCTTCACCCTTGGCTTCCACGCAATCCACTCCCCGCTTCTCTATCAATTTCTTGAGTTGGGACTCGGCCTCTTGCCAGACTTCAGGTGTGCCCAAGTATTTCTCGAAATGGTCGGGGTCATGGGTTGAGAGCCTCAGTTTAAGCTCAAAACCAAAGGTGGCGTAAAAAGCGTCTACAATATCCCAGATCCCAAACATTTCTTGTTCAATCTGGCTCTTGCGACAGAAGACGTGCGCGTCATCCTGGGTAATGCACCGGACGCGTGACAAGCCGGACAGCTCGCCCGTTTGCTCATCGCGATAACACATGGTTGTCTCAGCATAGCGCTGCGGCATATCGCGGTAGCTCCGCATTTCAGAATCAAATATCTGCGTATGGTGCGGGCAGTTCATGGGCTTGAGGGCAAACTCATGTTTTTCGCGGGTCACGATCCTAAACAACTCATCTTTAAATTTAGTCCAATGACCGCTTTTGATGTAGAGATCCTTTTTGGTGATATGCGGGATGGTAACCTTGTTAAATCCCTTGGCCTTGCGCAGGTCCCAAACATAATCATCCAACAATGTGCGCAAAACAGTCCCCTTTGGGCTCCAGAGAGGCAGACCGCTGCCTACCAAATCAGAGAAAGAGAATAGCCCTAGCTCTTTGCCGAGTTTCTTGTGGTCACGCTTTTCAGCTTCTTCCATCATCTTTTCATAAGCTTCCAACTCATCTTGCGTCGCAAAACACAAACCATAAATACGTTGTAATTGCGG
>JAQULH010000046.1 GCA_029004215.1 Patescibacteria group bacterium | reverse complement strand
TCCCTTGTCATCTTTGACTCGCCAAGCGAATTGGTTTTCAAAAACAGTAGTCGTACCATAAAAAACAAACGGGTTGGTGACAAAAGGTTTGCGGACGACCGTCCTATCACCTTCAAAAGAAACTTGCGTCAATGTCTTTTGGTTTTCGTAGCGGTTATCAGTCGGGCTTAATGGGGTATTTTTAATCTGAGGTGATGTTGAGGTCACAACCGGCTGCGGCTCTTGAGCTTGTGGTTGGTAGACCAGATTCTGCTGGCAGCCAAAGCCGAAGACGGCCAAGGCCGCAAACAAAGGCAAGGTGCCGTAAAAAAATTTATTCATATATGGCTAAATAATGCCTGAACTAACGAAAAATGACAACCTAAAAGCTGGCTTCCTCACCATTGATAAAAATACGTCCTGGCAGGCTTTTACCGGGCAAATAAACAGTAGTCAGCGTCTTGATTACCTGCGCTTTAATGGTAGCTAATTGGCAAGTATCGGTTACGCCCTGGATCAGGTCTCCAGAAAAGTCAGCAACATACCTGCCTTTGTCATCTTTGCCAACCCTGATGACTTTTGTTGAGGTTGGTATGGCTGTTTGCCAACCAAGCTTTCGTTCCTGGTCAGTGGGACCAACCAACAAGCTCTGCAAAGCCGCTTGGTAATAATTCAGTTTGTCGCCACCAGTCGAAACAAGAGTCCGTTTGACAGCAGCTACTGACTCACAGTCGCTGCTCGTTGATTTCTTTTTCAAATATATTTCAGCTGTCTGGGTTTGAGTCTGCAAGCCCACCGAATAACTTGCATAGGGCGAACTGCGGGGCGACATCATTTCAATCAACATCAAAACACCTTTTTTTCCTGACGGCCTTTTATCGTACCAACCATACACCTCAAAACTGCCGTCATTCTTATCTGAGGTTATCTCACCTTGCGACAAAACAATGCCTTGCGAATCCTGCAATTGCCAGGCCATGCCTTTGTAGCCTTTAATTTTGCCTGCCAGCTTAAAAGGATTAGTCAATAAATCATCTTGCTTCATTTCCAAAATAAAGCTGCGCGATGAGGAGGCTGCCTGTAAGTCATCAACAAGCGTGGAAGTTGCCTGCCCGTTTTCCCAAATCACACCCGCCTGAGGGCGAGCTTTGGCCGGCGTCTCTTCAACAACCGGCTTTGGATTAGCACTCTGCCAAAGATAACCCATGCCCCAAACTCCAGCCGCCATCGCCAAGATGAGGACTGTCAGGCCAAGGGCTTTGGCAGGAATGGTCATATTACTTATTTGGCAGGACGACGATCATGAGCTTGGCACCATCTGACACATCTCCCCCATTCCAATCATGCGCCGCATCAATGATTCGTTGGTAAGGATAGGTGTAGTCTTCGCCTTTGCGCGTGCCAGGATCGCCGGTTATGAAAAGGCCTGTGTCAGTAAAACCTTTGATGACCAACATGTGATAAAGCGGGCCTCCGTTACGGAAATTGGGATTCTTCAAGTCTTTGCCGGAAAAAGGAATAATGACCGGATAACCGCGGCTGACAATGGCCTTTATGTCATCTACCGTCTTGAACGACAAAACCCTGACATCTTTATATCCAAAGTAGTCGCGCAATATTTTAGCCGTTTCCTCAGCAGTCGTGTCTTTGTAATCTCCACGGACTTTATTCTCGTAATCAACAAGCTTTAAGATAGCAGCGTCAGCTTCATCCGGAGTAAACTTGGTACGCTTCTGGTAAAAACCATCAACCATTAACATGGATGCTTCTTCGCAGGCTTCTTGGTAAGGCATGTCCCAATTGCTGTGCGGCGCCTGGCTCATCCAAGGCACAGCTAAGTTGATCTTGTCAGGCAAATTGATCGGCCCGGCCAAGGGATCAACCGAGGGCGTTGGATTTAAGGCTGGCGGGCTGGATTCCAAGACATAATTTTCAGAAGTTGACGTACCGCTTTCTACAGGCGAAGGCGGGGCTGGCGTGACCTGGTTCGGTGAGTTGGCTTCTGCTTCCTGGTAAGTCAGGGCCTTGGGCAACTGGGGCCGGTTCATGCTATACCACCAATCGCTGGCCCAATGGCGCGCAAAATAAGCCCCAGCAAAGAGCACGATGACCGCTGCCAAAATAATATAGGATTTACGTTTCATGCTTGGCAGCATAACAAAAAAATAGTAGAGACGCAAAATCTTGCGTCTCTACTATTTTTCACTTTTCACTCTTTACTTTTTCAGCGGTTCCACTGCCACACTCACCATCTTATCGCCTTTAGCTATCTTCTTAACCACATCCATGCCAGAAACTACGCGGCCAAAGACGCTATAGCTTGGCGGCAAGCTGGGCCAGTCGGCTAACATGATGAAAAATTGAGAGCCATTGGTATTTGGCCCGGAATTAGCCATGGCCACAATACCTTCTTTGTAGGGCAAATTAACCTTATCGTCCTCGAACTGATAACCCGGGCCGCCAGTGCCAGTGCCCAATGGGTCACCACCCTGGATGACAAAACCCGGTTCAACGCGATGGAAAGTCAAGCCATCATAGAACTTATGAATGGCTAAATAGTAAAAGTTGGATGCGGCCCTGGGCCCTTCCTGCGGCAAAAGCTCAAAAACTATATCACCCTTATCTGTCTTAACTCTAACCTGCTTATTGGCTATTTCACCGTCCGGGAAAATACCGGGGAAGGCTAGCACGTTCTTGGGAGGTTCCATACTGGTTGGATTTGGCGGGAGATTAGGATTAGTTGTGGTGGCTGGGGCGGCTGTTGGCGCTGGGACAGTCGACGTGACCATTGGTTGTGTCGAAGTGACTGTTGGAGGCGTGGACGTTGCCTGTTCGACTGGCGGCAAAGGAGTGTTGCCCGGAACAACTGGTTGTTGGTACTTATCCAGAGACACGGGCGACTGTGATGGATTGCAGCCCAGCCCAAAAGCGGCCAAGCCTGCGACGAACAATGAACAATAAAAAAGTGTCTTGGTCTTCATAGTGGCCATATTTTTATACCAATGCAGCCAAAGGTGAAGTGGATAAACTAGGCCTCCCAAGGCAAATGCCCATCGCCCACCAAATTGGCCTCGACAGCCTCTGTCATAATGCCCGGCTTAACCCAGGAAGCTAATAAATCCTTGATTTCCTCACGTGACAAATTGACGGCCTTTGATAGGTCATTCCCGCGTTCATCACGGGCAGTCATGATTGATGGGAAGTTATCACCTGGCAAATATAACAACTCCGTCATGACAGCTTGGGCTTTAGTCTGCTTTAAAATCTTTCGCGCCCAATAACGCGCCAACCAAACCCCTTGGACCTCAGCACCATGCCAATCGCGGCCAGCTGGATTGACGATGGCTGGCAAGCCTTGGCCATAAGCCAAGATATGACCTTGAGAAACTCCGACTTTTGCTTCTATGCCTTGTTTATCCGATGGCCCAAGCAGATTGATTTGTAGTTTAGGTTTTTGATCCAAGCCCAATTCATCAAACTCGCGAGCAATGGCCTGGCGCACTTTTTCTATAGGCTGCGTGCCATGGTCAACTTCCACAATCGCTTGGGTCAAATGTTTGCCCTCGCCTAAAACAGAAACTGCTCCGGCTGTGCCCAGCCAAAACCAATCAGGATCATTCTTGCGTTTTTCATCAAGCATCAAGGCAAGATTTTTAGCCAAATGCATAGGCGCCGGCATAAGCGAGTCAGTCTCAGCCGTGGCATAACCTGTAACCAAAGTCGGTTCAATGCAAGCTTGGCGCCAACGTCCGACTTGTTCGCTGACAACAGGCTCCAACGCGATAAATGGTTCCATAGCCTCATAGACGCCGAGTTTGCCCAAGATGCGTTGCACTAAATGCGAAACGTCAAAATCAGCAGACGTTAAAATCTCGCCAGTTACAAAGATGGCTCCCCTGCCGCCGGAAACATTGCATTTGATCCTCGTCTCTGGATCGCGGCGCAAATACTCGTCAACAATCCCGGCCGCAACCAAGTCGCAAATCCGGTCTGGATGTCCGGCTAATGACACGCTTGCTAAACGCATAGTGGAGCTAGCCTACCATAACCGCCCAAACCGTCCAGATATCAATAAAAAAAGCCGCGCAGAGTGCTACGCGGTACGTTGGCGGGATCTGATGTAGCCTACTCTCCTACGAAGTAGCCATTTTCATACAGGCCGTATTTCCGAAGGAACATGTCGTAGGCACTCGGGTCACGATGTGGATCATCAGGCCTCTCGCAACACGTACGGCGCTTGATGAGCTGGACCATTGCTGCTCCCCAATATTGGTTCCCTGTCCGTTCGGCGACCTTCTTGAGCAGTGCGAGGTACTTATCCATCACTGCATTGCAATCGACGCCAATGTAGCCGACCGTGAGGAAGTGCTCGAAGGTCTGATGATCCATCAGGCTCTTGTTGTCCGGGTTCGGGCTGTAGGGAGAATGACTGCCCACAGTCGAGACACCGGTCTTCTCCAGCTTGTCCAACTCCTCATCCCAGGCATCCATCCCGAGCATCAGCCAGCTGACGCGAGCCTCACGGACCCAGTCCAGCTTGGGACAGGCGATCTGAGCCCAGTTGAGTGCCTCCTGGAAAGAATCATTCGTCCTGCTCATGGGCACGGTGGCGATGACCCGATTTTCCGTCCCGTCGATGAGCAACCGGACCACCCCCAAGGTCCGAATCAATCCATCAGGGGTATCAATCGAAAAACGCTGCGTCTTCTTCTCTTCTGACATGGCCGAACTCCTTGTGTTTTGGGCAGGATCACCCTGCGGAAAGGGTACAACAAAAGAGGCTTTTGTCAAGACCCGTCGTTCGCGAACGACGGGTCAAACCTACATCTCATCCACGTCCCTCAGATACGTGATCTTTGGAGCCTCTTTACTGGGCTTCGAAGTTTTCCATACCGACGCTGTCATTGGCTTGGCCTGGAACTGGCCCTTCGAAATTCGATTCTCGCTGATATCGATTGATGGTTCGTCGTATCCGCCTCCCTCGTCCCACGTCGTACGTCCCATCGTCCCACGTCCGCCTGCGAGATTCGAGTTGCGAGATTCGAGATTCGAGATATTGGTCTTTTCAAAAAGCCGCGGCGAAAGCTCTTCGATAAACATTGAGGGACGGCAAAAAGTCATGGCATCATAGCCTGCTGTTTGAGGATAAGAGAGGAAAAGGCGGTTGCGGGCGCGGGTCACTGCCACGTAAAAAAGCCGGCGCTCTTCTTCGATAGCATCCTCTTCTTCCAAAGCGCGCGGATTAGGAAAACCTAAATTGGTGAGGTGAATGACAAACACCGTATCCC
>JAQULH010000045.1 GCA_029004215.1 Patescibacteria group bacterium | reverse complement strand
GGATGGCATCCTTGCCTTTAACCTGCGCGAGCAAAGTCTTGCGGTCAATAGCCTGATCTTTGTCATAGACCGTGACTTTGAAACCGGCTTTTTTGAGCAAGACCAGCCCGGCCTCGTGGATGCGGCGCGTAACGTAAACGTGCATATGGAATATTCGTTGTTTAGACTGCGTATATTATATCGGTCTCGCACTCATACGTCTAAATGAACGGTGCGCTTGACGGCGTTTGATGTATTTAGTAATGTTTTAAACATGCTGTGTAGCACGAATTTCTTCTTTAGCTCGCCTGTCCGCATAGGATGAGGTAGCTTTGCTGTTCAGCCACGCAAAATCGCCTCGTCTGAGGCGGTTTTTCGTTCCAACTCACCAGAGAAGGGAAGGTAAAGATGAGTTCTCATGTAAGCGTTTCGGCCACGCCAAGCCTGCGCCCCGGGGCATATGCCCCAATCCTGAAGCAGGTGATTCTTGACCCGACCAAGTCGTGCGAACTGTGCGAGAAAGCCGCCCGGTCCGAGCGCGTACTGGTGGATGTGTGCGGTACATCCTGCGAACTTGATGTATGCGCAAAATGCGCCAAAGCCGCAGGCTAATCAGCTTCTTCTTCGTCTCTCGCGCCCACTTCGGGCGCTTTTTTTACCCTTGACCAAACGTCTAATTCATGCAAACCTATTGCCCGGAGGTAAAAGAGGAGAGGGTTTGCTTTTTTAGCGTTCTCTACCAATAGTCGAATCTTGGCAGACTCGGTAAACAACGGTTAGGTATCCCTGCCTGCATGCGCAGGGAAGGAGGCTCTTTTGAAACATCGTAGAATATGGAGCGTCTATCCGTGCCTCGCACTTCTGATTTGGGAACGGCATCTGGCTTCCGGGCTCGAAACGTCCGCGCACGACTTCCGTCACGCCGCCGCAGTCGGCGACATGGCGTATCGCATCGCGCTCGACGAGTGGGGAGACAGGAGGATTGCCTGTCTGGCGGGATTGGCCGGTCTCATGCACAATGCCGACCGAGTGATCGAAGCCGAAACGCATCTACCTCGGAATTCAGAGGTGGCGCGCGAGCCGCATGTCGCGCTCATCCGTTCTTGGATAGAGAGCGCTGGGCTTTCACCGGAAGAGACGGAAACGGTCATCGACGCGATCCTCAAGCACAGCGGGAAGAACGAACCCGCGGACTCGCGCGAACTTATCGCGCTGCGCGATGCGGACCGTGTCGTTAACCTGCGCCTCGACGACATCATGCGCGGCGTGAGGCACCTGCTTGATCTGCCGGACATCAATCACGACTGCTACCTCAACGCGCCCGGCATCACGAGGTCAGAACCAGGGTCGGTCGTACAGGCGCTGCTCCACGACACATGGTGGGCGGAAGAGTGGAACACGGACTACAACATGCGTACGAAGCTCGGCTGGAAGCTCGCCAAGCGCCGCGCGAAACTCATCAAGGGTTTTATAGACACTCTCAAGCGACAGCTCGTCGAAGACGGATTGTTTCCAAACACACTCCCTAAACCCTGAAGCGTACCGGACCGCGGTGCGTTTTTTAATTACTGGTATCACAGTTGAGATGTGCCAGCGGCGACGTCTCTACCCCTACTTACTACTCGCTACTTTCTACTTCCTCATCGCGTTGTTTCCCATGAAACGCCTTGTGTACGTCGCGGAGCTGTTGGTTGGTGATGTGCGTGTAGATCTGAGTGGTCGTGATGGACGAATGGCCAAGCATTGATTGCACGCTACGGATATCAGCGCCGTTCATCAAAAGGTCGGTCGCGAATGAGTGGCGCAAACTATGCGGCGAAACTTTTTTGGTGATGCCAGCCTGCATTGCATAACGGTGCACTAGCCGTTCAATTGACCTTGAGGTCAGCGCATTGATCCCTCCTTCGCTTCCCCCCTTATTAAGGGGGGTTGGGGGGATCTTGGAAGCAGCCCTGTCATGCCGAATGAACATGAATGGTGATTCGTCCTGGCGCATATCCAGATAATTCTTCAGCCAGTGCCGCGCCTGATGCGAGAGAAAGACTACGCGCACTTTGTCGCCTTTGCCACGCACGGAAAACTCGTCGCGCGCCAGGTTTATCTGATCCCTCTTCAGATTCGCGAGTTCAGATACGCGCATGCCAGTCGAAAAGAACAGTTCCAAAATAGCTCGGTCGCGCGCTTGCAGAATAGGGGGTTGCTCAGACTTCATTGGTGCTTCCAGCAGGGTTTCCATGTCGCGCGATTCCAAGAACACTGGTTCGCGCGAGCTTTGTTTGGCCAGCTCGATTTTTTCCGGGGCCATGGTCTTCACATCCTTGCGCGCCAAGTATTTCAAGAACGATCTGAGAGCAATCAAATGGTAATTCTGGGTATTTTTTTTGAGCTGTCCGCGCTGTGGATCCTCCAAACGGTTCAGATACAGCCTGTATTGCAGGATCACATCATCATTTATGTCTTTTGGGTCAGGGTCTTTGGCCCAATCAATGAATCTCTGCAGATAGAATTCGTAATTGCTAATGGTCCTGTTTGACCTGCCTTTTTCTATCTCAAGATAGACCAGGAAATTGCGTAAGTGAGATGAGAGCTTCATATTTTGTAACTTATAACTTGTAACCTATAACTTCGGATGTGTGAAAAAGTTTTGAGTTATAAGTTACATGTTACAAGAAAGGGATGGGTCGCACAATGCTTGACGAAAATGTAGATTTATGGTTACTTAGCCGCATCAGAACATTCCATTGGGTCCTAGCGTACCCGCTCAAAAAGGAGAAAACGCGATGAAGAAGCTCACGGTGTTCGTTGATAGAACCTTAGAAGAAGAGATCTCGAGCAGTCGCTCCGTTTGGTCGCCAGCCTATCGATCTGCCTGGGCATGGCTCGGACGGCTCATTGCAGCCGGAACTGACCGCCACAGCGATCCGGTTGTGGTTGAGAACTGCAGGAACAACTCGCATTTGGCCATGGAGAAATGGTTGTGTCCATGCTGTGCAAGCGGTGGGTTGGTGGGCCGGGTTTTCCGAGAGGCTCAGCGCATCGAGGTTTGCTTGACCCTCCGTGATGGTGATGGGTTGGTGCTTAACGTGTGCGGATTCCTCAAAGGGGAACGAAAAGCTTTTTACGAGTTTTCGTTTTACTTTCACACGGACGGCCAATTCTCACACACTATCGACAGACACCTGTAGGCCAGCGAGGCCTTTCAGCCAACACTCATAAGGAGAATGTTGATGTTCAAGATTTTTTCAGTAGCCAACTACCCGCCCGAAAAGTTCGACCTGGAAGACCAGCTCAATAAGTTCGTGAGCCAGCGCACTGTGGTGATCACGAACATTTCCCAGAGTTCGGGAAAGGTCGGCAATGCCTATGTGACAACGGTCACTCTTGCGTACCACCCTCGCTCACACATGGAGCAAGGGTCCAAGCCTGGCGGCTCGAAGGCCCGCGTCATCTTCGGCACCCGCTCTTGTGTGGAAGAGGCGTTGAGACGACTTGAGAAGCCCGAGGTCTGCCACATGGCCCAGTCCGAGTACTACCAGGAACAAGAGTCTTATATGGTCGTGACCATAATCGACTGAAGTCTCACCCTCCGCATTCGGAGGGCTTTTTGTATTAAAAATACCGCACTTAGGAATGCGGCAGTGATTAGCGGTGGCTCCGCCCGAAAGCGTTAACTTCTTCCGTAGTTAGCAATCTTTCCTCCATGTTTTTGAGGAGTTCGTCATAAATAGCTGCCGCAATCGTCCTTTCCGCAAGCTCTCTCAGCATATCGATGCCATTCTCTGAAAGATGGAAGACGACAGGGTCTCCCCAAACATCATCCCATGATACCCTGCCTTCAGAGGGATCGACTTTGGTTGAGATGATACGTCCCAGAACTTCGGGTTTTAGGTGCTTGGTTTTTTTTGAAACGGCACCACACACGCGGTCATTGGAGGAAAACTTACCGTCGTAGCGATCTCCGACCAGCCCTTTTTTATCGAAGAACATGTAAGTCAAGTCTTTGTCGGGTAGCTCAGGATTGGTGTTGTGAAGGAGCCTGAACCCCTCTCTGTCCAATATCTCTTTGGCGATGATCTGCACAAGCCTGATATTCCTGGGAGACATGACCAACCTACCTTTCATTCCACCCTAAATGTAAACGCGTTGGCGTAAATGGATGCGATGGCATCCTGGCGGAGTCGTGCTCCTTGGGCGCGACCGAACCTAAGTACCACAAAACTAAGTCCTCGTCAACGTCCGTCTCTCGACCCGGTTAATTAGTATTGACCACCCCAAACCCACTCCTCAGCCTGAGGGGAAGGACTGTATCACTAGGCTCTCTCTTGTTCTCAAGAGAGAGTGGCGAGCGGATGCGAGACGAGTGAGTTAAGCCCTTTTGACAAACCCACCATTTTATGCGATTATAATGGCACTTTAACACTTTAATTAGACGGCTTGCCTTGAGACAGGGATCCGCAGAGCGGATTTAGTTTCAAGACAAGCGTCATGCGGTGGTTTGGTGGTATCCGCTTAGAGACGCCCCGGCGGGACGTCTCTACCAAAAATACCGCCTGCCACCTGTACGCAATATGCAATCACAGAAAGAGTATGCCATTGAATGGGGCGGAAGGACCCTTACTATTGGCGTAGATTTATTGGCCAAACAGGCCAATGGTTCGTGCACAGTACGCTACGGCGATACTGTTGTTTTGTGCGCAGCCACCATGGGCAACATCCGCGAGGGCCTGGATTTTTTCCCTTTGCAGGTTGATTATGAGGAACGCTTTTACGCTGCCGGCCGCATCAAAGGTTCGCGCTTCATCAAGCGCGAGGGCAGGCCGACCGACGAAGCTGTTTTGTCCGGCCGTTTGATCGACCGCGCTTTGCGCCCGTTGTTCGACGACCGCATGCGCAATGAAATCGCTGTCATCACCACAGTGCTCAGCCACGATGGCGAGAATGATGCCGATATCTTGGGTTTGATCGGATCATCTTGCGCTTTGGCCATTTCCAACATCCCTTGGGCCGGCCCTATCGCGGCTGCTCGCATAGGTCAGAAAGATGGCCAGCTCATCTTCAACCCTACATATAAGGAGACGGAAGAAGGCGGCATGGATTTCATTGTCGCAGGCTTGAACAATAAGACCATCATGCTCGAGGCCGGCGCCTCGCAGATCACCGAAGACATGGCGGTCAAAGCAGTCGAACTGGCTCATGCCAACTTCCAGCCCGTGATCGATCTGATCAATCAAGTCGTGAAAAATCACGGTTTGGCCAAGGCTGATCCATTCACCCCGAAGAATGATGAGGAAAAAGCCGCGGCCGAAGAAAGGAAGACTTTGCACGAGACAGCGAATAAGTTTTTGGCCACCAAGGTGAGTGAGATTTTCGCCACACCGCTCAAATCCAAGGATGACCGCAAGAAAGCAGTAGCTAAAATCAAGGAATCTTTGGAT
>JAQULH010000044.1 GCA_029004215.1 Patescibacteria group bacterium | reverse complement strand
CCTTTGCGGCCGGCTTGGGCAATCCATTCGCCTTCTTTTTCGTGGTTCTTGGCATTCAAGAGGTTGAAAGGGATACCTTCCATACGCAACAGCTCTCCCAAGACCTCGTTCTTTTCGATAGATGCCGTACCAACCAAGACCGGTTGGCCTGATTCGTGCAAACGCTTAATCTCGCGCACCACTGCCATGAACTTGCCTTTTTCAGTCTTAAAGACGCGATCCGGGAAGTCTTTGCGCTGGGTAGACTTATTAGTCGGAATCTCAACAACTTCAAGCTTGTAAATCTTGTAAAACTCTTCGGCTTCGGTCAAAGCCGTACCAGTCATGCCGGCCAGCTTGTCGTACATGCGGAAAAAGTTCTGGAAGGTGATGGTGGCCATGGTCACGCTCTCACGTTGGATCTCAACATGTTCCTTGGCTTCGATGGCTTGGTGCAAACCCTCGCTGTAGCGGCGGCCAAGCATGAGACGGCCGGTAAACTCATCGACGATCAAAACTTCGCCGTCTTTGACAACATAATCCTTGTCCAACTTGTACAAAGCATGGGCACGCAAGGCGTTTTCCAAGTGATGGACAAGCTTGACGCCGCCCTGGGCATAAAGGTTTTCCACGCCCAACCACTGCTCCATCTTGGTAATGCCTGATTCTGTAATCGTGGCTGTGCGCAGTTTCTCGTCTATCACATAATCTGTTTCAACATCCAAGCGCGGCACAAGCTCGGCAAAACGATAATACATTTCACTGGATTCCTCGGCTGGGCCGCTGATGATAAGCGGAGTGCGGGCTTCATCAATCAAGATGGAGTCAACTTCGTCGACAATGGCGTAATGCAAACCGCGCTGCACCATTTGTCCCAAAGCGCCCACCATGTTGTCGCGCAAATAATCAAAACCAAATTCATTGTTAGTGCCATATGTGATGTCAGCCGCATAAGCCTCACCGCGCGAAACAGGCCGCAAGTAATCCATGTCAACGCGGAAAGAACCGGTTTCGTCGCGTTCCTCATCATGTTGCGGTTCTGCCTTGAAGTCCGGATCATAAACATAACCGCTCTCGTGCTGGATACAACCGACGCTCAAACCAAGCGCATAATAAACCTGGCCCATCCAAACAGTATCGCGGCGGGCCAAGTAATCATTGACAGTCACCACGTGCACGCCTTTGCCTTCCAAAGCATTGACGTAAACAGGAGCCACGGCAGTCAAAGTCTTGCCTTCACCGGTGCGCATTTCAGCAATTTGGCCTTGGTGCAGCACATAACCGCCGACTAACTGCACGTCATACTGGCGTTGCTTTAAGCTGCGCCAAGAAGCTTCACGGGCAACGGCAAAAGCCTCGGCTTTAATGCTATCCAAAGACTCGCCCTTGGCCAAGCGCTCTCTAAACTCCAAAGTCTTCTGTTTTAGCCCGTCGTCCGAAAGTGTCTTGATGGCCGGCTCCAAAGCGTTAATCTGCTCTATAAATGGCTGGATTTTGCGCAAAACACGTTCGTTCGGATCCCCAAAAATCTTCTTAATTAAGCTCATAATGGGGCTATCTTACGCAGAAAATAGCCAAAAGTCAACGATTTCCGTCCCGCTGTTTTTCCTTCCAGGCTGTGATCTCTTCGCGTAAGTGGTCACGGACCTTATCAATAGACTTATAAAGGTTCTTTTCTGTCTTCTCTACCTTGAAAACTTTATTGGGAACTTCGACCATTGTTGAGCAGCTGTATATCTCACCCTTATTGTGGTGATGCGTTTCCAGGCCCAAATCAATCTCAATATGGAGGATGTTGTCGTAATATTTTTCCAAAGTCGACATTTTCTCTTCTGCGTACTGCTTGATGGCATCTGTCAGGTCCATTCCCATGGCACGAATGTTGATAGTCATATCCAAGTCAATTAAGAATTAATGATTAACAATTAATAATTACGTCTATCTTTTTATAGCGTAGACTGCAAGCAAAGGGGCGTCAAAAACCAACAAGCTGGACTTCATCCTCAAGCATGATGCTGTAGTCATCGCGGACTTTCATCTTGGCCTTGCTGGTCAGCATGAGGATATCTTGCGCCGTGGCCTTACCGAGATTGACAATAAAGTTGCCGTGCTTGTCGCTGATCTGCGCATCACCGATTTTCTCGCCCATTAACCCGGCTTGCTGGATCAACCAACCGGCTGAAATTGATTTCTTTGAAAGCATGTCAGCCGGAATCTCTTTGACGTCTTGTTTGAGGCGTTCGAGTTCGGCCTCATCCTTAAAAACAAAATTCTTGAACATGCAACCGGCGCTGCCAAATTCCAACGGCTGATTAGCCTTACGTTTTTGAATAATTTCTTCCATGCGCTTTTTGAGCGTCTCAGCATCACCCGGCGTTAACTTAAAAGTGGCGCGCAAGATAACGTGCGGCACATGCTTGAACAGGCTGTCACGGTAACCCATTTTGCATTGCGCAAGCGGATAGACCACTGGCTTGCCTTCCTTATCAAGGCAATCAACAGTCACCAAACTATCTTTGATCTCACTGCCATAACAACCAGAATTGCCATAAATTGCGCCGCCGATTGTGCCGGGCACGCCCACTGCCCATTCAAGGCCAGACAAACCAGCTTCGGCTGTCTGGCGCGCTGCGGCTGACGTTATGGCACCGGCCTCGATGGTGGCTGTTTGCTGGCGCAGCTTGATGTTGCGGAAAGCGATTTGAATCATCAACCCGTCATAGCCTTGGTCAGAGACCAAGATGTTTGAGCCGCCGCCAAATACATACCAAGGCGTCCCAAGCTTGCGGGCCACGGCCGCAGCATCCAAAAGCACGCTCGGCTCGTCAGCCACAATAAAAAGCCGCGCCGGCCCGCCAATGCGCAAATTAGTATGCTTGCTCATCGGTTCGTTCTCAACGATATTTGGGAATTGTTTCTTGAAAGCGGCAATGGTTTCTGGAGTCATATTTTCTATTTCTTAATTTTCATTTGGTCGCGCAGGGCAGAGTCAATATCCCCTGCTCCCATAATTATGCAGATATCGCCCGGCTTTAGCAACGCGAAAGTTTGTTTGATAGCTGCTGCCGGGTCGGAAGCATATTGGACGTTTTTCGGATCGAGATTCGAGATTCGAGCTTCGAGCTTCGATTTGATTGCTTCGAGCAGCTTTTGCGACGTCATATCAGCATCTTCCGACGCACTCCTGCCAGGCACGTCGTAAATCTCGCACAGGACAAGAGCGTCAGCTTGGTCAAAGCAAGTCACCAATTCATCGAAGAGATGCTTGGTGCGATTTTTGTGGTGAGGCTGGAAGCAAAGCACGATCCGTTTGTCAGGAAAAGCTTGTTTGACTGCGGATAAAGTCTCGCGCACAGCGGTCGGATGGTGGCCATAATCAGAATAAATTGGCACTCCTGCTTGCTCGCCGATTAATTCCATGCGCCGCCAAATACCTTTGAAATCTTTGACGGCTGATTCAATCGCCTCGTCTTTAGCACCCAGTTCCTTGGCCATGACAGCAGCCGCCGTGACGTTCATGGCATTAAAGCCGCCAATCAAAGGTGTTTGCAACAGTCTTTCTGACCCGCTGTATTTAATTGTGATATTGGTGACGTTTGTGCCGCGATTGTAATTCATGATTGCCTCATAAGCCTGGCTTGGCAGCTTGATTGTTTCCTTGCGGCCAAAACGGATGACCTTCATCTCGTGCATCTTGATTGTCCTGACAGCTTTCATGACTTCCTCTGATTCGCCGTTGACCACAATTGTCGCTCCATGTTTTGTCTGTCGCAATAAGCGCTCAAATGTATGGCGCACATCTTCCAAATCTTTGAAGACATCCGTGTGATCTAACTCAATATTATTGATGATAAGAGCTTTTGGATGAAAACTCAAAAAATGTTTAGCATATTCATCACCTTCGATGATTACTAAATTGGATTTTCCGATCCTCAAGTTTGAATCAGGCCAACCGGCGACCTTACTACCAATAATCACCGTCGGGTCTAAGCCGGCTACTGTGCAAATACTGCCCAGCAAAGCGGTTGTAGTGCTTTTGCCGTGCGTACCAGTGACCAAAACGACGTTTTTATCCTTAAACCACTCTCCCAAAAACTCGAAGTTGGAAATATCTGGCAAATTACGGTGCTTGGCTGCCAGGCGCTCCGGATTGTCATCCCGCGAGGCTGAGGTATGGATTATTGCCTGGCAATCAGCCGGCACATTGCGCTCGTCGTGCGGACCAATAGCAATTTTGATGCCTTTGGCTTTCAATTCATCAGTAATCTCAGACGCTGCAAGGTCAGAGCTTGTTAACGTGGCGCCCGACGCCAAAAGCAACTTTGCCACGGCTGACATGTTAATGCCGCCGATGCCGACTAAGTGAATGCGTTTCCAAGCGTGGACGTTCATAATTTTATCTTATTCTAAAAAATGGCGACCAATGGCCGTTTTTAATGCGGCGTGCAATCGAGGCCGTCCCAAACTTTGCAAGTTATTTAAGATAGAGACCCATAAATCGAAAACCACATCTTTTGAGACGGCTCTCTGCTTAGCCCATTCGTTGATCCACTGATCCATGGTAGCTATCACCTTCTCCGTTTGCTCATCCGTCGGATCAAACTGTTTGCCTTCATGTGTCCTATCTTCAACATCGGCCAATATTTTTTCTTGCCTGCCCATCAAATGACGCGGCCGGTTAATCGTTGTTTCCCGGTGAGGTTCACCCAAAGCATCCCCCCACTGTTCAAAGAGCCCACCCGGCTTTTTCAATTCACCTAAAACTGCACCAAATGATGGAATTTCTTTTTTTAACCCAAAAACCTGTCCAGCCTCGGGAATTGGCATGTGTTCCATATTTCTAGACAAGTTTAGCCTAAAAGAAAAAGAGGCGCTAGAACGCCCCGATGAAGAGATAAATAGCCGTGCAATCGCACTCGTTTCCGTTGGTCCGCCAACCGCCCAGCCGCACATAGCCATAGGCTGCCAGATATTGGTCACGGGCCTTTGTGAGGTTAGCTAACGAAGGCTGCCCTACTCGATCGCCACCGGCTGTCACACGCTCATTGAACTCGTTCTTGAGCGGCGCAAGGGCGCGGCTCATGTCAAAGTGAGCGTAGATCATGAAGATGGAGAAAGGGGCCAAAGCAATGGCCGAGAGCAAAGCTCCCTGCCTTGAGCTTTGTTTGAGCGCGTGCCACACGGCAGTAGCCAGGACCACTAGGACCGTGGCTGGAAGGCAGATGATGATGGTCACCAACGCCAATTCCACGAAAACCTGGGTGAGATTCAACCCAAAGGTTTGCCGGGTAATGTCATACAGCGCCATCAAAACCAGGATCGCTGCTCCCAAAATCACCCACCAATGGATATTTGTGCCGTGGTCTTCTTTGATTGGAATCGCCAGTCTTTCCTTGATAAGCATCGCCAACCTCCATGAAGGGGTAAAAAAGGACGGAATAATCAGTATGTGCCGAAAATGGCCCAATGTCAAGGCACTACACAGCTCAAAGATTCTGGGGTAATCTTTAGCTCAATATGATTCTCCAACAAACAGACCAACAGATGGCCGA
>JAQULH010000043.1 GCA_029004215.1 Patescibacteria group bacterium | reverse complement strand
GAGGGATTCGAACCCTCGCGGGGCTTTAAGACCCCCTAGGAGATTAGCAATCTCCCCCCTTCAGCCTCTTGGGTACCTCTCCGTGGCTGAATTTAATGCGCCTGAAGGATACCAAATCGTGATGTTTAAGGCAAGATATAGGCTTTAGATATTGACAAATCTCAAGTTTTCTGACTAATATCAACGCACTAGAAACGCTGTTTTTACTTCTGAAGGGGAGGTCTGCCATGTCGACCAAGTTTGTAGTAGTGTTCCTGGTCGCGATCGTAACAACCTTGGGTTGCGGCAAGCGTCATACGCCTGAGGAGAGACTGGTCGAAGTCACTCAAGCCACAGGTAATAAGGTCTCCGTCTGTGCCATCACTATAACCAATAGAGACGGGTTGCTTGAAATGGAGTATTTTTCTCTTGGTTTGATTGAGAGGCGAATACTTTTGGACAAGGTTGGCGAGGATGTTTACTGCGGAGCCATTGAAGTGGGCAGACTCGCCCAATGCCGGCTATGGAAAAATGGTATCCAGCGTCTCACGGTGACCTACATGGGAGTAACCGAAGGGGGCTCAAGGAAACTCATGACTCAGGATATCCCTCCTGACAATGATTTCTACGAGTTTTGGGTTGGGCTACAGAAGGCGCCTGTTATCTTCGTCTCGCCTCGGCAATCGAGCGATCCGCCGCTCGTCCCGCCTCCCATCGTCTCGGGGACGAAATAGCCCCGTTCCGCCAGCTTCGCGCCGTAGTCAGGATCCACCAGACTGCGGTTCTTTTTTTATACTTTAGAACTGATAAACCCGTCCTTCGCGTTTTTCCAAGAGTTCTCCGGTCTGCCCGTCAATCAGATAAGTGGCAATAACCTTGCCTTGTATTTCTTTGCCATTGTCATTGTCAGTGCGGCTGCGTTCTTCCAACACCCAAGTCTTGCGCCCGGGATATTTAGTGCGTGACCGATAGTCAACAGCCAAAAATATCGGGTAATTGGCTTTATTGTCAAAACCGTTTTCTTGGGCAATTTCATAAACTCGACAGGACGAAATCATGTCGCTCATGTCTGCGTAAATGGATGGTTTGCCGCTGGTGTATGTCTTAAACTCGTCGTCGCTCAAATTATTGGGTAGCGAGCCACCGGTTTGCCCATCAATGTAACTGAGGTAAATGTTTTGTTTTTTGGAAGGGGAGTAAAAAGTCCCGCTCCAAGCCCATACGGCACCGCGTTCGCTGGCGGCATGGGATCGGAACTTGGGATCAGTTGGTGTTAAAGAAGTGCCCTGGCCATAATAACCATCAACGGATGACAGTGTAGCATCAGCAGACCATTTACGGGCCTCGGCCCAAATCTTGGGAATAGCTTCCTCGGCCGTGGCGATTTTAGAGCGAGAAGCACTGACAACTTGGCCAGAAGCATTGGTCGTCGTTGCTGAGGACATGGTTGGCGGTGGCAAATCGCAGTTCTTTTTAATTGGCGCGTTCGTCTTATTGCCTTTGGATGTAGCTGTTTGATTCGTCGAAGTCTGCTGGCAACCTGCGGCCATGCTGGCCAGGACGATTAAAGCACTGAAAAACAAAGTGGATTTATTCAAAATAGGCATATATAAAGGTTATGTCAGTATTATACCAGAAGCTTGCCTTTTCTCTCATAATCCGTAACATGTTGGCAGTTCTTCGAGTTTCCCAACCCCCACCAGGGAGCAGACCATGTTGAACGGATTGTTGCGAGTTGCATTGCTCATTTCCGGCGGAGGCACCACGGCCCGCGAGATCCTTCGCGCGTGCAAAGACGGCCGCCTGCCGCATGTTCATCCAACCCTCATGATTGCCAGCAAACCCGACGCCGGAGGTATCCAAAAGGCCTTGGCTGAAGGTATGTCTGACAAGGACATCGTCGTCATTCGCCCCAAGCGCGGCTGCCCGGGCAGTCCTGAATTCGGCGAAGCCATCTTGGCCGAGTGCCGCAAGCGCGACGTGGACTTTGTCGGCCAGTATGGCTGGCTGCCAGTGACGCCAGGCAATGTCATCGAGGCCTACCAGGACATGATCGTGAACCAGCACCCAGGGCCCCTGGATCCGGAAAGGCCGCCGGGCTTTGATTTTGGCGGTGACGGCATGTATGGCCGCCGGGTGCATTGCGCGCGGCTCTACTTTGTCCGAAAAGTCATAGGCGACTATTGGACTGAAGCTGTGTCGCATCGCGTGGTCACAAAACTCGACCGCGGGGCAGTGGTCAACTCAGCCAGGATCGAGATCCTGCCCACTGATGATGTCGTTTCGCTTCAGGAAAGTGTCTTGCCGATTGAACATAGTGTCCAGGTTGGAACCCTGCGTATGTTCTCCGAGGGCACGGTCAAGGAAATCCGGCGAGATGAACCCCTTATTCACCGCGCCATGTTTGGCACCCTCAAGGAGGCGAAGCGCCTCGCCATCATGCTCTGGCCTCAAGGCTGAGCTTCTCTCGTCTATGCGACATCTGCTAACAGGTGTCGTCTTTTTTTATGGTAACAGCAAAATATAACCATGGTCAGCGTCCACTTTGACCATGTCACCGTCTTTCAAAACTTTAGTTGCGTTCTTGGCGCCGACCACGCAAGGTTTTTTCATTTCGCGGGAAACAATGGCCGCGTGGGAAGTGATGCCGCCGATGTCAGTCACAAAAGCAATAGCTTTTTTCATGCCAGGCAAAAGTTCGGGAGTCGTTTGCACAGCCACCAACACGTCGCCGTCTTGGACTTTACCCAAGTCTGATGCGTTCATGACAATCCTGACCGGGCCTTTGACCACGCCCGGGTAAGCTGTGTTGCCCTTGATCAACTCGGACGACATGCTTTCGATTTCAGTTACCAGGCGCGAAGCAACAAAATCGTCGGCCTCTTTGCCCTGCAAGATTATGACGCCTTCATTATCGTTATTCACTGCCCAGACAGATTCTTGTTTCCTGGATAGGATCTTTTTCACATCCGGTTTTGTTGACTCAAAATAACTCAAGACTTCTTCCTTGGTCGAGAACCTGAAAATATCCTTGTCCCAACCCCACTTTTCAGCATAAGCCGTAAACACATGGTCAAAGAAGGCATTGGAAGCAGACAGGATATCCATGCGGTAGCCTTTGAGGTACGAACATTTTTGAGCCGTCTCAAAAATGTTTTTTTCCTTATCCGTCAGATCCAATTCACTGACCAGGGTTTGCTGACGATCCTGGATCTGCGAGTGATATTGTTCGATCTTCGCGAGTTCAGCTTCCGCCGAGTTCTTGTCGGCTAAGATGTGGGCATACTTTTCGCGCATCTTGTCTTCGGTTAGGGGAGTACCAATGTGGCCAAAATCAAGCCAGAACCATTTGTCCAACCATTCATTAAGATTACCACCAGCCGAGACAAGCCGGCACAGCTCCTCAGTGGCCAAGACAGCCGGTTTTTTCAAGTGCGAACTGATAAGCGTTAACCTGGCATCGGCTTTGGAGTTCTTGCATTTTAATTTCAAAATTTCTTCCATGCGAGGAGTGATGTATTCTTCCGGAAAATCCATAAGCACTGCCATGTAACCATACGAGCAAATCTCGCGGCTCCAGTTGAAGAGCGAAGTCATTATCAATTCAAGCTCATCAATCCTGAGTCTTTTGACTTTTGTGTAATTGGCCAGCACGATTTTGAGTATACGCTCTCCCAGTTCGTGGGTTTTTTCCATAACAAGGTCCATGGGCAGTTCATTCTCTTCAAGTTTACGGCAAACCTCGTTGTGCGCCATGATGAACTTACCCCGGTCTATGAAATAATCCATGTCATAACCATGAAACAGGCTGACCATGGTGCCCAAATCATCCACATTGCCAAGTTGATTAATCCAGGGGCTGACCCAGGCCCAAAAGTTCATTGAGATGGTAAAACCGCTCACGTTCACTTCCTTGTGTGACAGCGAGAGCTTGTGTTGGTCAGAAAAAACGCCTTTAGTACTCATATATTTGTCAGGATTTAAAGCGCCTGCGGTGCGGTTTGTGGGGGATGTCGGTTATGGCCGAGTAGGCAGGATGTTTATGCATCATAAATTGGTAAATCAACCATACGGCAAAAATCGGGATAGCGCCAAAGACAATGGTCCAGGTTGCACCTGTCAATTCATATAAGATGCCGGCGGCCATGGGACCTATGGCCCAACCCAGGTCGTCAAACAGATTTATCACACTGGCCACTGCGCCGTCCTGGGCATGGTCTTTGTCCAAAGAATGCAACCATGACCAAAGCGAGATGCCGGCTATTTCATCACCCGTGGTCGCCAGGAAACCGAAGATTATGAACAACCAACCAAAGTTAAAGCCCAGCAGGATGCCGCAGATGGCGAATAAGAGTAATCCAAAGAAAACAAGAGCCCGTTTATTGAATTTGTCAGCCAAGTTACCGATCAAAAATCCGAGGACTACAATTGAAAAATCAAAGATGCCTAATCCCAGGCCAAGCATCCCGGCTTGTGCCTGATGGGCAATGACCAGCGGGACAACAAACCAGATGATGCCGTAAAAAGTCGAGGCAGCCAGGTTTAGCATGACGAGCATGGTGCTGGCCGGATTGAGCTTACCCATCATCTTCAGCGTGTCGTGCAGGTAGTGCCGTTTGATGTAATAGTGGTGAGTCGGGATTTTGATTTCCGCATGGACCAAAGTCTTAACTTTGGGACTGAAGAAAAGCATGACCAAAGCGATGGACAAAATCACGAAAAGTATATAGCCGGTTTGTTGGGGAGAGAGCAGTAAGACAAGGGGCAGCACAGCGCTCGAGAGCACGATGCCCAGCGAGCCAAAAATATCCCGCAGTGACATGAATTTTCCGGCATGTGATTTGGGCGCTTGCGATAGAACATAAGCGTTGACGCCCGGGCCGAAAAAGAGCCAACCAAAAGTGCTCATGAGCAAACTCAAAAGATAGGTCACCTCAGTCAGCCCAAAGAGCAAACAGACTGCCGCGAAAAGGAACAAAAAGGTCGTGATTTTCAGGAGTTTCAAATAACCAAAACGGTCGAGCAGATAGCCGGCCGGCACGTCGAGAACAAGTTGTATGAGTGATCCGCCGCCCATGAGCAAGCCTACGACCCACAAGGGCAAGAGCCTTTCGCCAAGAGGGGAGACGAGCGAGTAATGCAGCCCGCCGCCAAACTTGAAAAAGGTCAAGAAAATCCAAAAGGGCAAAAATCTCCAAAAAATGTTTCTCGCAATTGAGTTTTTTGGAGTTGTTGGTTCAGGCATAAAAAATAATTTATTTCGCTCTCCGATTGCCGTCCATCTGTATGAACAGCACTCGGAGAGGGTGGGATTCGAACCCACGGTGACCTTGCGGCCACACCGGATTTCAAGTCCGGCTCATTCGACCACTCTGACACCTCTCCAAACCAATTATGCCCGTCAGTTTAGCCTAAAAGCCTTTGATTGTCGAGACCCTTCTTACAGCGGTCAAATGTGATATAATGGCTTTATATGGCCTATACGCCTGAGACTTTGCGGCAAATTGCTGAATCGCAAGACGCTTTTGTTTGGGAAATGCCCGAACATGAGCACCATCCAAGGACGCCAAACTGGTACTTAATTGTCAGTTTGATCACAATCGCCTGCGTGGCTTATGGCATCTGGTCATCCAACTATTTATTTGGCTTGATTGTGCTCATCAGCGCCGTGATCCTGATGCTAGCCGGCAATGAAGACCCGCGTAAAATCCTGGTCCAAGTTGGCCATAATGGCATTGTGCTGGACGGTGATTTTGTGCCTTTTGACAAGCTTTTTAACTTTTCGATCATTTACCACCCGCCTTTTACCAAGGTGCTTTACGTGGAACGCAGGTATAGCCCAAAACCTAGGCTAAAAGTCTTTTTAGAGGACGAGGACCCCATTGCCATCCGCCAACATTTGCTCAAATACCTGCCTGAGAACCTGGTCTTGCGCGAGGAGCATTTTTCTGATATCGTGGGGCGGCTCCTTAGGATATAATTAATAATTCACAAATTAACAATTAATAGTTGCGAATTGGAAAATCCGATAATTGTTAATTATTCATTATTAGTTGTTAATTGGCATAAGCGGCCATAGCTCAGCTGGATAGAGCGCCTCCCTGCGAAGGAGGAGGTCGGACGTTCAAATCGTCCTGGTCGCACCATG
>JAQULH010000042.1 GCA_029004215.1 Patescibacteria group bacterium | reverse complement strand
CGAAGGCAATGTCGAAGGACTGCCTCCTGGTGCCGCGCCGCCCATCGAAAACCCCTAACGTCTTCGCCGTCCTGGCGAACGACGAACTCCCTATCCAACCATCCTCGGATCAGGGAGTTTTTTCGTTATAAAAAATGACGCGAAGCGCGTCAGTATCCCCAGATGGATGATCCGCCAAGTTTGCGCGGGGGAGAGGGGAGAGGGTGAAGGTGCGAGTCGACGCATCTGCCATTCACGAAAGCGCGGTCAACCCGGCAATCGCTGCACCAGGTGACGACGTGTTTGACGCATTTGTCATTGGCCGTGCGAGGCGTCATCGCTCGGCACATGCTGCAGTACTTGACTTCGTGTTCCTGGCACTCGCCCTTCCTGAACTTGGTAAGGCGTTGGCACACGGGGCAGAAGTTATGTTCAGGAACGACTCGAGATACAGGCTTGGGCGTACGTGCCCTGACGATGGCCTCGGCCTTCTCGCCGCCCAAGAGGTCGTTGACGACGGCCTTCCGGAGTTCGCTTCGGGATTTGAAGTTGGAGTGCGTCTGTGCAGCCTTCCGAACCCTGCTCAGGATTTGGCGCACGCACCGGCGCTTGTTCTTGCTCAATCGGGTGTAGTTCTCAGCCACGGCGTACCTCCTTGGAGTTGAACAGCGCCGGTAATTTAATGGCAGATGGCTTTTACGTCAAGCGGCATCTGCGGTATGCTGTAGCCTGTATGTTGGTCACTTTGCAGGGCATGATTACCGAAGTTTTCTTGGATTTTTTTATTCTGGAAGTCAACGGCCTTGGTTACCGCTTGAGGGCGCATACCGGCACTTTGTCCAGCTTGTCGGTCGGCGCGGACAAGCGGGTTTATTTGCACGAGCAGATCCGCGAAGACGCTTATGACCTGTACGCTTTTTTGAGCATGGATGAATTGGAATTCTTTGAAAAACTTTTAAGCGTTTCGGGCGTCGGGCCAAAAGTCGCCATGGCGGTTTGCGCGGCCGCGCCGCTCGATAATTTAAAATCCAGGTTGGCGCAGGGCGACGCGGATTGGCTGGCGTCATTGCCGGGGCTTGGCAAAAAAACAGCGCAAAAAATCGTACTTGAGCTCAAAGGCAAGTTGGTGGAAGTCGGCGTCACAAGCGATGTTGACCGCGAATTAATTGAGGCTTTGACCAATCTCGGTTACACGGCTTTTCAAGCGCGTGAAGCGGCTAAAAAAGTTCCGGTCGAAACGGGTGATACTTCCGTCCGCCTTCGCGCAGTTTTAAAAATCCTTAGCAAATAGACTTAACCGGTTATGCATCTATTGGAGGTAAATGATCCGGCTAATTGGGAGATTTTCCAACTCAAGCAGCCTTGGACCCAATTCACCCAGTCTTGGGCTTGGGGCGAGTTCAGGCGGTCGCTTGGTTATCCCGTGCGTCGTTTCGCTTTGGCGGATGACAACGGGGAGTGGCTTTGCGCCGTGCAGGGCGAATATCGAAAAAAGATTTTAGGTTTGGGATATTGGTACGCCTCACGCGGTCCGGTCATCTCGCCCAAAGTCAGCCGGGAAAATTATCGCGCTTTGATTTCCCATTTGATCAGCTTGATGGCGGAAAAGGGGAGATTGCCCCGCAGCTTGTTCTGGCGTTTCGAGCCGGTCGTCCGGGTTGAATCGCAAACCAGGGATCTCCCGCCAAGGTTCATCCGATCGCTCTCGCTTGATCCTTCCAGCACGAATTTGCTTGATTTGACGCAATCGGAGGAGCAACTGCTTTCACGCATGCACGAGAAAACTCGCTACAACATCAAAATCGCCACACGCCACGGTGTGAAAACCAGAGTGACTTCCCATCCGGCCGACATTGACCAATTTTTGAAGCTCATGCGTGAAACGGAAACGCGGGCGGGCTTTGTCCAACACTCGTCGAATTATATTTACAAGACTTTGCAGACTTTGGCGGCCGCCAAAATGGCGCGCCTTCGGGTGGCGGAACTGAACGGCGCCATGCTGGCCGCCAACTTTGAAGTCGTCTATGGCCAAACCCTGACTTACCTTTACGGCGCGTCTTCGCACCTCATGCGCCAAGCCATGGCGCCTTACGCTTTGCATTGGGACGCCATTAGGGCCGCCAAGCAGGAAGGTAATAAAATCTACGATTTTTGGGGAGTGAACCCCGCCAACATCTCTTCGCCTTTGTATAAAAAATCTTGGGAAGGCATTACGCGGTTCAAGAACGGTTGGGGAGGCAAGCAGGTGGATTTGATCGGCACTTGGGATTTGCCCATGAATATGACTCTATATAATTTGATCTTCATGCGTCGGATGCTTTCGGGTCGTGGGTAATAAAAAACCGGCGTTAGCAGTCCGCCGGGATCGCGAGGGTGTTGATTGGCATGGCCGAGACGGACTCAGCCTTATTCGGCTTGAAGTCGGTGGGCAACACTAGAGGCGTTTTGAGCCATTGCTCGTACGCTTCCCGCATCTCTTCGTAGGCTTGAGCTTCGATGACTAAGGCAAGGCCACCGGGCACGTGGGGAGAGGCATAGCAGCTAATCTTCGCGCCGCGATGCATTGGGTGAACTTCTCCTTTATTCGTCTTTTTCCAGTAGAAGTAGACCCGGAATTCATGATCTTCGCGGATGAGCGTGGCTACCAATGCGCGTTGCCTGGCCAGGATATCCCACCAGAGGAAATCCTTGATTTTCGCTCCGGTCTGTTCGGCGAAAAATCCAAGCTTGAAGACGATCTTTTCGATGATCTCCAAGGTGGTCATGGAATTATCGCTGGAGGTTGGCAGGTCTTCGGTTAGGAAGAGCTCAAACTGCTTCGGATAGTCGCTCGGATCCTTCCCGTTCGTCTGCAGGGCAGCTCGTTTGTCGGGGTCGTCCGGTCGGTCCAATACCAGTTTTTGGTAGACGGCCGCGAAATATTTGGGGTCGTTGATGTCGCCGCCCGCGAGGGCCTGAACTATGTCTTCGTGCCTAAAGAGCATGGTTGCCTCCGTGCCAATCCGGCGAATAACAGCCGAGGTTTGGTTGAAATCGAAAGCGAGGCGGACATCTTAGCTAATAAATCAAAAACCGCCAAGAGGCGGTTTTTGATTTATGCTGACAATTATTTGGTGGCTTCGGCCGCGTCAGCCTCGGCTTTTGTTTGGTGAACGGTGCCCACCGGATGTTCGGGCGGCGCGTAAACGCTGATGATCTTAAGATCTTCGTTGCCGGTGTTTATGAAGTTGTGCTTTGTGCCCAACGGTATGGCGTACATGGATCCGATCTCAATTGGCGATTCCGCTTCTTCGATGACGGCTTTACCTGTGCCGGCCACGAAGATTAGTATTTGGTCCGTGTCGGTATGGGTTTCCAAGCCCACTTCGCCGCCCGGCGGAATGCTCATGAGCGTTACCTGCGAACCGGTCATGGTGACAATCTCCTTGCGGAAAAAAGCGTTAGCCTTGGCGTCGCTGAAGACGTTGGCATGGAAAGCTTGAGGCATATGGTGATAGGTTAGAGTTTAAGCAAAGGCTAGCATAACACACTGAAAGGGGATAATAGAAAAGTGACGGTATTGATATAAGTGCATATCGCGTCGAGTTGCAGGAAACAGTAATTTGCACGATAAGAAATCTATGCGTAAAATTCGATTATTGATCAAGCCCAATAAGGAGATGTCTTCAAATGCAAACGTCCGATTCGCCCCCCGCATCCAAGATGCCGCTCAGTAAGGCTCTGACCTTGCTTAAGGAGGCACATCGCTCTCAACAACTCGTTCTTTTTCGACCCTCAAGAGCGCGCTATCCAAAACCTGAAAGAAACGATGAACCCTGTTCATCAGAAATCTGGTTTCATTTCATCACAGGTCCTCTCCGGTGATCCGCCTCACGTCTTCTGCTCGCTTTCCAAAGCGGGTTTTTTATAATGTAACAAAAGAGCCCTCGCGGGTTCTTTTGATGGTGCACCCAAGACGATTCGAACGTCTGACCTCTTCCTTCGGAGGGAAGCGCTCTATCCAGCTGAGCTATGGGTGCCGGCGGCAGAATGATAGGGGATTATTTGTTGGTTGACAAGAAGTTTTGCTCAATTCATTAAATTGCCGGATCGTGGCATAATTCTTCAAAGGTATGACAGCCGAGGCCGAGCTATTCGCGCGGGAAGGGCGCTCCATGGAAAGCGACCCGGATATTCAGATTTTAGAGGATTTACTAAATAAAAAGAACCCCGAATTGTTCGGCCCTTATTGGATTGAATGTCAAAACAAGCCTTTGAGTGCCAGGCTCCGGAAGCTGGCTAAGTCAATGGGGGGTTGGCAAGCCTTGGCTGATTCTTTGCATGAGCCTTGGAAAGATAGGTTCCAACAGGCTAAGCGCCTTTCACCCGAACAGAAGGAGAAGAGGCCGTACGAGCTGGCCCGGGAACTTGCGAATTATCTTGAGTCTATTCCGGTTGAGAATCGTCCGAAAGAAATTCATCCGAACTGGATCCATGATCACAATCCCAAATTGTTCGAGAAATTGAATTTATACGTTAGTAAAAAAATCATAAGCTGGAGTTTTTACATGGAAAAGTTGCCGGCCGAATGGCAGCTCAAATGGCAAACGCCGCCTGCCACTTTGGAGCAGGATAAGAAAGCTCTCAAAGATTTACTGGCTAAAGAGCAGCCGGCCGCCTTTAGTCTATCGTGGTTGGCATCTAAGGATACCAAGTTGTACAACAGTTTGGATAAAAAAATTCGCAAGAGCGAGGGCGACGTTACTTGGCTTGGGTTGATCAAGGAGTTGGGTCCCGAATGGTTCGCGAAATGGAAGCCGGGCAGGCGGAACAAGGAGCTTGAGGAGATGCGGGCCTATGAAGACGAAAGCGAGGTCCAAACGGTTTTGGATGAATTCAAAGGGAGCTTATACACCATGGTGACGGCCAAGAGCCCAGAGGAAATAGAAACCCGCAACAATCTTTGCGGGTGCCTGGCTGCCCTGTCCCAAAAGGGAAACGTTTCGGCAAAAAGGGCTTTGCGCGATCTGCTGGAGCTTTTTCTGCAAGAGACGATTGATTCTATTCCTTCTTTGGCCGTTTATAAGATGGAGCCAGATAAGTTGGATGAAAGGTATGAGGCTTGCATAGCGCACTGGGATCCCGGTAAGCCGTTTTTAAAATATTTGCTTGGAAGCCTCTTTTTTTATTCTAGGACGTTAGGCAGGCAGATTTCCATGGAGACGGGTTATGGCCGGGAGGATGAAGCCGACTGGGCAAGTAAAGTCGGGACAGATCCGGAAGGGGAGTTTATTTATTATCCGAACAGGAAGCGAGGCAAATCAGCTTGATCGTGACGATCTACTTACGGCATGGTATAAATTCATCCGCAAATAGAGTCGCTCTTTAAAGGAGGATGACATGTCGGATGACGAACAATCAGCTGCCATCCAATGGTCGAAAGAAGCCGTGACCCCGGCCTGCAATCTCGCCAATTTCACGAAAGCCCATTGGGAATCGCTCCAGGGATCGTATGGTTTGCTGGCTAAACGCTTGAATCTGCCTAAGGTTCAAGTCCCGCGATTGATCGTGGACTCTGGATCGACTATCGTCTACGACGAAATCAGGGACGGCGTTCGACATATGGCCTGGTGTCCGTCCGGCATCGATCTGCTCACGAATATTTTCCCGATGTTGATGCGGCGCGGCATTGCCATGAACCTGCCGACGAAAATCGATAAGAACTTTATGCTTGAGTTGGTTGCCACTCGCGACAAGGCCTGGATGCTCTGGTCCGCGGAAGGGAAAGGCGACGCTCTAGCCCATGGCGAAAGCGGAGTATTCCGCCGGTTGCCCAGCGCGATCCAGATCGTATACCTGATCGTCTGGTTGATTTCCATGATGGAGGACGGCCGGATCCAATCCGATTCGGTTTATCCGTTCAAGTCGAAATCGATCTCGGAACTGCAATACGTCAGGTCATCCACCGTAAACGGGGAGAAGGTAATCGGCGTGGCCTACCTGCCATGGAGAGCCGTTCTTTTTGAGGCTTTCCCGGTCGACAATCCGCCGCCCAACCTTGTCACTCCGGACATCTTTCTGCTCTAGCCCCCAACCCGGGCTACTTTTTTATCTTGAAAAACAAAAAACCCCGTTCAGGGTTTTTTGTCTGGTGCGACGGCCGGGGTTTGAACCCGGGACCTTGGGCTTAAGAGGCCCCTGCTCTACCAGCTGAGCTACCGTCGCAAGTGAGGACGGAATGATAAAGCGTAGCTTTAGCATTCAGGACGAATGCAGCGACGGAACGGAGTACCGTCGCAAATAATCTTCTCTCTCAAATTGCGCGGCTATATTACGTTTTTGAAATTGTTTAGTCAAGAAATCGCAGAGCTGAAGCCCTATGCTGGATAGGAATTCGGCTTTGGAGGGAACGTCAG
>JAQULH010000041.1 GCA_029004215.1 Patescibacteria group bacterium | reverse complement strand
CGGTTGCGGGCGCGGGTCACTGCCACGTAAAAAAGCCGGCGCTCTTCTTCGATAGCATCCTCTTCTTCCAAAGCGCGCGGATTAGGAAAACCTAAATTGGTGAGGTGAATGACAAACACCGTATCCCATTCCAAACCTTTGGCTTGATGGATGGTCGAGAGGATTATCCGCTCATCATCTTGCGTGCTGCGCCTGGCATTTTTGCCTCCCGGTGCGACAAAACCAGCGCCTTCGAGCACTGAGTCGGCGAGGAAAGCACTCACATCAGGATAGACATCTGCAAAGGATGCCAATTGCTCCAAATCTTCTATCCTGTCTTTCCAATCAGGATATTCGCTCTCGAGATAACGTCGGTACATGTCAGAAGACGATAAAGCGCGAATCATGCGACCGGGTTTATTATCCGTCTCTTTCACAATCTCAGAACCTGAAGACAGCATGAGTTGGAACATGTTAAGCGCCTCTTGCCAGCCGCCTAAGGCCCGGGCCGGGACAATGGAATTATCAATCCCCAGAATCTGATTAGCGTTCGTCAACTCACGTAATTGCGAAATAATTTGCGTGGCAGAAGCCGCTCCAATGCCGCTTTGCATGTTGAGGATGCGCAGCCAGGCTGTTTCATCTTTAACGTTCTCGAGAATTCTTAAATAACAAAGAATATCTTTAATGTGTGCCCGTTCAAAAAACCTGACGCCACCGCGATACTCAAACGGGATGTCACGCTTCATCAACTCAAATTCCAAGGCTTGCGAATGAGAAGTGGCACGGAAAAGCACAGCCATGTTGCCCAAGGCCACACCCTGGCTGCGCAAAAGCAAGATCTGGTCAGCAATGAAAGAGGCTTCTTGCCTGGCTGATGGGCAAGAGACGAGATACGGCTTGACTCCCGATGCCTTGAGTCCGATCAAATCTTTTTCATATTGGTTGACGTTATTTTTGAGCGATTCATTGGCTACCTCTAATATCTGCGGCGTGCTGCGATAGTTGGTAAGCAATTTAAACATCTTAGCGTTTGGCCATTGACCAGGGAAAGCTAAAATATTTTTCACGTCAGCCCCGCGAAAAGAGTAAATGGATTGAGCATCGTCCCCTACCACAAAAATATTGCGATGGGCATGGCCAAGCTTGCCTACGATACGAGCTTGCAGCGCGTTCGTGTCTTGATATTCATCTACCAGCACAAAGCGGAAACGGCGGCTGATCAAATCCGCAATCTGCGGCTGCTCTTCCATAACACGCAGCCAGTTGGCTAATAGATCGTCAAAATCCATGGCATTGGCCATAGCCTTTCGCTTATCATATTGCTGGTTAACAAAATCAAGGTCATTTAAGCAATCAAGAAAATTAGGATACTTAATCTCCAAAGCTTCGCGCAACTCGAGGCCTGTGTTGCGGGCATAGGAATGCAAGTTGCTGATCACGGCCGGAGATGGGAAACGCCGGGCCTTGGGATCGATCTTGGCCTCTTTCAAGACAGCTTTAAGCAGGCTACGGGCATCATCCTCGTCCAAGATGGAAAATTGGGACGTGTAACCAAGGGACGGGGCAAATGAACGCAAGAGGCGGTTAGCCACGGCATGGAAAGTGCCTCCCCAAACGCCCTTGGATTGCGGGCCAACTATCTTGCTGATGCGATCCAACATCTCGCGCGCCGCTTTGTTGGTGAACGTCAAAAGCAAAATGGACGAGGGATCAACACCCTGCTCCAAAAGGTAAGCCACGCGATATGTCACTGTCCGCGTCTTGCCAGACCCGGCACCAGCTAAAACCAAACAAGGGCCATCTCCATGCAGCACGGCATCCAGCTGTTCCTGGTTTAATTCACGGTTGAAATCAATCATAAGTCGAAGCTCGAAGCTGGAATCTCGAAGCTCGATTTTTTACCTACCGAGATTCGAGCTTCAGCGGAGCGGAGATTCGAGCTTCGTTGAGTTCTGAGTTTAGCAAGCCATCGCAGTTGATACAAACTCATGTCAATCATGACCTTTTTATACCCTAGACAAGTTTAACAATATCTGGTTTAATCAACCCTCCAAGGAGGTTACATGACAGAGGCAATACTGCTAACGCTTCAGAAGAGACTGCCGTACGAACGGTTCAAGCACACGGTCTACACCATGCACGCCATGGACTTGGCCGCCAAAGTCTACGGACTGAACGTAGAGCAAGCCAGCTTGGCCGGGCTGTGCCACGACTTTGCTTGGGCCATGCCCATCGATCAAATGGTCAGTACGCTGAACCGCTATGAATCCCTTCTGCTGTCACAACTCACAGGTCCTCAACGGAGGAATAGCACTTTCTTGCACGGGCCGGTCAGCGCTTGGGTCGCCGTGGAATACGGAGTCAACGAAGAAGCCGTCTTCCTGGCCATCCGGGAACACTCTGGGTGCTTTGCTGAGATGACCCTGCTCTCGCGTTGCTTAAGGGTCGTTGACCTGACAGTCGCGCTTCCTGTGTCAGACAAGCGAAGAGACCAGATGTTCCGGCACCTCATGACTGGAGGCTTGGACACCGTAGAGAAAATGATCGCCAAACACAACCTCGGGCGATCCTCTGCTCCACCCAAGCTACCCAGCAACCAGCCCTCGACCACGCCACCGGCGTGATCACCACCACACCCCTCTGAACCGTCCTGGTTTGGAGGGACTTTTTTATTCACCGTAAGCTTTTACCCGATTGGCCTTATGCTCTTCGATTGTTTTAGCGTAATAAATCTTTCCGCTTTCGTCGTGCAGATAATAATAGTAATTGCTGGACGTCGGATGCAAAGCAGCCTCGAGCGAATCCTTGCCAGGATTGCAGATTGGGCCGGGCGGCAGACCATCATGCTTATAAGTATTATATGACGAGTCAACTTCCAGATCATCGAGCGAAGGGCGCGCTCGGTTGGCGCCAGTCACATAATTGACCGTGGCATCAGACTGCAACCTCATGCCGAGCTTTAGGCGGTTGAGGAAAATCCCGGCAATCATTTTTTTCTCATCCAGCGTCTTGCCTTCTTTTTCCACCATGGATGCCAAGGTCACGACATCCTTTAAAGTCCTCCCCTGCTTGGCAGCTTCGGCCGCATAGCCATCTGTTTGATTATTAAACTCTTGGAGTTGTTTCAAGATAAAACCCAGCGGCAGCTGGTCTTTCCAGACCCGATAAGTATCTGGAAACAGATAACCTTCGAGCGTGGCGCTGGCTGGCAAGTCTTTTAAGAACTCAAACTGTTGGCGCAAAGGCGCTGAAAAGGCGGTATGTTGCTTGGCACTGCCCACTAAATCGGAAAAAGACCGGGCAGTCACATCCCACTTGCCCAACTCAAGACCGATATCTTCCAACGTGGCGCCTTCCAAAATGCGGATGGTAATTTCGTTGCGCGTGGGACCGAACGAAAACTGGCGCGCCAAAGACCGATATGAGGCACCGGGTGCAACCACAAATTCCCCTGAGCGCGGATGGCGGGCAGCTGCGTCAATATAAGAATATACTTGGTAACCAAAAGCCGAAGTGATGATGCCCTTGTTGGCCAACAAATCAGCAACCGCTTTGGCATTGGCATTTTCAGGTATTGTGATCGGGATGGATGATTGGGATGGCGATCCGATAAAAGCCGACGGCACGAACCAGGCCAAAAATAATGCAAAGAGCAAAATGCAAAGAGCAAAGATAAAGAATATTTTTTTCATAATCCTATGTTATGTCATCCCGAGCGGAGTTTACGGAGTCGAGGGATCTTAGTCAACGAAGATTTCTCCATGCGCTTCGCTTAGTCGAAATGACAAGTTTACTTATTGTTATTTTTTCTCAAAGCTCGGTGGCCCAGTCTCACGATTATAAACGATGCCATGCCCACAAACAATCCCCCCAAAATATCAGTCGGGAAATGAACGCCGGCGGCCATCCTACCAATCGCCACGCCTAAAAGGATAAACAGCCCCAATAAACCCAAACGCCGGTCAGCCAGATAAAGCGCTGAGCTGATAGCTGAAGAGATGGCCGTATGGATGGACGGGAAAGAACTGGTCAGAGGCGGAGGGATCAGGACTAAAATCTGTTGGAAAGCTAAAAACGGCCTGAACCTCAAAAAAGTCAGGGCTAACAATTCGGCAATCAAGATGGCTAAGCCGGCTGACCACAAAGCTTCTTTAACGGCATGTTGGTCCTTTTTTGTCCCATAAACCCACAGCCAAGCCAAGAAAGGCACAAAAGCAAAAATCCAAAAACGCGCCAAAAACACAGCCACTAACTCACCAAGCGTTGAGCTGGTAAAAAAATTCTGTATGGCTATGACTATCAAGGCATCAGCTGGCATAACTTAGTAAACATCAAGAAACAAGATACAAACATCAAACAAACTACACATTCATGACCAGCCAAGACATCAACTTTTGCCCGATTTCAAAGTCACCGTGTTCGATGGCCTCGCGGGCTATCGGTTTGACCTCTTCAGCGGTCAAGGGCAGTTTTCTTATGAGTCGCGCCAGTATGGGGTATTGCCGCTCGGCCAGAAGACGCTCGCCAAGCTCGCGCGCTTTCTCGGTCTGATCCGCTTTTTTGACGTCAAAGAAAATATTTAGCGCATAATTAAGACGGGCGGTAAAGTCAGCCGCCGCTCGCACGTCCTTTCGTCGTTTAGAGAGGACCGTCGGCTTATCTGTCGCTTTGGGCGATTCAACGCCGTAATAACCGAACTGTTTCAGATCGCCTTTGCCTTGCGGCGAGGTCGCCCCCGTAAGCGACCAATATTTTATACGATTTTTATCACCCACGAGGTCGCCCAGCAAATCGCCCACGACCTGGAAACTTATACCCGTAGATACTGTCGCATCAATCAACAATACATCGCCGGACTTTTCTTTGGTCAGCTTGATCATTTCCGGCATCTCCTCGCGCAGTAACTCCAGGGATGCGTTTTTATCGAGCGTGACATGACCACCTTCCTGAAAGGCCGAGCGCGCTCCAGTCAGGAATTTCGGGTTCAGGAAATGAATTTTAGGGACTGCCTCATGCCCGTCCTCTTTCCAAAACCTTTTTAGAATCCTGGCCGCAGCCCGACCCTCCCTATCCAGCGCTATCACTGTGCTGAGGGATTCCGGTTTTGGAGCTAGCTCGTAGCTCCGCCAGGCTTCTTCGATGGCTCGAAAATCATCGATGGTTGCCCAGGCTTCTCGATCAAACCATTCTGAACGGCGCTTATGATCGTAATCGTAGACATACCGTTCAATACCCTGATTCCAGTCGATAGCTCCATCAAAGCCTTCAAAAATTTTCTCGCCTCTTTCCTCAAGAAATGTCCTAAAAGCCGGCAGGTAAAAATTGCGCAAAAGCTCGAAAGCGGCCTCCGGGTTACTTGGTTGCCAGCGCGGATCTCTTTCTGATGCATAGCCGCATACAACCTTGATGAACCAGGACTCGGTTTCCCTTTCGGCTTTATCGCGCAAACCGCTTGATTCCGAGGAACTGGTTTGGTCTTGAGCTTTCTGTGCGTTCGCGCAAATCTCTTTGATTTTGGCTGCTATCTTGGAACCTTCGTCGTTCGCGAGGCAGCCAACCAAGCTCCGAAATATTCCGATATTGTTTTCTAGCGTTTCCCAAGTTTTTTCCGTATTGAAATCCGCCGAATGTCTTCCATGGAAAGCGGTTTCGTAAAACAAATCACCAAAGACGCTGGCTATCGCATCCGCTCCGGACTTAGCCTCATAAAGCCCACCCGGATCGCCTCCGAAATTATTCTGCGAAGAAAGATCCCGAGCCATGCTGGGGTAAATTTCATATAACCGCCGGAATTCATCCGATTCGAAAACTTGCAGGGCTTTTTCATACCAGTCCTTGATCCTGGCGTCATTGATATTCTTACCCCTGACATTATCCGGATCACAGCGATCCAAGAGCTGGAAAGTGGAAACTTCCGCGCCTTCGCCGAATTTACCTTTATAGGAATTTAAAAGTTCGCCGATGCGAACCGTCAAAGCGGGGTCGATCTTTTCGAGCTTTCTCAGTAACACGTCTTTCGCTTCCTTATACCGTTCAAGAGTTTCTGCCTTGTACCGCCCTTCGGCAACGACACGAAAAGGATTCTCCGATTGTTGGTTCGCCTCGGAAATTTGTCCCGTAAAAAATTCTTTAGACATATATTACTGATTTCTAACTTTATATGAGCGGCCGCCCGATCATGTCTGACGGCGGTTGCAACTCCATGATCTTCAAGATGGTTGGCGCCACATCAGCCAACATGCCAACCGGAGGCGTCATGCTTAAGTCGCCGCCGATCACGTCGCCGGTCGGCGCACGCAGGCCTTCAAAGGCTTTGCCCACGATTATGAAAGGCACTGGATTGGTCGAGTGTTCCTTATCCATGGCGCCGGTCGTTAAATTAACAACTTCTTCTGAATTGCCGTGGTCAGCCGTAATCAGCATGGCCCCGCCCACAGCCAAAGCCGCATCAGCTATTTTGCCGATAGCCGCATCTACTGACTCATGCGCTTTGATCGTAGCATCGAATTTGCCGGTATGGGCCACCATGTCCGGGTTGGCAAAGTTGGCTACAATGAAATCGTATTGTCCGCCGGCAATTTCCTTGACCAAGCGGTCCGCAATTTGCGGCGTGGACATTTCCGGTACTGCGTCGTAGCTCGAAACGCGCGGCGAAGGGATGATCACCCGCTCTTCACCCGGGAACTCGTCTTCGCGCATGCCATTAAAGAAAAAAGTGACGTGCGCATATTTTTCCGTCTCAGCAATATGGAGTTGGCGGAATCCGGCATCGGAAATCACGCGCGCCAAACAGGTCTCTGCCAACTGCGGCGGAAAGGCAACCTCTACCGGCAAATCCTTTTCATATTCAGTCATGGTCACGAGTCTGAAGTTTTCCAAAACCTGGCGCGGGAACTTATCAAAGTCAGGCAAAGCCAAAGCCTTGGTCATTTCACGTGCGCGGTCAGGGCGATAATTGAAGAAGATGACCGCATCGCCGCTCTTCAT
>JAQULH010000040.1 GCA_029004215.1 Patescibacteria group bacterium | reverse complement strand
TCCAACAGTACGGAAGCGACGTGGTTTGGATTGCCACGAACAGCGCGGATTGGCAGCGGGTTAATATCGAGTTTACTGCCAAAGTAAAATCTCTTGATTTTATTTCGACGCTGAACAACACCTACTGCGGCATAGACGACATGCAGCTCATAGACCTGACGGAAACTCCGATGAGGCAATTTGTAACTTAAAACCAATATGGAAACCAACATACCCAAATCCCTAATATCAGGCAGTACGCTCATTCCCCTTGGGATAGTGGCGCTCCTGATCCTGTCCTTGGTCGGTGGCGTCATGTACATCCAAGCCATGGCCTCTGACGTGACCTACTGCAAGCAGCAAATCGCTGAGCATAAAGCTAGTGATGATGCGCGCGTCCAAGCCCTCGATGTACGGGTCCAGGCAAGCGAAAAGAAGGGGGCCGTCACCGATGAGAAGCTGGACACCATCATGACCAAGCTCGATGCAATCTCAAAAAAACTTAATGTTTTATAAACCTATGCGAGAAATCATCCTCAAAATTGCCGCCCTAATTTCAGCCACCAAGTTCGTGCTGCTCGCGTTTTCTGGCGTGACATGCGCCGGCTTCTTACTCGGGAAGATCAGCCCCGAAGTGTTTATGGCGGCCACCATGCTTATTCTGGGCTTTTATTTCGGCTCGAAGGATAAGCAGTCGCCACCCCAACCTTAAAAAACAAAACGGCCAAGCTAATCCTCTTGGCCTCTCATGGGGCGTAGCTCGTGTGTTTCGGAAGGTCACATGAGACGCGCCACGGGAGGCCAAAAATGTCCAAGAAACAAAAACTACCAGAATGGCAGGAGCAACAAAAGCCTGCCGAAGACCGCACTTTTGACAGGAAAGAAGTCATCAAAGCCCTGATAAAAATCAGGCGCAAAAGGCCAATGATAAGGAGTTCAGAAACATGAGAGCCAAGTGTATCCATTGCAAGCGGACAACGGACTTGCCGCCGCTCGACAAGCCCAATCTCGTAACCAGCCACGATTGCGGCTGCAAAGGAGGACGCGATGAGAGTCTTCACGAATGACCATCACATTGTGAGAGTCAAGCACTTAGCGTTCTGCTATCTCTCGTATGCACTGCTTCTGAATATCCAGCAGCACGCGGAGAACATGCTCATAGAAATTGAGGGCGACACTTACCCTCAAAATCAAACCGAACTCCACAAGTTCATTCCCGCCCACAACCTCTGCCTGGAAGACTTCCGTGCCCTGTCACTACTTAATGCGTAGCCGTCCGCTCTCTCGACGGCAATCCTTACCCATTCATTTGTGCGTCTTCCTCCTCGCATAAGTGGGTGGATAAGGGGGAAAAACCCTTTTAAGACTTAATGCCCAATAGGGCTAAAGACAGTATGGAAATCACGAAGCAGATGGTCGAGGAATATGCCATGCATCATGACATTGACCTCACTGACGGATCCCAAGAGCCTGGGATCATCGGCACGCTTAATACATGGGCCGACGGACAGGGAGAGCTTGATGCTGACTTGGTTAATGGTAACCCGACATTCGCACCGATTGTTGAGGCTTACTACACCGCCAAGGGCGAATCCGTGCCCGAATCGGTAAAGGTTCCTTTGACTCCGACGGGTAAAGGAGCAACCGACGTGATGAGCGGAAAATCATCCGAAGCGGACGACGCCAATACCTAAGTTCATTAGGGCCAAAATGAAAAAGGCCCAATGCGAATACCTACACAGAATCATATAGTTTTCGCTGGTGCCCTCCATGCTTGGGCATCAGCCTAAAACCATATGAAAAATATCTTCATCGACACAGGCCATTCAAAGCGCTTTCCGGGCGCGAGCGGTTTACGTTCCGAAGTTGACTGGGTGCGGACAATCTGTGCCGCACTGGTTCCACTTCTTAACAAAAGCAAGTGGAGCATCCAGCTGGTCCCCGATGCTTACGGTTCGGCAGACAGGACTTCTACCTCAAACCTACTTTATCGCATCGCCTGGATCAACAAGCGCGCCAAGGATGGTGATTGGCTTTTATCCATCCATGCAAACGGCTGGACGAATGCCAAGGCTAACGGCATTGAGACATGCTACATGGGCGGAAGCGAATACATGCACAAAAAGGCCATTGAGTTGTCTACAATCATATCCAAAGCAACTGGGATGCGTTTGCGCGACGACGGATCTTATCCAGACAACCGGCCGACCTCGAGCGGTCGTGCGCGCATTGCCATGGTCCGTGATACGCGCCCGCCGGCGCTGCTCGTCGAGTGCGGTTTTGTTACAAACCCACAGGATATGGCCGTGAAACCCGCCCTAATAGCTAAAAGTATAGCGGACTTTTTTAACGGCCCGGGAATCTAAGATCAATCAATATGCCAACTACTTGGGGGGACATTAAAGCGGATTTCTATGATGCTTTCCGCGACACCACAACCGGGTTCATCGACCCGGAAGAGTTGGCGCGCATGGCCAAACGCATTTTTAGGAAGATCGACGACAAACTTCCTTTTGCCTTCCAAGAGACCAGTGCAACATTGACCCTCACAGGTGCGGCCTCATATAACCTGGCGACGCTTTTTACAGGGTTCAAGATGTTGCTCGCCATCCAATATGGCCAACCCGGGAGCGCGGCGCGCGTAGACCTGCCCTATATAAGTTTGAGGGAGTTTAACCAGTACCCGGACGCTTATTCCTATTCCATGAAGGGCACATCAACCTTGGTAATTTCTTCACCTGGCCAACAGGTTTTAACCGGAGGCACTTTAGAAGTTCTCTACTACGATCGCCGAATGGTGCAGGTGCATGGAGATCCAAACGTATTAAGCGATGAGATTGCAAATGATGATGATACGTTCGTCATCCCGGAAAGGTTCTTGGAAGCCCTGGAAGACGGTTTGTTGTGGCTGGCATTCAGGAAGGACCGCAGCCACCGCGAGGATGCCATAGATTCCCAAAAGGATTTCTTCAATGATTTAGCACAGATGATGCAGGAAGAACCGCGCAGGGTTAACCGAACACACAAATATGCCCGAGGCGCTTTTTAATAAAAAAGTTAGGATACTCCAGGACTTCTCCGGGGGATGGAATCCCAAGTGGGCCGTTAACGCGACCCAGCTTGCCGACAACCAATCCCCTTACATGGTTAACGCCGACTTCGCAGCCAGGTTTGCCCTTACAAAACGGCGCGGATGTTCGCTTTTAGGCAATCCCACGGCGGGCATTGGTTCGATCAAGTCGCTGATGAACTTCCGTAAGTCTGATGGCACGGAGATCCTGATGCGCACCTATTCCACCAACGTCGAATATCTTTTGGCGGGAGTTTGGACGCTCGTTACTGGCGCCGGATCTTACACGGCCGACCTGCTTTTTGATTCTTTGGTTTATAAGGACACGATCTACTTCGGGAATGGCATCGATAACTTTTCATATTGGACTGGAACTGGAGCGGTATCGACAAGCGCGGGCAACCCCAAAGGCAATATCTATGCCTCAGCCTTTCTTCGACTATGGATAGCCGGCCAGTTAGATACGACCAAGCTTTCCTACTCCGTAGTGGATGATTACTCAAACTTTGGGACAGGAAGTGGCTACATGACATTCCCGTCGGCCATCAAGTCCATAACTTCTTTCATCACTTCAACCGGCACAGAGCAGCTCCAAGTTTACCTGTCTGATGGCACGAGTTATGAAGTCCATTGGAACTCAGCGACCTCCGCTTTTGAGCGCGGCCGGCTGAAGTCCAATGGCGCAAAACTTCACCGGACCACCAAGCAGGTTGAGAATGACAACTTTGTCCTGGATAAGGCCGGACAAATCAGGTCACAGGGATATGAGCAATACTTGAACGACATCCGCACCAACGTCCAATCCGTTTTCTTGGACGTATACATGGATACTTTGAACAACTCAAATGCCTGTTCCATCTATGCCAAAAAGCAATACCTTTTCTCGTCGATGGAACCCGGAGCCTCGGCCAATAACGTCATCCTTCTCTACGATTCCAACTACAAGTCATGGCGCAAATATAACGGATTAGGAGCTAATGATTTTGTGGAATACGGCGGCAAGGTCTGCTTCGCATCATCCACTGACTTGAACGTGTACCAGTTTGATTCATCCGCGTACTCCGACTATAAGGGGTTGATTGACGCTCCGATCTACTTCGAATACCACACCAAAGACTTGGATTACGACAATCCGATGGACACGAAAATGTTCCGTTGGGTGAAGATCTCAGGTTTCATTTCTGCCAACTGCAAAATTCCCATAAAGATGTTCGAGGGAGGCACTCTCTCCAATCCTATATCCACTAAGGAGATCCGTGGCGATGGGCCATACGTAGACCAATCACAGGTTTATCCGTGGGGAGCGGCCCAGTACGCCTCGATCCCCTTCGCCGGTTTAGGCGGCATATCCTCATCCATAGAAATGAAGCCTTTTACGGTGATGGTATCCCTAGGAGTCAACCATACCGAATCACCAAAATTGGTCTTCACTAATTACCAAACGGATGTTGATTTCATCATAACCCACATAAAATTTTACGCCGAAGAAGATGCGCCCGACCGCATCGACAAGGCTTGGATCCTATAAAATATGGCTACCCTATTCAAAAAAGTGGTTTCTTTCTTCAAGACTACCTTGGCCCAAGGCATGTCTTCGAGCCAGACCACAATGACCTTAAACGCAATCCCGGCCGGGAACATAGAATATCCCAACTGGTTCGTGATTGAACCAAACTCAGCCAATGAAGAATTGGTCTACTGCCCAACTGCCCCAACCGTTAAAACTTTTTCGGGAGTGGTCCGGGGCGTTGATCCTACGCTGGATACGGATGCCGCCGGCACGGGCGTGGCCCACGCTGGCAATGTGGATGTGATCATGGCCCCAACCCACCGCCAACACAACTCTTTGGTAGAGGTACTGATGGGCGTAAGCGCCTTGCCGGCCGTGCCAAAACTTCCTGCTGCGCGGACAATTTCAGATGTGCGCCATGTGGTTGATAAGGAATACGCGGACGCAATGGTCGCTTCCGGCTATACCGCTTTCTACGTCACACAAAATGGCGCGGCTCCTTCCCTCACTGTCAATGTGGCGGCCGGCGAGTATGTCAAATCCGATGGGACCATTGCTTATTTCACGGGAGCGGCCGCAGTCGTAGTTCTAGCTTCCCAAACCAACTACGTTGAAATGGACGGAGCTGGTGCGGTAACCGTCAACCAGTCCGGCTTCACGTCCGGCAGGTTCTCATTGGCTGTTGTCATCACCGGAGTGGCGACTATCAGCAGCATCTCGGACAGGCGTTGTTTGATGGGCCAGAACGATGGGACGGTAGATAAAGTACGCACTTGGGGAAATGCACAAACATTCCCTGCCAACCTCCTGCTCATAAATAGCGATCCGGCCACAGCGAATGAGGCTGTTCGTAAGTCATACCTGGATGCACTGTTGAATGTTGGTGATGGATCAGATGGAGCCTTTTCTCAAAGTTCAGGAACGACCACCTGGAATACTGCTTTGAAGTTTATTTACCAATTCACGTCCTTTGATCTGACTGGAACAGCTATCTTGACATTGGGAGCCAACCTTAAAAATCAACCAATCATCGTCTTTGTACAAGGCAATTTAACGATAACCTCGAGTGGCAACCCCGCCATCCAACTATCAGGGTTTGGTGGGGCCGGTGGCGGCGGGGGTGCAGTAAACACTAAAGGAGGTGACGGAACGCCCGGTGCACAAATAATCTCTTATCAATCCCAGGGCATAGGCGGAACGCCCGGAACTTCTCAAGGCAATGGTGGCGGAGGTGGAGCAAGTTGTAATAATAATGGAGTTGTTGGATCTGGAGCAGGTGGAACCGTTGGGGCTGCTGGACTTGGGAATAAGATAACCAACATCGCTTCTCTCTCCAAACTTTTAGCAATTTTAAGTTGTGGAGCAGGTGGAGGCGGAGGTGGAGGAGATCCGGCCAATGCAGCCGGTGGAGCAGGTGGCGACGGAGGTGGTTGTATTATTTTTATTGTGGGAGGAAATATCAATATCACTGCTAAAATGTATGCCAATGGGGTTGCTGGGACCGTTGGAGCAACCTCTGGCTCTGATTACGGAGGTGGTGGAGGTGGTGGAGCAGGTGGCTCGATTGCCGTCCTATACTTGGGCAGCGTTACTGCCAATACGCCAACCATTCAGGTTTCAGGTGGCGTGGGCGGATCCGGAGGATCAACTTTTCCTGGAGGAGCTGGCGGAGATGGATACTCGGTCGTACAAAAAATAAATTCCAAGATACTTGGCATATAAAATATGGCTATAAAATTCAACAGTTCGAAGGACTCTTCGATCAGCAACATAATGAAGGGCTGGACAGATCCCTTGCTTGGCAAGACCGGCTCAAGCCCTCTCGTCGCGGCGATCAAAACGCCGTCAGTCGGGGCTTCTCCGGGGACATCACCCCGGCAGGTTTATGGTTCACCGCTTGCTAAGGCAGTAGCCAAAACTCCGGCACCAACGCCCGCACCTCAAACTAATCCGCCCCCGACGACCACTCCAGCGCCAACTCAGTATGATTTTTCTCAAGATGCCATCAAAGGCGGGCAAGGAATAGGAGAAGGTTTAACGGCGGCACAGATGGGCGAGAAAGCAGCGGCACTGTCTAGGGCTGTTGCAGCTTCAGGATCTCCTGCCCCAGTGGCTAACCCAACGGAAATCGCAACTCCTCCTCCCGTGACAAATAACGATTACATGGGTGGGTATACGCCTGAGCGCGTAGCCGGCTACACGGATGATGCCGGCATTTGGCATCCCTCGACGGTTACTTCCATGAATCCGCTTAACCAAGATGACTACAAGACTCCGGAAGAGTTTGCTCAAGCCATTGCTTTACGCAACATGGCAGTCAACCAAAATGAGGACTACCAAAAGAAACTCATGGAAGCCGCCGGAGAGAATGAGGATAAACTTTATCAGGACAAGGTTCGGTCTTTGGGTTTGTCTTCTGATGTTGATGCCACTGAGTCTGCCCAAGAGTTGCGAAGTGCCGAAACTCAGTTGATCAATAGCCTTGCCGCCAAAGGCATGACTCTCGACAATGACTCTCAGGCCAAGGCCAAGATGGAAGAACTTACGCAAAAGTTTAAGGATATTGCCTTGGCTAGAAGCGCCAAGTACCAAGCCGATGTGCTTGCGGCCAAAGACAGCAAATTCGCCAGCCTTGCGGCTGAGAAAGACTCTGTTCTCAAGCGCGCCCAAGACGCCTTGACTGCCTGGCAAACATTGCAGACTAAGCAGGCTCAGACGGAAAATACCCAAAGCCAGATCGTCGCCCGCGACAAGAAGAGTGAGATAGACAAAATGTATAAGGAAGGTCTGATCGATGTGAAGCAAAAGGAAGCCCTGATCAAACAGGCGGATGAGGAAAGCAAGGCAGACCTCCGCACTTCACAGGCCGGATTGGCTGATGCTAACACTGATTACGTAAGTGGCGCCAAGACGGCCGATACTTCTGCGGCCGCTGATTTGAAGAAAGCCCAAACAAATAGGATAACCACGCTCTTGCCGGCGGAGTTGAAGAAGCTGGAAGCTGAAACCAACAAATTGCTTACCAAGGGTGGAGGCAAGGCTGCAGGCGGCGGGACTGGTTCTGGATCGGACATGGCTACTGCTTATGACC
>JAQULH010000039.1 GCA_029004215.1 Patescibacteria group bacterium | reverse complement strand
TGAAGTTTAAGCGCTGTCACGGAAAATAATATGCAAGAATTAATTCAAAGAGCAAAAGAAATAATAGAAAAAAGATATAAAAAAGGGTATCACTCCGTTGGCTCGGCAGTCAGGACAAAATCGGGCAAAATATATACGGGAATCTCAATTAATTCTCAAAAAGTTGATATCTGTTCCGAATGGTCTGCGATCAGTACGGTTTTGTCGGAAGGCGATAGTGAGATCGAGATGATAGTAGCGGTGAAAAGACATGAAGATGGAAGTTTTGAAATCTATCCTCCATGCGGACTATGTAGGGAGCTGTATGTTACTTATTGTCCTTCGGCAAAAATAATTATTTCGGAAACAGAAGTAATTGAGGCCAACAAGTTGCTACCAGAAGCTTGGAAGAAAAGAGTATAAGCGCCCAAGGGAATAGCTCTCGATTTTTGAAGCCACTTGATTTTATGGACAAACGTATCTGTTCCATCCTGATCCCTTATCGTGAGGCGACCGCTGGTATTTTAGTTTTTCTCCAAAAACGCGCCAAAGATGCTGTCAGGCATCCTGATGATTTTGGCTTTTTTGGTGGCGGCATGGAACCCGGTGAAAGTCCTGAACAGGCTTTGGAAAGGGAGACTTGGGAAGAATTAAGCTTTAAGCCAACAGGTTATGATTTTTTGGGAGTGTATGAGAGCGCCCATACTATACGACATGTATATTCTTTGAAGGTTGAGAATGATTTCGAATCAAAAATACAAATCAATGAAGGGCAGTATGGTAAGTTTTTTACAGAGCAAGAATATCAATCAGAACCGCTTATCACTGACAAGGATAAATTAATTTTACGGGATTTTTATCATCTTAAGAGAACTTAACAATATGGACTTCCAACAACTTATTGCTCGCGCTAAAGAAATACGCGAAGTGAATTCCAAGCTAGCTTCAAACGATGGCTGTAAAGCCTGGAGTTCGGCTGAGCGAATGCAGGGTTTTATGGGTGATGTCGGTGACTTAGCTAAATTAGTCATGGCTAAGAACTGTTATAGGAAGTATGACGATTTAGACAAAAAGCTGGCGCACGAGCTAGGTGATTGCCTTTGGTCGGTGATTATTCTCGCCGATGAATTAGGCGTTGACCTTGAAAAATCATTTCTTGAAACAATGAACGAGATCGAAGCTCGTCTTAAGTAATATGCCAGAAGAACAAAGACCATTAGTTGGCGTCGGAGTCATGATTTTCAAGGATGGCAAGGTTTTGTTGGGTAAACGTAAAGGTGCTCACGGGGCCGGGAAATTTGCCTCGCCGGGCGGACATCTGGAGCATATGGAGTCGATTGAGGAATGCGCTAAGCGCGAAACAATGGAAGAGTGCGGCATTGAGATTGAGAACATCCGGTTTCAATATTTGTATAATTTGAAGAATTACGCGCCCAAACATTATATCCATATCGGTCTCATGGCTGATTGGCGGAGCGGAGAGCCGAAAGTTCTGGAACCGGAAAAATGTGAGTCTTGGGATTGGTACGATTTGGATAATTTACCAAAGCCTTCCATGGAGACGACTGATATGGCTATGGAAAGCTTGAAAACAGGTCAAATATTTTTTGATAACTGATAATTTATAAACACAATATGAAAATTGGCATAATCGGCAGCATGCAGATGACAGAACGCATGCTCGAATTAAAAGAGAAACTTGAATCAATGGGCCATGCCGTAATTGTTTCCGGCTTTGCTTCAGAATATGTAGGAAAGTCAGATGAGGAAAAAGAGTCGATCAAGCTCTACCACAAAAATAATTGCGATGCCATCCGCGAATTTTGGACGAGGATGCAGGATTGTAACGCGGTTCTGGTCGCCAACTACGAGAAGCACGGCATGCCGAATTACATTGGCGGTAATACGCTCATGGAAATTGGTTTTGCATATGTGCTAAATCAGAAGATTTTTTTATTGAATCCTGTTCCTGAAATTCCGTTCTACAAATCAGAAGTCGAAGCTGTGAAGCCGATAATCATAAATGGTGACCTGAGTCTGATTAGTTGATATAAAAAAGTTTTTTAAAGTATGAACAACATTCAAAACCCAATCTCTGATCAAGCTTACTTCGTTAAAGACGCCAAGCGCGGCGTGGATTACATCGGCGTGACGTGCGTATTTTTTTGCCACGATGGAAAAGGCAACCTGCTGCTCCATAGACGCAGTGCGAATTGCCGCGACGAACAGGGCCGGTGGGACTGTGGAGGCGGAGCTATGGAATTCGGCGAGACTTTTGAAGAAGCCGCAGCCCGTGAGATTCGTGAGGAATATTGCGTAGAGCCTTTGGATTTGGTACGCGCCTCGGTCGCCAATGTTATCCGCGATAATCAGGGGGTAAAAACACATTGGCTCGCCGTGGTCCATGTCGCCTTAGTCGATCCTTCCGGCGTGCGCATCGGCGAACCGGAAAAGATGGACGAGATCGGTTGGTTTAAGGTTGACGAATTACCTGAGCCCCTGCATTCGATGCTCATGAATCATTTTAATTTAGTGAAAGAGCATATCGTGCCAACGGTATGAGTGATATGAAAACCCTCAAATTCGCGCCCGACCTAGTACCGCTAGTACTTTCTGGTGAGAAGAAAATGACTTGGCGGTTGTTTGACGATAAAGATCTTCAAGAAGGCGATGAGCTGTCTTTGATTAACAAAGAAACAGGGGAAGAGTTTGCCAAAGCCAGAATTTCGTCGCTTAAAGTCAAAACATTGGCTCAAGTCACGCCTGAGGATTATGATGGTCATGAGAAATACTCAAGCCAAGAAGACATGCTGGCCACTTTTAAAAAGTTTTATGGCGATAAAGTCACGCTCGAAACCGAGGTTAAGATTTTAAAATTTGAGTTGATCAGGATATAATTATTAATTATTCATTCTTAATTATTAATTTATTGTTGTATGGGCATGATGGATCGAATGTTCGGTAAGATAACTGGACGAGAAGCGGATAAAAAATCGGAAGCCAGCGGAATCAGAAAAAAGGAAGATTTGGGTAAGCAGGAGACGATGATGTCGCCTGGGATTGAAAAACAGTGGAATAGTAAAATGGCTCAACAAGAACAGTCGGTTGCCGATCAAAAGAAATTGGATGAATTAAGGCAGGATGTGGCCAGTCAAAGCATGATAGATGAAAGAGTCTATGGCTTCGGCGGGCCAGAAGCTTACATGCAAGAAGTGAGAGAAAGCACGGAGGCTTTAAGAAAAAAGTATCTCCAAGAACAAGCGGAAAAGGAAAAAATGCGGATAGAAGGCCAAAATAAGTTAAAAGCCTTAAGTGCCGTTAATCCCGAGGAATTGATTAAGGTTAGAAAGGATCTTGAACTTTGGGAACAAAGGGAGGCAGAGGACAAGAATCGGCGGGAACGGCTGGACCTCGAATAGCGCTGGGTTGACAATCCTTGTGTAAAAGCCATCCGTTGGCTATACTTTTGCCGTTTATGACAAAACCGTCTTCATCCGGATTTTCCGGAGTGCCTCGCGTTTCAGTCAAAAGGCGCGTTGCCCTTATCATCCTGTTGACCCTCGTTGCAGGGTCATTGAGTTATCCTGCCCCTGCTAATTGGCTGATTGACCAGACCAATAACGCCCTACGCACCCACTTTGGGCATATCGACAAGCCGTTTGTCTTGGGCTTGGACTTGCAAGGCGGCACGCGGTTGGAATATGAGGCAGATGTCTCTAAAGTGGTTTCTGACAAGCAATCAACAGCTTTGGATGGCGTGCGCGACGTCATTGAAAGGCGCGTCAATGCCATGGGCGTATCAGAACCGTTGGTCCAGACAACGCGTGCCGGCAGTTCTTGGCGCGTTTCAGTCGAACTGGCAGGCGTCAAGGACATTAACCAGGCCATCAAAATGATTGGCGAAACGCCGATTTTGGAATTCAAGGAACAGAACACTGAAGCCGGCCGTTCACTGACAGCCGATGAAAGGAAGAAGATTGATGACTCGGTTAAGCAGGCTAAGGAAAAATCCGAGGACTTTTTAAGCAAAGCAGTCAAAGATCCTGCCAAGTTCGGGGATTTGGTCCGCCAGTCGCCGGATGATTTAGTTGCCAAGGACCAGGGCGGAGACTTGGGCTTTATCAAGGACAAGCCTGAATACCAGTCGATCTATGAGGCTGCCAATACAGTCAACGCCGGTGGAGTGGTCGGTAAGGTTGTGGAAATGGCGCAGGCCGATGCAGTCGTAAAAGTTGAAGAAAAGAAAGATGCCGGCAACGAGGTCAAGGCGCGCCATATCCTGATCCAGTGGGTAGGCGCTTCGCAGGCCCCGACATCGACCACCAGGACAAAAGAGCAGGCCCTGGCAGAAGCGTTGAACATCAAGAAAGAATTGACTGACAAGAACTTTGTTGATTTGGCAAAGAAATATTCCGAGGAACCGGGAGCTGCGCAATCGGGCGGCGACTTGGGCTGGTTTGGCAAGGGCGTCATGGTCCAGCAGTTTGAGGACAAGATATTTACCATGAAGAAAGGGGAGATCTCTGACCCGGTGGAGACAGCCTTTGGTTACCATTTGATTTTCTTGGAAGATGAACGTGCGGTGCAAGACATCCGCGTCAGCGTGGCCATGTTCAAGAAGGTTCAGGAAAGCGACATATTGCCGCCGCCTGATGCTTGGAAGAACACGGAATTGACCGGTAAGCAGTTGGCGCACGCCGTGCTGGAATTTGACCAGAGGACTGGTTCGCCGGAAGTCAGCTTGGAATTCGATGATGAAGGAGCCAAGCTTTTTGCCGACATCACCAAACGCAATGTGGGCAAGCCGGTAGCCATCTTCTTGGATGGCCAGCCGATTAGCGTGCCAACTGTCCAGACGGAAATCTTGGGTGGCAAGGCCGTCATTACCAGCCCGTCGTTCAGCGTGAACGAAGCCAAGCTCTTGGCCCAACGCCTGCAGGCCGGTGCTTTGCCGGTGCCCATCAAGTTGATCGCCCAGCAATCAGTCGGCCCGATGTTGGGCGCGGACTCTGTCCAAGCCTCGCTTAAAGCCGCGCTTTGGGGTTTGTTGCTGGTTTCGATCTTCATGTTGCTGTTCTACCGTTTACCGGGTTTGATTTCCGTTATTGCCTTGGGAGTTTATGCTTTGCTGTCAGTAGCAGTCTTCAAACTCTTGCCAGTCACCCTCTCGCTCTCAGGCATCGCCGGTTTCATCCTTTCCATTGGTATGGCAGTGGATGCCAACGTTCTCATCTTTGAAAGGTTGAAAGAAGAGTTGAAGTTGGGCAAACCTTATTCGCAAGCCATGGAAGAAGCTTTTAAGCGCGCTTGGCTCTCGATTCGCGACGGTAACGTGACCTCGCTCATATCTTGCGCCGTGTTGTACTGGTTTACCTCGTCTGTCATCAAAGGCTTTGCCTTGACCTTGGCCATAGGTGTTTTGCTCTCAATGTTTACGGCCATTACCATCACCCGCAACCTCATGCGTTGGATTTGCACGCCGGCCAATGTCTCAAGATTCGGTTGGCTAGTCTTCGTATCTAAGCCCAAGGAGGGCGATAAGAAGTAAGTATAAGACCTATGAACATCATAAAATATCGCTCCCTTTGGTACCTGATCTCTGTTGTCTTGATTGGAGCCAGCATAGTATTTGTGGCTGTTTTTGGCCTTAAGGAAGGCATTGATTTTGCCGGCGGGTCACTCTTGGTAGTCAGGTATGGCGGCCAGCGTCCAACCCCGGTAGTCGTGGAAAATGACGTGGCATCGCTTAACCTGGGCGGCATTGTCATCCAACCGGTCGGGGAGACTGACATGAGTTTTCGTTTGAAGGACATGGATGAAGAGACGCACCAGAAGTTTTTGCAGCAACTCAAGGACAAATACGGCAGCATAACAGAACTGCGTTTTGATTCCATTGGTCCGGTTATTGGGCAGGAACTGAGGTCAAAATCCATTTTTGCCCTGGTTATTGTCTTTTTAGCCATCATGATTTATATCGCCTATGCTTTCCGTAAGGTGGCGGTTCCCATTGCCTCTTGGAAGTATGGCTTTATCACTGCCTTGACCGCCTTCCACGACGTGATTGTGCCAATCGGCCTGTTTGCGCTTTTAGGCAAGCTGCATGGCCTGGAAGTCGGCACGTCATTCGTGGCCGCCATCCTGACTGTCATGGGTTTCTCGATTCACGACACGATTGTTGTTCTGGACAGGGTGCGTGAAAACCTCCAAAGGACTTCCGGTGTCTTTGAGACAATCGTCAATACCTCACTTAACCAAACAATTGTCAGGTCAATCAATACGACTGTGGCTACCTTGCTCGCCTTGGTCGCCGTTTACCTCTTCGGTGGCGCTTCGGTGCGTGATTTTTCGCTGGCCCTGATTGTAGGTATTGCTGTTGGAGCATATTCCTCGATATTTATCGCTGCCCCGCTCTTGGTTACCTGGTATAAAATAGATTCTAAACGTAAGGCCATTAAGTCCGGCCGGTAGCAAAAAGACGCCCCAACAGGGCGTCTTTGCTTAGGGTGACCACCAGGGCTATTTTGTGTTATTATATGGCTTATGGGAGATTTACCTGCTTTTGATATTAACGCCTTGTTGGCGAGCATGGGTTCAAGCCCGTTTGACGCCATGGCTTACCTGTTTTTTAACGGTGGATGGGTGCTTTTCGTGATAGCGTTTATCTGGATGGTTATATATGGCTGGCTGGAGTATAAGCAAACAAAATATTTACAAAGCAAAGTGGGCGTCTGTTTGGCTATCGACATCCCGAAAAATACTGAGAGAGACGCGGGGCAGGCTTTGCGGGGTGTGGAAAATATTTTTGCCCACTTGGCCGGCGCGCATTCCAGCATATCTTGGACAGACAAGTGGCTTAAAGGCGTCTTGCAAGATGAGATTTCCCTTGAAGTCATCAGTATCGAAGGGCGGGTTCAATTTATTGTTTACACAGTCCGTCGTTTCAGGGATTTAGTTGAGGCTTCTATCTACGCCCAATACCCTGAAGCTGAAATTGTAGAAGTGGAGGACTACAGTAAAAACGCGCCTTCGCATTACCCAGACCGCGAGTATGACCTTTGGGCCACTGAAATGACGCCGGTTAAGTCAGACCTTTATCCGATCAAGACTTATCCGTTGTTTGAGCATTCCATGACCAGCGAGCTCAAAGATCCAATATCAGTCTTGCTCGAAGCCTTATCGCGCCTTGGGCCGGGCGAGCAGGCTTGGTTGCAGTTTATTTTGATACCCATCGAACAGAAAAAATACCGCGAAAAGGCTGAAGCTTTGATCAAGAAGCTTAAAGGTGAAAAGACAGTATCCAAACCAAGTTTATTAGAACAAATTCTGTTCGCGCCATTCAACCTTTTTATTGCCATGGCCAACGCCTTTATGGGTGGATCTACTGAAGCCAAGAAACCCGAAAAAGACATGTTTTCGGCCAGGATTTTTAATCTGACTCCCGGTGAACGCAAGGTTTTGGAAGCTGTTGAAAACAAGGCCTCGAAAATTGCCTACACTTGCAAGATCAGGTTTGTTTATGTGGCCAAAAAGGCGGTTTTTGAGAAACCGCGCATCGTCAACTCATTCATCGGCTTCATGAAGCAGATGAATACCAATGACATGTTGGCTTTGAAACCTGATCTGAAGAAGGTCGGGTTGACTGGCAGCCGCTGGTTTTTCAAGGACAAACGCAACAACCTGCATAAGAATAGGTTGATTAAGCACTATCGCCGAAGGTCGGCCTGGGACGGTCTGGCGCCTTATTACTTAAACACGGAAGAAATAGCCACTTACTGGCACTTCCCGCACACTTTCCAGGTACGTGCGCCGCAGCTCAAGAAACGCGAAGTCAAATCAGT
>JAQULH010000038.1 GCA_029004215.1 Patescibacteria group bacterium | reverse complement strand
TGGTGGAGATGGGGGGAGTTGCACCCCCGTCCGACAACGTATGCCAGGCCCTTCTTTCACAAGCTTGGCTTGCTCAGATACACGGTAACCGCGGCGAGCAAGCGAGGGCCGGTTTCCGGTGGCATAAGCCTTGTCGTTTCAATCGCTATGCCAACGATTGATTCCTAGCCCGGTTAATGACAGTCAGCCCAGCCCGTCGGGCCGCAAGTTGGGTGACCGCAGCAGTCGCTTTAAGCGAGTACTGGTTGGAGCGATGGCATGCTGAACGCTTGCGCGAGAGCAGCCTTGGCCCTTGATAAGACGTTGGCAGTTGTCTTGTTTAACACGGTTTTACGAGTCATGTCAGCTCGGCTTGCAGAACATGGAATGACGTGCCGTCGAAGCTCGGCATCCCCTGAACGGATTTAAATATCTTCACCGCGCATGAATCGCTTGGTTTCGCGGTCCAAATCGCGGTTTTTTATTTTTTGGCGCTTCTCAAAGGTTTTTTTGCCTCGAGCCAGCCAAAAACCGATCTTTATCCGATGGCCACGAGTATATATGGAAATAGGCACAAGTGTCAAGCCTTTTTCGCCTAATTTACCTGTAAGATAACGGATTTCTTTGGCATTGAGTAATAAGTTCCGGGTCCTTTCCGGGTCATGGGGGGACAGGCTGGATGCCTTCTTGTAACGGGAAATGACCGCTCCAACCATCCTAGGTTGTCCGCCTTGGATGATAATATGGGCAGCATCGAGCTTAGCACCGCCTTCGCGAATGGATTTAACCTCTTGGCCAGTCAAAACTAAACCACCCTCGAACTCTTCGAGTTTCTCGTAATTAAAGCCCGCTTTACGGTTAGTGGCTAAAGTCGGCATGGGGGTATATTACAGTGGTCAGGGGACAGTGTCACGCCATAGGCGGACCCCGCCGCAATTATCTTTTATGGAGGCGGGGAACGTGGTATGATTAGTGCATCATTATGACAGAACGCGTGATTCATATTTCAACCTCAACTATCTTGAAGGTTGTAGCCATTGGAATTGGTTTGCTGCTCTTGTGGCAAGTGGCAGATATATTGGCCTTGATTTTTGTGGCTCTTTTCCTGGCAGTTCTTATACAACCGGCTGCTGAATGGGGAACTAAATATAAAATTCCGCGCGGCGTCATGGTCTTGGGCGTCTATGTGGTCATCTTTGGCTTGATGGCTTTAGTTATAGCCTTGATGGTTCCGACTTTGATTGAGCAAGCTACCAAGTTGGCTTCGCTCTTTGGCCAGAAGTGGAGCACTATCCAAGACGTGGCAACGGCCATGGCTGACTTTGCAAAAAAACACAGCCTTTCATCTTCCTTCAAGCCGGACTTGTCTTCTTTCCAGGATCAGGTCAGCAGCGCCGTGACCGGTTTGTTCAGAACTCTGTCAGATGTTTTTGGCGGCATCGTGGCTTTTATCATTGTCTTGGTCATGGCGTTTTACCTCGTGGCCCAAGAGCACAAGGCCATGACCCTCATTAAAGATCTTGTACCCCCGCGTCACCAGAAATTTGCCATGAGCCTGGTTGAAGCCGTGCAAGAGAAAATGGGCGGGTGGTTACGCGGCCAATTATTGCTTTGTCTGATCATCGGCATCCTGTATTACATCGGTCTATTGATTATTGGTGTCGACAGCCCATTGATTCTTGCTATTTTTGGTGGGCTAACTGAATTCATACCATATCTTGGTCCTATCTTAGGTGGCATCCCAATTGTGTTTGTAGCTTTTGCCGTTTCTCCCACTAAAGGGTTGCTAGCTTTGCTGCTGCTAATCATTATCCAACAGATGGAGGGCCATTTGATTGTCCCGAAGGTCATGCAAAAAGCGGTTGGTTTGAATCCGCTGGTCAGTATCGCTTCCATGTTGGTTGGTGCGAAACTTTTTGGCATCTTGGGAGCGCTTTTGGCCATACCGGTCGCTACAGCCGTGGCAGTCATCATTAAAGAAGCACGCAGCTATTGGTCCTCGTCTACGCAATAGATATGTCGATCAGGCCAAAGCTTGGCATGAATGCCTTGAGCTGCACGCTCATGCTAATTGGCGCAATTTTAGTTTTTCTTTTACTTTTGGCATTCCTCATAACCAAATCAGGTTTGTTGGCGATCCCCGTCCTTTCCGGGTTTTACCATGGGCCCACGCCAATTCGTTTGGTCCAGTCCAAACCAACCACCTGGGATGAGTTCCGTGTCATGTTGGCATCGCGTATTTATGAGCAACGAGGAGTAAACGCGAAAAGTTATACTGTCCAATTGAATGAGCAGGAAATTTCCGGGCTTTTGTTGGATACGGTAGAGACTGCCTTGCGCAGCTCCAACTGGAAGGTTGTGATTGCCCAGACGGTTGTCACTCCTTCGGCCATAGAGCTTTATTTAAAGGTAACCTGGTCCAACTACATTAATGTCGATTTATTATTCAGCTTTAAGCCTTTTATTGACCAGGACGGGGATGTACAGTTCGATGTCATAAGCGCCCAGCTAGGGGATTACCCATTGCCTCCTTCTTGGGGCAAGGCCATAGCCGGTTATGTGTTTTCGAGGGATCTAGGCTCTTGGGAAATAAATATTGGAGGCCAAAAGGGCATACAATCTATAAGCTTGCTTGAGAAAGGATTAAATATCATACTAAACAAGTAAACCACATGGTTTTCTTTTACCGCCTTCTACCGATTTTGGCCGCGCTAGCCGTTGGCTTTGTATTTTATTTCCAACTTGATAACCCGTTAATTTTTCCTTGGCCGGCTCTGCTCGGTGTGGCCATAACCATCATCGCGATGTTTGCCATAGCCAAGCGCCGCGTGCGTTTTTCTGATTTGATGGAAAAAGTATTGCCAACGATTTTGTTCCAAGTAGCTTTAATTTTTGGCATGCTCTTGGCCGAAGGCCAATTTGCCAGGGGCTTAATTATTTTCTTCGGTTTTTTGGCCACCTTCCTTTGTTTGGAATTGCTTTTCCTACTGTCTTTCATGCCTTCCCGTTATCCGGTTAATGGACTTTCCCACATAAATATCGCCTTGGTGCCTTTCATATTATGGTATGTGATTGCCAACTCAGTTGGTTTGATGGCTTTTTTGCATAGCCCACCCTGGATACACGTGGCTTTGCTTACAGCGCTATCTATAGTACTGTTCCGCACCACAGGCCACCCGGGCGCTACCCGTGACCAAAATAGGTTATGGGTCTTGGTTGGAGGGTTGACCGGTTTGCATATTGGGTTATTGGGTATTGTTCTGCCGTTATCCATGGCTGCCCAAGGGGCGATTGGCATGGTCATCTTCTGCGCGGTTTTACGCATGCGCCGTTACCTGTACCATCCTTTTCCCGGTTTGCGCCAAGCCTGGATGGAAGCTTCAGCGGCCATGATTGTGCTGGGCGTAGCCCTTGGCACCTCGCGCTGGTTATAACAAGAAAAATTTATGCATGACTTTGTCCAACATATAAAACGCAACGTCTGGCCCATAGTTATCTGCGGAGCAGGCATTATTGTGCTCGGTGCCATATCCGGAGGATTGAGCGGAGGTATCGTTGCCAAGCGTTTATTCCCGACTTCTCCGGCCAGCCCCGGCTTCAACATCCAGTCTTCCACTTCGACGGCTAACCAAAAAACTCCGACAGTAGCCACAACGACATTCTCATCAATCAAACTCGTCCCAGTGCAGCTGGTTGATGCCTCGACGCGCTCGGTGCCTGAAAGTATTTTTACGCGCCACAGCCCGGTTGGAGCTATTTATTTGCATAAGAAGGGCTTGCCCATGGAAGGCTTATTAGGGCAAAGCGACCAGATGGGAAGTGTGGTGGCCGTGACTTCTGATGGATGGTTTGTTACAGCTTCAACCGCCATTAAAGACCTGCGTACAGCCGACCTCCTGGTTTGGTATGATGGCAAGGCTTATCGCGTTGAAAAGGCAATTTTAGACCATGCAACTCAGGCCGTATTTCTTAAGACAGATGCTAAAGATTTGCCGGCCACACCTTTTGCTGACATCTGGGCAGATCGTTCTGGCTTGGCTGCTTGGTTAGAACCAACGCCTGAGGAATATGTCCCGTCTTCGATTATCGCCTTGCGCGCTTCGGTGCAAACAGAACCATTGTTGAGCGAACGGGCAGAACGTCGCCTCGTTGCCCTTGGGTCTTTGCAGAAGAACGAAAGGGGAGCGGCTTTGTGGGATGCCAAAGGCGCTTTGATAGGCATTGCAGAAGCCACGGCTGATGGCCGGATACAGATTATACCCGGCAGTAATCTTGCCGCTTCACTGCAAAGCCTTGTCCAGCAAAACGAAATCCGTCATGCCAGCCTTGGAGTTTATGTTTTAGACAGGCAGGCCATACGGTCAATGTCATCAGATACTTCCATGCCAAGCCGTGGGGCATGGGTTAAAGAAGATAAACGGACAGGGCGGGCCATAATCAAGGATAGCGCGGCTGAAAAAGTCGGTTTAAAAAGTAATGATGTGATTCTTCAGATAGATCGTGATATAATGGATAACAGCTTGGACTTAAGCGATGCCATAATGCAGTATCGTCCGAACTCCAACGTTACATTGCGCGTTTGGCGCGATGGTAAAGAGCTCGACATTGCAACTGTCCTGGGCTCTCAAGTGACAAGTGAACTTTTACCTTAAACATGGCTAGCACAAATATTTTGTACCTTTATGCCCGGGCTTGGCGCCTGCTGCTTTTGGTTACCCTCGGTGGCATGATTATTGCCTTGCTTGGCTCGGCTATTCAGCCTTTGAAATTTTCTTCGACCATCCGCTTGTTGATTACCCAGACAAATGCTACGGGCGTTGATCCTTACACGGCCATCAAATCAACAGAACGCATTGGCCAAAACCTGACTGAAATAATTTATACCAGCAGTTTTTTTAATGCTGTTATGCAGCAGTCTGGTATTGATAGTACATATTTCCCGCAAGATGAAATAGACAAACGTCAGGAGTGGAAGGATACGGTCGAAACCAATGTTGTGGCCGGTACTGGGATTATGGAAGTTATCGTTTACCACAAGGATCGCAACCAAGCCACGGCTATCGCTGTAGCTGTTGCCAAGGAACTGGCTGCCCAAGCCCCTAACTATTTTGGTTACTCAGTCCGCTTGCAAATCATTGATGATCCACTGCCTTCAAGGTTTTTCGCCAAACCGGACTTCCTACGCAATGGAGCCTTGGGAGCCCTCTTTGGGTTTTTGGTTGGATCGTTATGGGTATTGGTTAAGATGAAAGAGATAAGATAACCCTGACATTGATGAAACAAAATAGCTCTATGGAGCTATTTTTTGTATAGTTAGCCAAATATCCCCCACACTCTCCCCCTTATTTTAAGGGGGAGTTGGAGGGGGTTAGGATGGCCTGCTTGGGAGGGTTGACAAAAATGCTGTTTTGTGCTATATTTACATATTCTTTTCATGCAAAGTGTGTGCGGCTCTCAAGCCGTTTTGTGCCAATTGGGAAGTCTTCCTCCTCTTCTCACGCGGTGCAAGACGGCTTGAGAGCCGCACTGCGCGGCAACAGTTTCCGATCAATCCCAACATTGGGAGAGGGAGGTGCTGAGGCCGCATGGTGCGGTTCAGTACATTGACTTATTTCGAGGGAATTCAAGATCCGACACGTTGCTCATAGCGACGTGGCCTGTCCCGCATGCGGCGGGCAGAACTAGTGTCTGCCCCTGCAAGGGCAGGAGAAGGAGCTCATCCGATGAATACGATCAAGAAGTGCCTCTGGGCGGCGATGGTTTCGGCCGTTGTCATTCTCACCAACATCAACCCTGCGATGGCGCAATCCTGGCCGCGGTCTGGTACCGCGACTTGCGACGCTAGCCATCCCCTCACGACGGCAGTTCTCTGCCAGCAGCCGGGATTCGCGGCCACCTGCAACCTGTGCATCAACGTACAGTGCACGGTGAACTGCGGTCCGCCGCCGGCAGCGCCTACTGGCACGGGCACTGGTCCGGCAGCTCCGCCGCCTGCTGTCAGGAACGTCTACCACTCGCACGCTGATTGCGGCGAGGGCGGCAAGATGGTTCTTGACGCGAACCACAGGGAAACCTGCGAGTGCCGTGAAGGCAGCGTCGCGTGGGTTCGCATGAACACGCGGGTCACGAGCGACCAGACAACGAAAGACGTCCGGTCGATCAACGTGACCACGTGGTACCAGTGCGGACCGAGCGAGAAGGTGGTGGACGCGATCATCGCTGATCTCAAGGCTTTCAAGGTCGCCTTCGTCAGCTACATCCAGCTGCAAGCAGTGCGCGACGCCGGCCAAGATGCCAAGATCGCTGATCTCACGGGCAAGGTCGACAGGGCACTCAAGGATGCCGAAGAGGCCAGGAAGTTGGGACTCAGCGCCATGGCTCGGATCGACGCACTCAATGCCTGGCTCAGTTTCATCCCGGGCGCTTTCATGGAGCTGCGAAGGGACATCGAGCGCATCGGCGCAGCAGCCGTCAAGCTCTCGGTCGCCGCAGGTGTCGGAGTCATGAGTCTTGGCGACGCGGGCACCACGGTCCATGGGATCGGGTCTGTTGGCTTCCATGCCACCATCCCTGACACCAGGGCCATCATCTGGGCGGATGCAAGGTTCGGCTACGGATCATCCGACGGCATCAAGATTGACGGCAGTTCCGGACCTCTCTGGACGGCCGGCGGTGCTGCAGGCTTTGGCACGACCTTCGACCAAGAAGGCCGCTTCCAGGGTCGGATCGGCTTCCGTTCCACGCAGAGATTCGTCACTGGCGGCAACGGCGAGCACTTCCGCGGCTTCATACTCTCCGGAGTACTCCAGCTCCGCTACGACATCCCCAGCTCACCGGTCTTCATCGGAGCTGAGGGCGGGATCGGAAGCGGCAAGGCTTCGTACTTCGGCGGAGAGAAGCCCCAGTCCCGCGCCCACACCGTAACGCCCATCATGCTTGATGGGAACGTGTTCCTGGGCTTCACCACCAACCTCTAGTCGCCAACTAGAAGTTTCCCTCGAGCTTGAGGCGGCAAGGTAACCACTCCTTTGCCGCCTCGTTCGACACGAGGCACTTACTCTGTAAGTAGCTCATGTCGCTGCATAACTCTGTTGTGCAGATGCTCAATAGACAATAAAATTTCCCCTCCTGATTTTAGGATGTTGTGACGGATAAAATGGATTCAGCTACTATCGATTGTTTTAGATCCAACGTTTAAAAATTCACGGCGCCTAAAATTAGGAGGGGAAAGATCTGACGGCATACTGCCGGCAGATTGAGTTGGTAACTGTTCGTGGTGCCCATGTGCACCGCGCGAGGACAAGCTCACAAGGAGACAGGACAATGAAGACGAATTTCTGGTTTGGTTTGACGGCTCTTGCGAGCCTGGGTCTCAGCTCTCTCAACTGCACCATGGACGCCACAGAGTGGGATGCTCAGCACCCCATCGACGCGGACGCCGGAGCAGCAGCGGGCGGTAGCGGCGGAAACTGCGGCACGCCCAGCTGCGGCGGTTCAGGTGGCTCGGGCGGCGGCAATCTCTGCACGCCCGGAGCTGAATTCCAGTGCCAGTGCATGAACCTCTCGGGCAAGTATCACTGCAACGCCGACGGCAAGTCCTTCTCGGCCTGCGAGTGCAGCACGCCGGTTGGCACGTACTGCCGCGACAGCGACAGCGACGGCTTCGGCGACCCGAACCAGTGCGCACAGTACGCGACCCCGCCATCCGGCTGGGTCAACAACGGCAGCGACTGCAACGACAGTTGCAATACCTGCCACCCCGGCGGTACGGAAGTGTGCGGCGACGGCCTGGACCAGGACTGCAACGGCAGCGACCTCGCTTGCCCGTCGAACAACACGTACTACAAGGACAACGACGGCGACAGCTACGGCAGCGCAGAATCGATCCAGGCACCAACCAAGCCCGCAGGCTACGCAGACAAGTCCGGCGATTGCAATGATTCCGATCCCACGGTTCACCCCGGGGCGATCGAGATCTGCGGCAACGGCAAGGACGACGACTGCGTGGGCGGCGACCAGCCTTGTGGCTCGGGTGGCTCGGGCGGCGGCAGTCCTGCCGATGAGTGCGTAGGATCGAATCCGGCGCGCGAGGTCAAGGTCGACTGCACCTCCAAGGCCAAGCAGATGGACGCCAAGGGCGGCCAGGTTCACTACCTGGACCACAACCCCGAGGCGTGCCCGGCCAACTTCCCCAACTGCGTCAAGGCAGAGTGGTGCGGCTACTACCAAGCAGTCCCGAACTGCTCGTCCACCAGCGGGAAGCTCACGTGCTCCCTGTGGATGCTCCGCTCGACGTCCGAGGACATGCAGGTCTACCTGCGCGACACCGGGGCAGAGAACGATGCAGTCTGCAGGTTCGGGTTCGACATCACCAACCATCTGGCGAGTGGCGAGTACTGCGTGGTCACCATCGATGGACAGAAGGTGGCCGAGGCGGATTCCAGCGGGGTCAAGGTCTACACCACCTCCGTCGGGTCTGCTGAGACCGTCATCAACGTGACCGCTGACCCGCGCTGGGTCAACCTGCGGTTCCACGTGGCGCCGTAAGGTACCACAACATCTCGATTATCAGCCCTCA
>JAQULH010000037.1 GCA_029004215.1 Patescibacteria group bacterium | reverse complement strand
TGCCCGCGCTGCCTACTGTTCCTGGAGCAGGAAGATTATTCCCTCAACGACGACCTCGTCGATGAAGCCGAGGCTGATAGCTGCTACTGCGGCTGAAATCGCAACATGGTATCCAGGTCAGCAGAACACGGTGACTAGCATCCTGCAGAAGGTCTGCAGATGCAACCTGGAGCAAGACCATGAGCAAGCCAAGCAAAAGCACCCCTTTCCTTCCTATCCATCCTACATACAGCATCGCCGATGCAATGAGCAAGGCAGAGGAACGTCTTCGTCGCATACACAAATGGATCCCTGACCTCATCGATGGAACGGGTCCATTCGCTCCGGACGATGAAGATGATGTGTCCGAAGTCGATCCCAAGCCGCAGAGCTGAAGCCCTCGCTCCTTCCACTTCGCTCGCTGATGTCCTGTCTGCGAGCGCTACCCCCAAAGCTGATAACCAACTAACGTCGAACGTGACATGTGATACGTGACACGTTAGACGGACAAGTATTGTCTGCTTCGGGGGCAGAAACTGGTTTCGTAACTTCTACCACAAGGAGGTCACAACGACCAATACCTCGCATTCTGCAGTATGGTCTGCAGATGCAACCTGGAGCAAGAGCATGAAAAAGCAGTGGACCCCCAAGACGAATGATGCCGCTCGTGAAGAAGGAATGCGTCTCCGCGAACGATTGCATCACCTCACAAATATCAGCGTTAGGCTATTGGCGGAAACAATTCTGCCACCCACGTCTGATCCTGATCACGAAACGGAAAGCGGCAGAGGCAAACAACAGCCTCTCAGCCCCTGACCGTCTCCCCCCTCGCTCGCTGACATCCTGTCCGCGAGCGCTACCCCCAAAGCTGATAACCAACTAACGTCGAACGTGACATGTGATACGTGACACGTTAGACGGACAAGTATTGTCTGCTTCGGGGGCAGAAAAGGTTTCGTTCTCTAACTACAAGGAGGCCAACATGGCCAAGAAGCCCTGGGCACTCACACCTGAAGGCATCGCTGAAACGGAAAAAAAGCACCGTGAAGCGCGGGCCATGGCTGAGGCTGACGGCATGGCAATGTTCGCGCTCATCGGGTCAGGTTACTACGACGACTTGGCCGCCAAAAATGCCGAGCGAGAAGCGAAAGGTAGCAAGGCAAAACGTCGACCTCGTAAAAGGTAGGCTTGTCCGCTTTCGTCACCCGCTCCTTCCTTCACTTTCCTGTCGGTCTCGCCGATGGGAATCACTCAAAGCTGAAGACTCATGTCGTCGGTTTCGAGGGGAATCAATCACGATCCCACGTCCTTCCCACAAGGAGGTGTTAAGATGGCATGGAGAATCCGCACCGTTCTGGACATTCTCGGTTTCTACTACATCGTCAATCTCTGGTTCGCGGCACGCCGAGCGCTGGAGACATTCCGCACTGATATGCGGATGTTGCGTCAGCTGTGGCCAGTCACGCCGGAAGATTGCCGCACTGCCTTGGTTGGGGAGTTGATTTTTTCTCCCAGGCAACTCCGGCGGCGTTTTGCCGAGGAATGCGACTTCAATCGCAACCTCGACGGCCGCTGGCTCTGAACATTCAAAAGGAAGGAGATGGCCGTCCGTTGGACAACGTGGCAACTCGGGTTGATGTCAGTACTTTGCAGTTCGTGGATTTCCCACGAACACAACCCGGAGCATGCCATGAACAAGTCACAGAAGAACGCCAAGGCCGACATCCTCTTCCCGGAGTACGACCTGTCCGCCGATGAAAAGACATACGTCATCTGCGGCCGCCTCATCATCTGCAACAGCGACAATATGAGCGTCGGCGAAAGCAGGACCGCCAAAATACATCTGCCTGAAGGCGAAATCCTGGAAGTGGCAGTACAGAAGAAGACGCCGCAGACCTGAAGTTCCCGCTCCTTCCACCTCGCTCGCCGACGTCCTGTCTGCGAGCGCTACCCCCAAAACAGATAACTCGCTTGTCTGCTCCGGGGGCAGAAACTGGTTTTGTCCTCTCACACAAAGGAGGGGCTCATGAAAGAACTCATGGAATCCGGAACTCTGGACTGGATCATCATCGCTGTGTCTGCGCCGTTGATACTATTAGCGGCACTCTACGCCAGCGGTCATCTGCAACGGCTTTACCTGCGATTGCGTTATGGATCCAAGAAGAAGGCGCTCAAAGGTATGCCAACTGCGAATCGACCCGTCGAACAGTCACGCCGACGAGAAGAGTGCTTCAATCTCCATGATGCTCGAGCTCGAATCATTGAGATTGAGAGACGCCTAGCAGAACCAGCAGGCACGACGCCTGACGAGGGTGAGAGTATCAACCCTCTAGATCTCAACTAGTCTCCGCACCTTTCTTACCCTTCCCATCGGGTTTCAATAGATGGGAGTCACTCCGAGCAGATAAAGTCGAACGTGACATGTGATACGTGACATGTCAGACGAAAGACGTTGTCTAGTCAGAGTGATTTTTTTATACGTAAAACCACGAATCTCGTTAGCTGTATCTATTTGAAGATCCTTCGCTTCGCTCTTACTCCTCCGTCGTGACCCTGCGGGAGGATGACAACCAACTCTATAACGCCCCCTTCAGTAAGGGGGCAGCTTGCCGTAGGCGAGCGGGAGTTTTCATTTTTCGCAATACTTCTCTTTATAAAACCTAATCAGCTGCTCAACTTCTGGGATGCAAGCCGGGTCGCCGGTGCCGACTTTGGTCTTGGCTTGGACTTTTTCCAAAGTATCCGCACCTTCCAGTACAGCTTCCTCGATATCATGGTCAGTGATCTTCAAGACTTTATCAATGATTCTCCCCTGTTCGATTTCGATCTTATCAACCTGGCCTGTCTTACGATAATAATCGTTGATAGCTGCGCGCAAAGCCTTATCGCCCAAAACAGAACAATGGATTTTACGCGCCGGCAAGCCGCCCAAGCGTTCCATGATGTCTTGTGGCCGGATTTGCCTGGCTTTTTCCAAAGTCAGACCGCCTTTTTCGATTACCATGTCAGACATCATGCTGGTGGCGGCGATGGCTGAAGCGCAACCAAAAGTTTTCCAACGGCAGTCTTTGATCTTTTTGGTCTTCGGATCGACTTTGATCCAGACACGCATCACGTCACCGCAAGCCGGAGAACCAACCATGCCCTGGCCGTCAGCTTTGTAACCAACCTCATCTTCCATAAAATTATGTGGATGGAAAAAATGTTCTTTGACCGTGTCCGAATAAAAGCCACCATCCGATCCTTGGCGGGAAGCGACGTCTATAGTTTTTTTGGTAGATGATTTCATATTAGAATCGGCTCATGTCTAAAGTGACAGGAGAAATTTTACGCAGCATCTCGACAATACCCGGCATGACGCTCACCACATAATCCACATCTGACTTGGTAGTTGACTTACCAAACGTAAACCGCAATGAACCATGGGCTGCTTCGTACGACATGCCCAAAGCCAAAATGACGTGCGATGGGTCAAGCGAGCTGGAGGCGCAGGCTGAACCGGTTGAACAAGCAATCCCTTTCGCATCGAGATACAGCATGGCCGCCTCGCCTTCAATATCCAAAAAGGAAATATTGACGTTATTCGGCAAACGCTGGTCAGCATCACCGTTTAAGCGCGACTTTGGCAGGCGCAAAAGCCCGTCGATAAGCCTGTTGCGCAAAAGAGAAAGCCTCTTTGATTCCTTTTCGCGATCTTTTTGGACCAGCTCAAGCGCTTTGGCCATGCCCACAATGCCCGGCGTATTTTCCGTACCAGACCTTAAGCCCCTTTCCTGCCCGCCGCCGCGCGTGATCGGCGCGAGCTTGGTGCCACGGCGTACAAACAGCAAACCAACACCCTTGGGGCCATAAATCTTGCCGGCGTTCAAAGTCAAAAGGTCGACGTGGAGCTTTTCAACATTCAAATCAAGATAGCCGGCAGCTTGGCAGGCATCAGAATGGAAGTATGGCAGAGCCGTATTATTTTCCTTGCGCCATCTTAACAAAACTTTTCCAATTTCAGCGATTGGTTGGATCGTTCCAATCTCATTGTTGGCATACATGATGGAAACCAAAACTGTATTGTGTTTGATAGCATCCAAAACATCCTGAACAGAAACCACTCCGTCCTTCTTTGGCTTGATGATGGTAAGTTTGATTGCTCCGATTTTTTGGAGATACATCAAGGGCTCAAGCACGGCGTGATGTTCAATGGCCGTGGTTACGACGTGCGGCACTTGTGTTGAACCATCCCAGCCTAACTTTGGCACAGCTGCTTCTAAAACTCCCCGAATAGCCAGGTTGTCCGATTCTGTTCCACCTGAGGTAAATATGATCTCATCAGCATGGCCATTCAGGATTGAGGCGATTGATTTGCGAGCTTGCATAACTGCCTTATTGGCAGCTTGGCCAGGTGAATGCAGGGATGATGGGTTGGCGTAAGTCTTATCAAAAAAAGGCAGCATGGCTTTTAAGACACGCGGGTCGAGAGGCGTGGCGGCCGCATTATCCAAATAAATATTTTTTTGGTTTTTCATATTATTTGATGACAATCTGCGCCAAATTAGTTTTTTTAAGAGATGCAATAACATCCTTTTGCAAGAAACTCCAAAGCGACTTGGATGAACAAGCTGAGGCTACCGGGCAATGACCGCTACCACAATCCACAAACATGACCGGGCCTTCGAGAGCCACCAATATCTGCTCGGCCGTAATTTTGGCAGCCGGCTTGGCCAACTGATATCCCCCGCCCGGACCCTTGCGGCCGCTGATCAAACCAGCCTTTTTTAGTGACATGGCAATTTCTTCCAAAAATCCCTGTGAAAGATGCATGCAATCGGCGATTTCCTGCAAGCTTAAGAACTCACCTTTGGCCGAGGCGAGCATGGTCATCATTATCATTCCGGCATGGTTGCGCGCCGAAACGCGGAATAAAGAATTCATATAACCTAGTGGTTAACTAGGAATATAGGGCTAAACCCAAAGTCTGTCAAGGAACCTCGCCGGGGTTGACAAATCTTAATAACTACGGCTTTAATATCCATCGGTTGAAATGATTTGCACCTCGAAAGGGGAAGTGAGAAATGACAACCATGTTTGAGATCATGCGGGCGGCAATCTATCAACGATGCTGGCAGATCACAACAGTCTTCAATGGCCTCTTTGACTGCGAAGTTGATCCCAACTCAGTGATGAACGGGGAAATCTCGGGCTCTTACGCCTCGACCCACTCGACGCTCGGCCACGTACTCACCCCGCAGATTGAGGCGGAACTAAGGGTTGACCAGCCTCAACTCGTCACTGCCAGCACTTGGCTCGAAATCGAAGAAGATGATGATGAGACAGCCCTGCGCCTCACCTTCGAATCAGCCAATTTGTTGGCCTGGCACGAGCTGTGCCATTTGGCCAACCCAGCGCAGGTAAGGGAAATGCTCAGATCGGTCTCCCTACCGGCCCATGCGGGCCAAACCGATAAGGTCCACGCTCGCGAGGTAGTTATCGACGCTTTGGCCATGCTCATGGGCCGAATCATGTATGCCCACCCAGTTACCGGCCAATCTATCCCACGGACCGAGACCCAACGGAAGAATCTGATGACCGCCGGACTGTTGGCCCTGACCAAACGAGTGAGCCAACCGGCAAATGCGCCTATCAAGCCAGGCCAAAGAACTTTCATGCTGCGTCTGGCGGCCGAACTCGAAACAGAAGCCCTGAACGGTTCGTCTGAATCCGAAAAAGGGCTCAAACGCCTGATGCGGATGGGCTACGCACCTATGCTCGAAAAAGGGCGTGAACTCCAAGAAGCCTACGCGACTCTTTACGGATACGTGCTCTCGGTAATCGATGTGACAAACATGGAGTTCAGGTCGTCCGTCACATCATGGACTGAGGATGTCCCCTCCCATGTGATCCCCATCAACCGCACCCTCCACTGACGCCCTTACGGCGTTTTTTTCTTTTCCCTTAATACCCGCAACGCGATATAATCAAGTACATAATATGCGCCTGCCCAAAACTCTCTTCCCTCTACTTTTCATGGTATTAGCCGCAGCCGGTTGTACTCCCACGATTTCCGTACCCAAGGTGGCCCAACCGCTTGGCCCTCCAGATACCCAGGGCGCAGCTGCCCAACATGGCGGTTTTGGCGAACTGCCAAAGCTATCTTTTCCTAATGGCCAGGCTGAAGGTGCCGTTAATATCAAAACAGACCTTCCAAGCCTACAGCCAACAGCCACTGTCGTGCGCTTGCCCAGCGGCAGCCTGAATCTGACTGAATTCCAAAACCTGACCCAGGCCATAGGCTTGCCAGCCGGCTTGATCGGCGATGACACAAATAATCTAGGTTATACAATAACCTGGACCAATTCCGAGGGCTTAGTTTGGCAATATTCTTCCAACGAACATAAGCTCTCATTTACAAATCCCAAAGCCAAGAGTTTGTCACGGTCATCCTCAAACTGGATGGGAGAAGACCGGCTGATAACCCAGGTTGATGTTTTCCTGAAACAACACGGTATAGACGAGCGTGTGTTGCGGAACATACAAATGGTACCGGCTTGGGATGCGTGGCTAGCCAAGGCTGACCAACTACATGGTTGTTTACCTGCCGAAATCCGCAGCCAAATAATTGCCATCAATCCTTGGGATAAAATGTTTGAGCAAGCCCCTCCGGTATTGCCTAATGCTCAAACAACCGGGTGCGTAACCAATGCCTACCCGAGCGTTGTTCCGGTTACCTTTGAACGCTTGGTTGATGGATGGAATATCTTGGACAAAGACGGCAACCCGGAACTCGGCGGCCAAATGCTAATCAACGCCTCAACCGGTGAAATGGTTTTTGGCTGGATGACACTCCCCTCTGATCCGCAACGGTCTGATTACCAAACCATCACGACCAATGAGATGCGCAGCTTGTTGGAAAACGGCGGGCTGGCGGGGCCTGTACCAGGATTTAAGGAAATTACTGCTGTGTCTTTTGCTTTTGTCAGGCTGCCTAAAACACAGGATTACAGTTATGACTATTTAGTGCCAGCTATCGTAGCTGAAGCCACCCGGAGCACAGAAAAAGGGCCGCTAAATTACCGCGTTGTGGTCCCACTTATAAAACAATGAGGAATTTTTTGAAGAATTGGTGGTTCGGCTTGTTACTCTCAGCCTGCCTGATTGTTTTTGAAATATTGATTGCCCTTGTTCCAATCTTAAGCACTCCGCCGGGCTATCGTTGGTTGGGCGCGGGTATCTTCAACACTGGAGACATGGCCGTCTATCTGAATTATTTAGGGCAGCTCAAAAATTCCTGGCTCATCTCCAATCTTTATAATAACTTTCCGCAGGCCTTACGCTTTGATACTTTCTGGTCGTTGGGCGGAATTCTGGTCAAAGTCGGCGCCTCACCGCTTTGGGCGCACGAGATATTGCGCTGGCTAAGCATAATCGCCCTGGCCTTTTCCGTTTACGCTGCCGCTAAGGCCATGACGCGTACTGAAAAGCAAGCGCGCCTCACCACCTTGCTGGTAGTCAGCGGCCTAAGTACCGGTTGGCTACATTCAATCTGGATGGGCGCCACGCACCAATGGACTCCCCTGTCTTTGGCAGCCCCGGATTTGGACACTGAACTAGCCATCGCACCATTATTGATTGGCGGAGCTCACATGATATTGTCTTTAGCTTTACAAATCACGGCTCTCCGTTGGTTATGGGAAGCAATCCGGGAAGAAAAAATTTATCGCCTATTGCCGGCTTGTTTGTGTCTCTTTGCCCTTTCCTCTTTTCATCCGTACTTCACACCTCTTTTTGGAATCGTATCCGTCATGGCCATTTGGCCTCGCCTCAAGGCCAAGCTTTGGCACAAGCCGCTTCTGTCTTTTCTTGGCGTCAACTTAAGCCTCGTACCTTGGACGGCTTATTACGTCTGGCTGATGGCCAAAGATCCCAACTTCAAGACCCACCATCTGCAAACTAATTTTTTGCCGTTAGACCCTTGGTATTTTTGGATTATTATCATTCTTCCCTTCTTGCTCGCGGCATACTGGATCCTAAAAAATAAGATCCCTGAAAACTTTCTTTGGCGTGAAAAACCGAAATGGGTCTTGGCTTGGATAGCGGCAGCCATCATCTGCATGTTACTGCCCTTTCCTTGGACAAGAAAATTCACCCAAGGCTTGGTTCCCGCCTTGGTGCTTTTAACACTTCCTTTTTGGCTGATGTTGGCTGGCAAATTGTTTACAAAAAAAATACTCTGGCCGCTTAAGGCCTGCCTGGCGATCCTGATTACCTTCCCTTACATCCATCTTTTACAAACCCAAATCACCATGGCCGTTGATCCATATTGGTCCAAAAACTTTTATCGCCCTATTGCCTTATTCCAAGCTTGGGATTTCATCCAACGGACTGCACCCAAAAATAGCCTGGTTTTGGCAACCGACCTTTGGTCAAATTATTGGACACCGGCTTATACTTTGCGTACGGTCTGGATCGGCCATAATCATGAAACTCCTGACTTCAAATCCCGAGTCGCCCCTTATCTTGATTGGACAAAAACCCAGGATGAACGAATTTTTCGCGGTTACTTGAATCAAGTCCCAGTTACGCAGGTCATCGCCACAACCCCGAGCGACGTCCAGCGGTTGAAAACTTTGATGGATCAAAATAAATGGCTGCTTAGCTTCCAGAACGATAGTGCCGCGGTCTGGCAACGTAAATAGACCTCACCCGTCTTTAGCCATACAATACAACTCATGAATAAGGCTGCCCTTAAAACCTGGTGGCAAAAATGGTGGTTTGGGTTTGTTTTAGCAAGCCCCTTGATTGGCTATCAGGTTGCATCTTTAATCACTTATGTCAGTTCAACTCCCAAGGGCTCTCATTGGTTGGGACACCTGGCTTTTAACATGACGGATTATCCAGTGTACCTGAATTACCTTTTACAGGGTAAAACACATTTTTTAATTTTAAATCTTTACAATAACTTCCCTCAAGTTCCCAGATT
>JAQULH010000036.1 GCA_029004215.1 Patescibacteria group bacterium | reverse complement strand
TATAAACCGAAGGAACGTACTGCTCATACAAAACTCGCAGCGACTCTTCGTCGCCTTTCAAATACTGTTTTATAAGCTGGGCATCATTTTCCGGCGTCATCGAAACAGTATTTAAGCACAAGTTGTCTTTTTTGGCGACCCTCTTGTCAACTATAGTTGTACGTAATGAAGCAGGACTCTGGACGCAGCGAGGACTGTTTGACCCCGAGCGTAGTCGAGGGGGAGTTCCGCAGCAAGGGAAAAGTCCTGCTTCATGCAGTTATGTTGTTTAACGAATTGACTGGTAACCGCCCGGCACGCCGTTTTTGGAATAGACAATTTGCCAAAGTTGATTCAAACGCGAGCGGAATGTCCCGGCGCAAGCCAAAAGATAAAACCGCCACATACGATGGAAACGTTCGTCGTATTTATCTTTAAGCTGATCCCAATGCGATTCAAAATTTTGGTACCAAGCCATCAATGTCTTGTCATAATCAGCCGAAAAATTGTGCCAGTCCTCCATTACGAATAAACCCTCAACCGCTTCCGCCAGCTGCTTGGCTGAGGGCAACATTGAGTTTGGAAAAATGTACTTGGAAATCCAAGGATCAGTATCGTGTGCTGATTTATTGCCGCCGATGGTGTGGAGCAAGAACAGGCCATCATCCTTTAAGCAGCGGCGGGCAACTTCAAAATAAGTCCGATAATTCTTGCAACCGACGTGTTCAACCATGCCCAAAGAAACAATGTGGTCGAATTGTTCATTAACATCCCTGTAATCCTGCAACCTGATGACGACTGGAAGACCGCGACAGAGATCTTGTGCGAGCTTGACCTGCTCTTTTGAGACAGTAATGCCGACGACTTCCGCGCCATATTTCTCGGCCGCGAATTTGGCAAAGCTCCCCCAACCGCAACCGATGTCCAAAACTTTTTGCCCGGGCTTGAGCCCGATCTTGCGGCAGACCAAATCCAATTTGGCATCTTGGGCATCATCGAGATTCTGCACATCCTTCCAATACCCGCAAGTGTAAACCATCCGCTTGTCGAGCATGGCCTGATACAAATCATTGCCTAAATCATAATGCGCCTGGCCAATCTTAAAAGCCCGGCCCTTGCTTTGGAGGTTTAAAACCCGCGCCCAGATTGCATCAATGACCAACTTAGCATTTGGTTTTAACTTGGCGACAACATCATACTTTTGGATCCGCGTAATCAGCTCATCAATCTGGTCGCAATCCCACCAGCCATCCATGTAAGCCTCACCAAAACCTAAAGAGCCTTCGGACAATACGCGTCCGTAAAGCCGTTCGTCATGGACTTTGATATCCCAGGGCGATTGGCCATTGATGGCAACCGTTGTGCCGTCCAGCAGACGGTCAACGCTTTGGCGAAAGTTGGAGCTCATATTATTGAAAATAATATCAAATAAGCTAAAAAAGTCCATCTTTATTAAGGCTGGACAAGGCTGGCGGGTTTGGATAACCTGTGGCCGTTACCAAGCGCATGTGGCGTTGGGTGACATTGGTCTTTCCCAAAGGGAGAATCGTGATGAAACCCTACGCATTGATCTCTGTTTTCAACAAGACTGGCATCGTGGAGTTTGCCCGTGAGCTCGTAGCTCTGGGCTGGGATATCCTCTCGTCAGGCGGCACGGCCAACAGGCTGCGTTCCTCATGCGTCGAGGTCCGCGACGTAGCTGATCTGGTTGGCGGAGGAGCCATCCTCGGCCACCGGGTCGTGACACTCTCGCGCGAAATCCACGCCGGGCTGCTGGCCCGCCACACACCCGAAGACGAAGCTGAGATGGAGAAGCTCGGACTTTCGTACATCGACCTGGTGTGCGTGGACATGTATCCACTCGAAGACGAGATCAACCGGCCAGACGCTACGCGCGAGTCCGTCATCGAGAAGACGGACATCGGCGGACCGACCATGCTCTCCTCGGGCGCCAAAGGACGCCGGATCGTGATCTGCGACCCGGCTGACCGCATGCGCATCATTAATTGGCTCAAGGCAGGCAAGCCCAACGAAGATGCTTTCATCAACGAGCTCTGCGCCAAGGCAGACGGCTGCGTCGCAGCCTATCGCTTACTCTCGGCTCGCTACCACAGTCAAGGAGCAATCAACGGGATGGTCGGCACGCAAGTGTGCGCCTGCAAATACGGCGAGAATCCCTGGCAGAAGCCGGCTGGTCTCTACAGCATTGGGTCGAAAGACCTAATGGCTATCGAGAAGTTCGAGCTGGTGGAAGGAACCGCGCCCAGTTTCATCAACTGGACGGACGTTGACCGTATGCTGCAGACGATGACGCACATCGCCGCTGCCTTCGACGCCAATCGGCACGCCGTGCCTTACATCAGCCTCGGCGTCAAGCACGGCAATCCGTGCGGAGCTGACTGGGAATCGCGCGAGGAATGTAGCCTGGCATGTATGGTTGACGGCGACCTCCGGGCTATCTTCGGAGGATTCGTCATGGTCAACTATCCAATCGATGAAGCCCTGGCTACCGTTCTGCTTTCGCATTCCATGTCCAATGGAGGACGACGACTGCTGGATGGGATTGTGGCTCCGGGTTTCAGCGAAGACGCCATCGCTTATCTTAAGCGAAAGGGCGACAAGTGCAGGCTTCTGGCGAATCCGGCTCTCGCTAACCTATACCTCGACTCCTCTACCCGCTTTCGCCTGGTGCGCGGTAACTTCCTGGCGCAACCGAACTACACGTTCGTACTTGACCTCAACAAGCTTACCCGACATGGCGATTGCACACGTGAGCAAGAGAATGACGTTCTGCTTGCCTGGGCTATCGGGTCGACATCCAACAGCAACACTATCACCCTCGTGAAGAATGGGATGCTGATCGGCAACGGAGTCGGGCAACAGGACCGCGTAGGCGCGGCCAAGCTGGCCCTGCAAAGGGCCTGCGACGCCGGGCACGACGTGCACGGCGCTGTTGCCTACAGCGACAGCTTCTTCCCCTTCCCCGACGGGCCGACTGTGCTGGCCGAGGCTGGCATCAAGGTAATCATGGCCTCGAGCGGCTCAATCAAGGACAAGGAAGTCCAGGCCGCCTGCGCCAAGCTCGGCGTAACGCTCCTCATGATCCCTGATTCCGAAGGCCGCGGATTCTTTGGCCACTGACCGCATCTAAGCGACATCGTGTCGCGCTCGGATGCGGTATTTTTTATTTCAAAAAAGTAGAGACGCTCCGCAATACTGCGGAGCGTCTCTACGTTGTGGTTAATTGGTTAATTAAGGATTATTTTGCCCCTCGCTGGAACTCCCCATGCTTGAGTTGCCCAGGTTTCATCATTCCCCTACCTTTCATCATTGGGCCATCACCCAGGCCAATGGCAAACTGCTGAGGAATCTTGTTGTCTGTTGCCCATTGCTTTAGTGCATCTATCTCTGTCTTAATGGCCGCCAAACGGTCGGCAGCAGACTCATCCTTCAAACTTGCCATAAAATTCCGGACTTCCTCTTGCTTGGCAATAATCATGTCTTCCTGGGCTTGAGTCAGCTTACCATCTTTGACTGCCTTATCAAGGCGCGTCTTCATTTGTTCTTGATGCTTAGCTTGCATCTGCGACTGTTGCAGCGCCTGCTGGTCGTCAAAAACCTTTTGGACGTCCGTTGGGTTAAGATTGAACCTGGTGGCAATGGCAGCCACTAAACCGCTCATGCGATTTTGGACATTATTCGGCGTTTGGGCTGCATAAACACCGGCCCCCATGGCAACAGTTCCGGCCAATGCAATTGCCCCGATGGCCAATTTATGCAAAGTTTTCATAATGCGTATTTAGATTAAGAGTAAATCTTCAACTTGCCTCCGATCGCAAGGCAAGCATAATTTAGTTACGTTAAAGAAGATTATTTTGGTTCATTGTTGTTCAAACTATTTTAAACTATAAAAAAACCGCCCCAGAGTATTATGGGGACGGAAGTAGGCTGTCAGGCGGCAGCCTTGTAAAAACCCAGCTTCTCGAGCGCGAAGCGCTGCATGAAAGGCCAGGCAATGGTCGCGTCGGTACGAATCTCAGCACGCGGGCCTTCGAAATCGAACTTGCGCCAACTGCTGCCCTCGCTGTAGGTGCAACCTGAGAGATGCCCGAGCGCCATCTGCGCCGGGTCGATGCGCACGCCGTAGTGGAAGCTGCAGGCCGGCTGATCGATGCCCAGGCGATGGTTGTAGATCTCATGGAGCGGCGCCACGTTCTGGGTGTTGTTGCGCGGCACGCCACCGCCGATAGTGAAGATGCCCAGGCGCTTGGCTTCGGTTGCCATCTTGAACAGCACCGCGGTGTCCTCTTCTGAGTTAAAGACGAGCCTGGGCAGCTGTTCGCGCAGGCGCTTGACGTTGTGCACGAACACGTCGTTGCCCAGCTCCGAATCGATGAAGGCCGGGGTGACGATCGGGATATCCTGATGGTAGGCACTGGCCAGAATCGAACGGACACCTGGATAGTGGTCAACGATGTACTTGCCGATATCCCTGTAGAAATCGTTCGACCCCCTGGTCCTATGGCCGTCGTACCCGTTGAGTACGGCCGTCACGATCTCCTCAATGTGGTCGAAGTTGGTCTCGGGCTCCAAAGAGTCCGTGACGCGGTTCAGGCCGAGGCTGGCCAGCACCTCGTCCGAGACGTTCGGGTCGTACTTATAGTGCTTACAGCCCGATCCTTCGATCAAGCCGTGAGCCATGAGCGCGCCTGTGGCGGCCACGTACTTGATGCGTCCGGTGTCGATCAGGTCGGCAACGAGCAATTGCATCTTGCCGACCGTCATGGCGCCGCTCACCGTGAACATGTTGGTCGAATCCTCGTCGGTCAGCATCTTGTAGAGCGTGTAGGCGCCATGGACGGTCTCCTTAGCAACGCCCCCAAACTTCTTGAGCATCGACATGAGTTCGTCTACACCGCAAGCATTCCCGGTCAACCTTTCCGCGAGTGCGGAATACAGGATAGGCATGACCAGGCTCTCGTCCGCGAACACGACATTCGGGAAGTATCCGTCACGTACCTGCCCAGTCCGGCATTGGTATTGGCCGTTGACGAAGTACATGCGATTGCACTTGGCGAACAATGCATCTTCATCGTATCGGTTGTACTGTCCGACGACCAAAGTATGATCCGGTTTAGCGTCACCCTTGAGGAACGATTCTGTCGTATGCGGACCATCGAACCACTTGTGGTCCTGACACATCCATTGGAGCAACTGACGCAACGGATGGTAGCGCGGCAGATCGGATACGATGGTTGGTCTGCTTCCGAGATGAATCAATGTACCGAGGGTATCGGCCATTTCACCCAGCATACGCGCGCCGAACGAGCACTTGCTCATGCCGGTTACGATGTCGTTGACCGTGAAGCACTTGGCCAGGTCCAGCGGTTCGAGCGGAACGAGCTTGTCCAGAACACTTGCTTCCTGCGTCATGATGTCCTCCAGTCAGATTGTCGACAGTACAGCATCCAAAAGCTCCGGCATTGCACTGGAATACTGGACTTTTGTCAAGATAAAGACGACATTAAAAGTAGAGACGTTGCATTGCAACGTCTCTACTTTTTGTTGTCGACCGATTTATTTCTTGTAGGTGAACGGATAAACGCCAGCCAAAACGTCATCCACGTAAATCTTCACCTCATACCTGCCGTACGGCAAACCGGTCAAGCTGCCGCAGCTCGATATGCTGCCCGCTTTAGTCACGTCGGTAGAGGCTTCTTTGTCTTTGATGTTCTGCTGCAGCTCAACGCTATACAAGGCAGTGGCCACAACTCCAACTGGAATATCTTTTTTAACATTAAGCGTGATGCAAAACTGATCCTTGCTGGTAAAGGCAGTCGTCTTGATTGGTACGACCTTAGGCGGCGAAACTTTTTTGCCGAGGGCCAGTTTGCCTAAAGTAATGCTCTTAAAATATTCAGATAATTTTTGCGCGTCACCTTTCTCGGAAGGCGGGTTCAGCAACTTGATGCTTTTGACTGACGTTTTTGTGCTTGGTTTGCAGGCTTTGTTGAAATTGCTATCGTTGCTCACGAAAGTAAGCTGATAAATGGAATGGTTGCTTCCCAAAACCCCATAAGCATATTGCCTGAGCTTATTGCCCGTATCTGTCGGCGCAATCACATCAATCTCGAAGTGATCATCAGCGATGATTTTCGTCACAAATTTGACGTTCGGTTGCTTCGATTGCTCGGCCACAGTGGCTTCCAAGAAATCCTTTAACGTGCTGCCGGCCGGCAAGGGTGCCGTTATCAGCATGAAGGCGCAATTACCATCGCTGACAGCCGCTAAAAGGCTGTCCTTAAAAGGAGATTCACTGGTATCAACGGCTTTCCACTGAGGATACTGCAACGTGATATTGGCATCCTTATAAGTATTCATCTTGCCAGCCGCCAAGGCTGTGTTGTCTTTGACAAAGCCGACGGTTGCCCAGGCAAAGCCCGAGACTATGATGACAGCCAGCGGTAAAAGAAATAAATTCTTAGAACTGGCTTTCTTGTGTTTTGGCATAGCTTATTAAAAAATTGGTTATTGTGGGTATTATACTCTTAATTGGTTCATTAGAGAATCTTTGGCTATTTTGTACGGTATACCCTGTAGATAACTCCTGCCTTGTCATCTGAGACAAAAAGTTCGCCATTTGGCTTGGTTAAGAGCCCTGCCGGGCGGCCAAGCGCTGTACCATCAGCTTGGAGCCAGCCTGTGATGAAGTCCTCAACCCCTTGGTACTCACCTTTCGGGCCAAGTTTATAGTGCACAATTTTGTAACCCGTTGGTACAGAACGGTTCCATGACCCGTGGTAGGCCACAAACAATCCATTGGCATAATCAATGGGCCAACCATTGCCAATGGCAAAAGCCAAACCAAGCGGGGCGGAGTGGGCCGGGATATCAATATATGAAGGAGTCTCAAGCGGATCCATGCAAGGGTTACGGAAATAAGTGTTCTTATCAAAATCAGTGTCATGCACGTTTTTGCCATAACAAATCGGCCAACCATAATTATTACCTTGCCCAAGAATGTTGATTTCATCCGGCGGTAAATCATCCCCTAAATAATCCCTGCCCATTTCAGTAATCCAAACCTGCTGAGTCAATGGATTAACAGCTTGGAAAACAGAGTTGCGTAAGCCTTTGGCATATTCTTTCAACTCTCCCCCGTCGGCATCTATAACCATGATCTTGGCACGGAGCGGATTTTGCTCGTTGCAGACATTGCAGTCAGAACCAATAGCCACCAAAAGCTGGTCGTTATTGGGCGGAGGCAAAAACAAAAGCGAACGAGTGACGTGCCTGCCGCCAGCCGGCAAGTCAGCCAGCTTATGGCGGTTAGTTGCCTTAATGGCTATGGGATCATAGTCGTAATACGACAGCGCATTTTCCTCAGCAATATACAGGCGACATTTGTTGATTACGCAACGGAAAGCCAAACCATGCGGGTTATTCAGGCCTTGGATCAAAATCATTTGCTTCTCGGCAACTCCGCTGCCTGTATTATCAGGCAAAGCAATGACTTGGCCAGCCGCCGGTACGCTGACCACGATGACGTTGTTCGGGTCAGTGACTATTACTCTGGGATCACCCAAGCCCTTTGCAAAGATGCCGATCGAAAAACCTGCCGGTAGGTTGAGCGGAGCGTCGCGTTTATCGATCAGCTGAGTAATGTCTTGGGACGGAGGGTTAACAGCCGGGCCAATTCCACGCAAGTTGCTGTAGTAAAAACTCCAAAGCCACCATATACCGACAACGATAGCCACTATCAAGGCTATCAGGAGAATAGCCACGAGTAATTGCTTTGACTTGTTTCGCATAACAACTTGTGATTTACGGGGTTACCTCAAGTACATGAAGTAGAAAGAATCTTGATCAAGCGCTTTGCCGTTGGAATCATAAAGTGTGACTGTGCCCATGCCCAGGACAGGATAGACCATCTGCCCACTGGCAGTGCTAATGGCCCGGGAGGCCGAGACAATGGCCAGGTTGGCAGCGTCATTCCCAATTAGTTTGGCGATGGGTCCTTTAATTTTGCCCAGCACCTTGCTAAGCAGTGCCGATGGACTCAGGTTGCCCATTATCCCAGCCAAATAATCATTGAATGATGACCCGCTAGCCAGGTCAGGAACCGTTCCTGAAAAATTCCGCCTGACAGACGAACCGGCTTTGACTGTTACTTTTTCTTCATGGATGTTCTCGCTTGTTTCCAGTTGGCCCAAAGTGTATTCCAATAACTTAGAACGTATATTTTCCGGTTCCTTATCGCTGATCTTACCAGTGAGGTCTTTCCAAAACTTGAGCGAAGCCGGCAGGCTCAAATCTACGCTTAAAGTCATTTGCCTATCTAAGAGACCCGGATTAGTGATAAAAGCACCCATGTCAATGGTTTGGTCTTTGATCAAAACCGGGATGCCGGGGCTCATGGCCAAAACAGCCGGTTTGGATTCCTCAACAAAAAGTTCATCACCTTTAGGATAAGTGTAGATATTACCTGAGGCATTGGTGACAATTGATGTTCGATGGCCACCAGCATTAACGTTCTGCACAATCCTGAAAGGCCGCATTTCGCTTGAGCTGTATGAATCGTCAAAGGCATAGAGACGGCGCGAACCGCTGTTCACGTATATATAATGCCCATTGGCTGACATGGCCAGGTCTGAATTTCCAAAACTATTGTCAAAGTGACGAATCTCCGTACCCTTACCGTTCATGATTGAGACGCCTTTGTTGTAACTGACAGCGACCTTATCGCCAACAGTGGTCATGGCAGCGCCGATAAGCGAGCTTTTATATTTCTTTTGCCACAACGGTTGGCTATTGGCCTTATCCCAGAAATAAATTGACCAGGCCGCCACGCCAAGTATGTAGTGGCCATCGCTGGACATTTTTAATTCCTTAACGCGATCATCTGGCTTGGACATCCATTTCATAGAATTGCTGCCAACATCAAAAAGATAAACTCCCAAGCTGGAAGCTGCTGCCACGGTTTTGCCATCATCAGATACGGCCACTGCAAATGGCCAATCATCCTTGGGGTCCAAAGACCAGGTCTTAATCGGTTGGGATAAATCTCTTTTGAATAAATATACTTTCCCGGTTGAGCCGCCGGCTGCTATCCATGTCCCATCCGGACTGATGGCAATAGCCTCACGCCCATCCTTGGCCCAACTCCAGAGCAACTTTTTGTCTGGGACGGATAGCAACTTAACCCCGCTCCCGGCAGCCGCCAAATATTTGCCGTCGTTTGAAAGGGCTATTCGCCCCATGGTCTTTTCGGCAG
>JAQULH010000035.1 GCA_029004215.1 Patescibacteria group bacterium | reverse complement strand
GTTCCTGCCCGCCGGCCGCCCTCTTCTGGCGAGGTGCCCAACTTTCCAGAAAACCTTGGATTGCTGTTGTCGGTACCCGCAAGATGACCACTTATGGTAAACGGGCTTGCATGCAGATTGTGAGTGAGTTGGTCCAAGCAGGAGCTGACATAGTATCCGGCATGGCTTTGGGAATTGATGCCTGTGCCCACCAAGCAGCTTTGGATGCCAACGGGCAGACGGCGGCTATTTTGGCCGGGGGTTTGGACCAAGCTTCTCTTTATCCGACATCCAACCAACCGCTGGCCGAACGCATCTTGTTGAATAAAGGTGCGTTGATCAGTGAGTTCCCGCCCGGGACTAAAAATCTGCGGCATCATTTTCCGCAACGCAATCGCTTGATTGCCACGCTGGCCCAAGCAGTGGTTGTAGTTGAAGCCGGGTTGGAGTCAGGATCCGTTTTGACTGCGAAGCTGGCTTTGGAAGAAAACCGCGATGTCTTTGCCGTGCCCGGGCCAATCATGAACCCCGGCAGTTTTGGAGTGCACGACTTGTTGCGCCAGGGCGCGCAAATCTGTACATCTGGCAATGACGTGCTGGCTAACAGCCGAGTTGAAGTTAAACAATCGATCCCCGAAAGGCCCCTAACCGATGACGAGCGCCGTATTTTGGACATGTGCCGGACGCCTGCCCACATAGATGAATTGGTCCGTCTCCTGCAATCTTCACCGGCAGTTATCGGGGCGACCTGTACGACCTTGGAGATGATGGATGCCATCATAGAAACTGAGGCCCAAACTTACCAATTAACGCCCAAGGGCAGGCAAATGTTACTCCCACATTTTGACTGACAAGCCGACTTCTGGTATCTTCGCTACATTATATGAAGCTGGTTATTGTCGAATCTCCCACCAAAGCCAAGACCATTGGCCGTTTTTTAGGTAAGGACTATAAAATAATGGCTAGTGTTGGCCATATTCGCGACTTGCCCAAATCTAAGCTCGGTGTTGACGTTGAACACAATTTTGAACCACTGTACGTCATACCCCCTGACCACAAGGCTAAGGTTAAGGAAATCAAAGACGCTGCCAAAAAAGCCAAAGATATCTATTTCGCGACTGACGAAGACCGCGAAGGAGAGGCTATTAGCTGGCACTTGGCCCAAGTTTTGGAGCAGGACCCGACTAAGGTCAAGCGCATAACTTTCCACGAAATTACTAAATCTGCCATCTTGGATGCTTTGGAGAACCCGCGCCCGATTGACATGAAGTTGGTCGAAGCCCAACAGGCCAGGCGTGTGCTTGATAGGTTGGTAGGCTATGAGCTCTCCCCTTTCTTGTGGCGCCATGTTAAACGAGGGCTCTCGGCCGGGCGCGTGCAATCAGTTGCCATGCGTTTGATCGTGGAACGCGAACGAACTATCCTGGCTTTTAACCCAGAAGAGTATTGGAGCATTGAAGGAGCTTTTGAAAATACAAAAAACCAGATACTCGAGGCCAAGCTCCAGGCAGTGGATGAGAAGTCTTTGGACAAGATGGATATCAAGAATAAGGAAGAGGCTGACAAGCTCTTGGCCGAATGCCAAAAACAGGAATGGAAAGTCGCTTCTGTCGAACAAAAACGTAAGACAAAGTCCCCGCCTCCGCCTTTTACGACTTCAACTTTGCAGCAAGAGGCTAACAACCGCTTGGGTTTTTCAGCCAAGCAGGTCATGACTTTAGCCCAGAAACTGTACGAAGGTGTGGAGGTCGGTTTGGAAGGCCAAATCGGCTTGATCACCTACATGCGTACGGACAGCTTCAATCTGTCTCAGAAATTCTTGGAAGAAGCTAAGGACTATTTGAGTGGCGCTTTGGGCAAGGAATATACTTTGGACCAGCCAAGAACTTACAAGACAAAATCTAAAGGCGCCCAAGAAGCGCACGAGGCTATCCGCCCGACCGACCCGACCCGCACGCCGGATAGCTTGAAAGCCTTTTTAGATACCGGCATGTTACGGCTCTACACGCTCATTTGGCAGCGGGCCATGGCTACTCAGATGCCTGAGGCTGTCTTAAACGCCACACGCGTGGATATTGGCGGCGGTAAATACACTTTTCGCGCCACTGGCCAGCAAGTGGTTGAGCCTGGTTATTTAAAACTTTATCCTGACCAAGAAAACGACAAGCTGTTGCCTGAAATTTCCGAAGGCGAAAAGCTCAAGGCCCAGGAAATCAAAGGCATCCAGCACTTCACAGAACCGCCAGCCCGCTACAGCGATGCCACGTTGGTCAAGGCTTTGGAAGAAGATGGCATTGGCCGGCCAAGTACTTACGCTTCGATTATTTCGACTGTTATTGAGCGCGGTTATGTTGAGCGCGATGAAAAGAAGCGTCTCAAGCCCTTGCCCATTGCCATGGATGTGAACGACCTGCTCATCAAGCGCTTCCCGGACATTGTTGACTTGGAGTTTACGGCTCGTTTGGAATCTTCACTCGACTATGTAGCTGAAGGCACGACCCAATGGGAACCGTTGATGCATGCCTTCTACGGCCCGTTCCACAAGCAACTTGAAACCCAGGAAAAAGAAATGGAACAAGAGGCGCAGAAAGATGCCGAAGGGCAAATTTGCGACGTATGCGGCAAGCCCATGGTGGTCAAACGCGGACGTTTCGGACGTTTTTTGGCCTGCTCAGGTTATCCAGAATGTAAAAATACGCGGCCACTGCCGGGTGAAGCAGCTCCGCCCAAGCCAGAGCCGACTGACGAGATATGCCCCAAGTGCGGCGCGCCGATGGTCAAGAAGACTGGACGCTTTGGCCCGTTCTTGGCCTGCTCGCGCTATCCTGAATGCAAGACCATCGTTAATATTGAAATCCCGGTCTTGGACCAAAATGGTAACCCGATCATTTGCCCAACCTGCAAGGAAGGCAAGATACTGGAACGCAAATCAAAGAAAGGCAAGCTCTTCTATTCCTGCTCGCGCTATCCTGAATGCAAACAAGCCTTCTGGGACAGGCCAACCGGCGAAGCTTGTCCGGAGTGCGGCTATCCTACCTTGCTTAAAAAGGGCAAGACGCTCCATTGCCCGAATGAGGAATGTAAGTACAAGGCGACGATTGAACTTGAATAACAAAATGTAGAGACGTTGCATTGCAACGTCTCTACATTTTGTTTTTATTCCTTGCTTGTTTTTTCAGCTTTCTTTTTTTCTAAAAGCTTCATCGGATCCATTTTCTCAAAATAATCAAAACCTTTCTTAAAAGTCCCTCCCGGATCACCCGTAAACTTCATAAGAAATTCAAGCATTTTGAGTGGCGCCTGCCACCTTGCCCAATACTGAAATCTTGCAATAGCAGCACCCGCAGCTACTAAAAGGCCACCCGCTCCTATACCGGTCCCGATTGCGACCTTTTTAGCAATCCGGCCTGCTTTTGAGGTGCTTTTGTTTTTTGTTTTAGCGGCTTCTGCTTCAGCCGGAGCCCCCTTCCCCATCAAAACCCTTCTCTCTTCTTCCAATTTTGTGAGTTGCTCTTCCAATTCGCTGATGACCTTATGGCTCTTCATGTAGTCTTCAATGTTTTCAGTGTTTTCAAAACCTTCTTCCCTTATCCCCATACGCAGGGGCCTTCTATTGGATTGGATCTCTTTCTTAATGTCCTTTATTTTATCATCGATTTCATACATTCTTGATACAAGGTTTTCTTCCTCCTCATACTCTCCGGGTGCGGCGGCGGCCATAACTGATTTTTTCACGGCGGTCGCCGAATCTGGAGTTTTGGGTACAGATGGTAATCTTTTCTGGGCCCTGTCTAACAACTCCTTTTCTTCAACCTCATCTTTTTTACGCAAATCTTCAATGCCTTTAAGCTCCAATAAAATAGTCGCTTCCCTGCGCTTCAGATCAGACACCTTGTCCTGCAGCTCATCCTTCCTATCCTCGCTTAGAGACTTATCAGCAAGTTCCCTTGCGTAATTTGCAAGACGCCTGCGTTTTTTGCCAAGGTTGTCATTAGTTTCCATTTCCTTGATACCATAGTCCACGAAGTTATAACGCAACTCCTTGAACCGTTCCTTTTCGCTCTTGGATTCATTGCCCTTTTCCGAGCTCAATTGTTCCCAAAGAGCCTGATTAAACCCGCCGGGCTCGGCATACGTTTCCGACCATTCGTTGGCTTGCAGATTCTTGATCTCTGACAACCTGGCTTCGAGTCCATTTTTTTTCTGTTCAGACTCTGATTTCGCGGCCCCTTTAATCAAATCCTCGGTCTTCCCCTCAAAAACTATTTTAGTTGGCGATGGGCGAGCTTCAACTTTTGATTTAACCGGTTCTGGCGGCTTTTCCTTGGCTTTTACAACAGGTTCTACTTTAGGTTCAACCTTAGCGGTTTTTACTTTTTCAATAGGCGCAGTTTCCGGCACAGCAGGCTCTACTTCAGGCACAACAGGCACTACTTCCGGGGCAACCCCGCGCAAGGTTCCACTTGAGGCCAGTGCTTCCGCCCCAGGTCTTCCCATGCCTCGCAGAGTCTTGACATCTGATTCAATTACCTCGGTTGGAGCCTTTGGTGATTCTGAAGCTGGTACAACCTCTTCCGTCCCCTGCTCTTTAGCAATATCTATAGCGCGGCATCTAGCCACCAATTCCTGAAATTTGGGCTGGAAACTCTGGAGCTCATCTCTCTTTTCCCCAAGCTTATTTTTTAGGGATACCATCCTCCTTTCTTTAGCCGCCTTTAACTCCCCTTTGTCATAAGCTTTGACATTGCCCAAACCATCTTCCAAATCCTTTAACTCGTTTATCAGCTTCCGCATACCACCTAAAACTTCCCATATTTCTTTGCCAACCTCTGGGTCATTCATGTGCGTCACAAGCAAGTTCCAGGATTCCTTGCTAAAACTATCCGGAATTTTTGGAGCCTCTTCTTTTATAGATGTTTTGACTTCTGGAATTACATCTTCTTTGCCGAGTACTTCCGGGGCTTCAGCTTGAGCTTTCGCAGATGGAACGCCCTTCAAACTACTTATGACATCAAGCATCTCCTTGCTATGGTAGGCATAATCTTCGGGTTTTAACTTTTCAAACCGGAAATCTTTCAGTCCCCCTTCTTCGGATACCGTACCAATAGGTTTGGTGGCGTTGTCTAAAAATTTTCCATAAGTCTTCAAAGCCTCCTCAATCGCTTCCCCTTCTTCGCTCATGTATACTTCTTCCGGCAAGTTGTTAAACTCTTCCAGATAAATCCCCCAAAACTTTTTCTTCTTTTCCGCAAGCATTGTCGTTGGATCATCAAGAGCTATTTGCTCGGGAGTCAACAATACATCCTCCAAATGCCCTGCCAACTCCTTGAGCTTGGCCTTTATTTGTTCTGGACTGAGTTTCTTCTCAGCTGCTTCAGTCTTCTTTTCTCCGGGTTCCGGAGCCTTTTCCTCTGGCTCTGGTTGGCTAGCGACCTCTTTATCCAACTTTTTTAATTTTTCCTCTAAATTCGTAATCTGCCTTAATGCCATTGGATCTGGATTGTTCTCATCCAGTCCTGATTTTAAATACTTAATTTGCCTTTGGAACTTTTCTTGAGCTGTCTCGTCAGCCGGATGTCTACCGGCTGCCACTTCCCTTTTCCCGGAATCCGGAGCCTTTTCCTCTATCGTAGGTTCAGACATAACGGGCTTCTCAGCCTTGCGCAAAGTCCGAGCTAATCTCGGTTCAACGTGGATGCTACCGGCACCTCCTTGGTCAAAAAGTAGCCCTCCCTTTATTTTTCTGATCGATGATTCGTAACGCCAACCACGTGGAGTGTCTTTCTCGGCAACTGCAAGGTTCAAATACAATTCGCTCCTCTGCCCTTGTTTATGAACCTCCGGAGCACCTGTTTCAACTTCCGTCTTCTCCGGTTCAAGTTCCCTAACTTCACTAATCCTGCCCTCAGGCCGTTCTTGGGTTTGAGATTCAGCTTCTTCTGGCTTAACTTCTTCTGGTTGTACCTTCTCCTCTTTTGCCTCTTCCCTCTTTTCCTCTTTTATCACTTCCTTGATTTTTACTTTTCTTTTACGTTTTGCTTCCTTCAACTCCTTTTTTGCTTGTCTTTTCGACTCCCTGACTTTAGGGCCGACTTCTGGAACTTTTTCTGCCACATTACCCTTTGCTTCAATAGCCTGATCCTCTTCCGGTGTTGTCTCTTCTTGAGATGCCAAGGCTTCAGCCGCTTCAACGGTTTTGGGGGTTCCCGGTTCTTCGACGAGCCTCAAAGTCGTTTTTTTCTCAGCTTTCGGGCTCTCAGCTGCTGCCTTAGCCCTCCAATCATCAAACTTCATTGCTTGTCTTGGCATAAAAATCGTGTCAATTAATAGCCCAATTATAGCATAAAAACGGCCACTCATCTGATTCTTGACATTTTGGCTAATTTATGCTATATTCCTTTATTCCAAACTCTTCATCCGCCTAGCGAATGATGGCTTGGATGGCGCAAGAATTGGTCGAGCGCCTGGCGCTCGTTTTTTTGACAGTCAACCTCAGAAAGCCCTGGTCGTCACCAGGCGCCACATGGCACAAGCCATGTGGGATCAGTGGAGTAGAACGATGGACACGACGAACGTAGTAGCCAATGACAAGCCTGCGGATGACGGAGCCGTTTCTCCGCACCCGGACTACAAGGGCGAGTTCATCTGGATCGGAGACCTCATCGAACCACGTCGCGCCGCTGGCGAGAAGCCCACAGTCGGCCCGTACCCGGGTGAGTCGGGCACTACACCTGAAGGCAAGGACTTCACGACGGAGACTGAGGTCTGGGAGCTCGCCGTGGAAGAATGCGTGATCTTCCGCTTCCCCAAGAACAGGGACTTCAGCCCGGCGCATGCGCGTGGGATCGGGGACTACCTGACCATGAAACGGAGCAACATCGAGATCATGCTCATCGATGACCTCAAGCCCACGATCACCGGCCCGGAGAAGAAGACCAACTACGTGGTTGGCACGGCCCACATCCGCGTGAAGCGGGTGACTGCTTCGCATGGAGACTATGTGAACTGGTACTTGTTCGTCAAGCTGGAGCCGACGACCCAGACCAAGCCGACCCACAAGCTCCTGCTCGGATGCCATCCGGCTGGCGAGCGCAGCTACGGCTACGACTCGAACAAGATGACCGTCTCCCTTGCCGAGAAGAAGCCTGCTCCTGTCGCCGCTGACGCCGAGCAGCAACCTGACTCGGACGAAACTGACACCGAGAAGAAGCCCGACTCGGCTGCCACTGACGAAGCGAGCGAGTAATCGACGACCCCCGCCCTTTCAGCCAACGAAGCCCTCCTTCTCACCCCGCCACACGGGACACTCGAGAGGAGGGCTAATCTGTATCTCTTTAATGACAATTAGCATAGCAACAGTTACAATAACATTGTTTTCAATGATATGAGCCAAAACGACGTTCAGCCCAAGCCAATCCATACCGTGGCCATGTTCCCCAAAATCCAGGCTGATACAGCAGCTGCTTATTATATTTTAAAGTCTTCCGGCGAAAAGCTTTTTCCGGGGATAAGCCAAGCTAAGGTTGTCTTTTGGACTGCCTTGCCAGAGGGCAAAACTGCCGCACAATTGGAATCAGAAGGTTTCTTGACCATTGATTTGGGCGGCATGTTCGACCACCATCTGGCCAATGAAAAATTGGGCAAGCGCGTTGAGTGCGTCTCTGGTTTGATTGCCCGTTATTTGGGTGTGGAGGACGACTTGCGGCTCAAAAAACTTTTAGCCTGGGCCAAACGGGATGATTTGCAGGGTAAAGGGACAATCAGCCCCGATCCTTTGGACCGGGCTTTTGGTTTGTCTGGCATTATCATGAATGCCAACCGCGAATATTCCAAGGAACCGCAGAAAATCTTGAACTTGATTGTTTTGATTATTGATTTGCATGTGCGCGAAGAGCATCGCCGGCAAGTTGAGTTGCCGGAAGAACTCGAAAAGCTCGAACAAGCCGGCAAAGCGGATGTTTTCTCGATGCAGCAAGGATCAGCTGAGCTCGAGGCTATGTTTGTCGAGACTGACAACGTGGCCATGGCCGGCTTTTTGCGCGCAGCCAAAAAAATTGACTTGATTATCCAACGCAGGACAAGCGGCCACACCAATATCGTGACCCAGCAAGCCAGGAGCATAGACTTGCGCCCGCTCGTCGCGGTTTTGCGCATGGCCGAAGCCGAGAAAAAAGGATTGAAGTTAAAGCTCGACGAAATTGCCTTAATGTCTGCCGGTCGCATGGAGGGTGTTGACGAGTGGTATTATGACGATGCTGCCAATTCCATCCAGAATGGCGGTGTAAATCCCGAGGGCGTACTGGCCACAAAGTTAAGCCGGGACGAGGTCATAGCCTTGGTCAAAGAAGCTATACCACTGGGTACAATCGGCTCGCTCAAAAGGTTAAAAGAACAAGAACTGTCGTGATTTTGACGTTAATTGGTTTTTCGTCGATAATGTGGCTGCCTTATGGGAACCGGGGTTTTTACGCTAAATGACCTGATTGGCCAAATTAAGGCCATACGGCCCAACGCTGACGTCAAACTGATTGAACGGGCTTTTGCCGTGGCTGATGCGGCCCACAAAGGGCAAAAACGCATGTCCGGCGAGCCCTACATCCAGCATCCCCTGAATACGGCCATGATTTTGGTCGAAATGCACGCCCCTGACCCGGTTATCGCAGCGGCACTCTTGCATGACGTACCAGAAGACACGAGCGTGACTTTGGACGAGATCGAGGAAAAATTTGGCAAAGACATCGCCAGCATGATCAACGGCATCAGCAAGGTGGGCAAAATCAAGTATCGCGGCGTTGAACGCTACATCGAAAACCTGCGCAAGATGTTCGTGGCCATGGCCAATGACATCCGCGTCATCATCATCAAGTTCGCCGACCGTTTGCATAACCTGCAGACGCTGGATTCTTTGCCGCAAAAAAAAGCTTATCGCATTGCTTTGGAAAGTTTGGAGATTTACGCACCCATTGCCGGCCGCTTGGGCATGAATGAGATAAAAGGACGTTTGGAGGACGCGGCTTTCAAGTATGTCCTGCCCAAGGAATATGAGTGGACGTTGGAGCTTTCGACCAAAGCCACAACCAATAAGCAGCCCTATATCCAAAAAATCATCGAACAGATCAGGGAAGAACTTTTCAAGGACGGCATCCAATACATAGATATCCATGGCCGCTATAAACATCTCTACTCGCTTTACCGCAAGTTGCTGAAATACGGCCGCGACGTGACCAAGATTTACGATTTCACTGCCATCCGTTGCATCTTGCCAACAACGGCTGATTGCTATGCTGCTTTGGGCATCATCCATAGCCGTTGGACGCCGCTCAAGGGCCGCATTAAAGATTACATCTCCCAACCCAAACCCAACGGCTACCAATCTTTGCATACAACCGTCTTTTATGACCGCGGTTCGATTGTGGAATTCCAATTGCGCACGCCTGAAATGCATGAATCAGCCGAGTTTGGTATTGCCGCGCACTGGAGCTATGACGAGGTTAAAGGCAAGCAATTCGTGGCTGACCGCTTTAAGCACATGCTGGATGCTGAAAAGGAAATCGAATGGATCAGCCAGCTGGCCGTGCTGCAAAACACCATCAAAGATAAAAAAGAATTCTTGGATTCTCTCGAAGAGCTAAAGTTGGACGTATTCCGCGACCGCATTTTTGTTTATACGCCCAAGGGCGACGTGATTGACTTGCCGGAAGATTCAACGCCCATTGATTTTGCCTACCACATCCATACTGATATCGGCAACACTTGCTCGGCTGCCAAGGTCAACGGCATGATTCATCCTTTGGACCAGGCACTCAAGAGCGGCGACATTGTTGAAATCATTTTGGACAAAAGCCGAAAAGGGCCTAACCCTGACTGGCTTAGGTTTGCCAAGACAAGACATGCTAAAAGCAAAATCCGCCAGTATGCCCGCGCGGGTCTGGCGAATTGGATCAAAGGCGTTATCCCTCATGCCATGAGGAAGAAGACCAAGAACAAATAA
>JAQULH010000034.1 GCA_029004215.1 Patescibacteria group bacterium | reverse complement strand
TTAATGCTCTTTTCCTTTATCAATTGTTTTTCAAGCTCAAGATTTTTTTGCGTGCCGGCGAATTGCGGTCCGATTGAAAACTTCTTGTACATCGAGCGCAATTTGTAAGCATAGAATTCCTTGCCCTTTTCACCTACGCGTTCGCTCTTGTAAAAGATCGGAAAGCCATCTTCGATTAGGACGAGTAAGGCGCCTAAGATCCAAAGCGGGGAAGTCAGGATCAAAAGAATGATTGAAAAGATGATATCCTCGGTCCTTTTAGCGATGCGACCCCAACCATCCAAGGGTGTTGGTTTGACCTCAATCAAAGGCACGCCACCCGGAGTTGAAACTTCGATGTTGGTGAAGCGCGCGGCAAACAAGTCAGCCATGTACCTGAAATGTAAATGGTACTTGTTGGCAAAACCAATCAAGTGCAAAGCTTTTTCTTTGGGTAAATCAGGATCAGCCAAGACCACGCCATCCAATTGGTGCTTGTTAATTAAGCTTTTCAAGATGTCTTTTTGCGCCTCGCCCCAATCAGAGATCTGTTTGACGACAGTGAAGCCGAAGATAGGGGATTGTTTGAAGATGCGCGCCAAGTTTTGGGCTTGCTGGTCAGAACCGATAATGGCAATGCGTTCGTGGCCAATGCCCATGCGCAAAAGCTGGTGTTGGATGGTGCGCAATACCAAGCGTTCAAAATTAACGTACAAGATGGAAAAGCCCCAGATGGCGATAACGATAAAGCGGGATTGCGTGAGCTCGCGTTGGAAAAATACCGAGGCAATGAGGATCATGACGCCGGCCGTGCAAGCCAAGATCACTCGCCCCAATTCGCTCCAAGCCCGCCTGGGCCGCGTCGTATAAAGCCCGGCAATAATAAACATCAAAATCCAGACACCGATGAAAGTCAAAGATGTTTGGATGTAGGTGGAATATGGTATGTCCTGCAAGATGGGACGGACCTCGGTTGCGAAGCGCGAGTAACGCAAAAGATAAGCAGAAGCCGCGGCGCAGGCCAGGGCAATGGCATCTAAAGGCAGCCGGACTGCCGTAAACCACAAATTGAAACGATTCATGCGGACAGTATAACAAAAAAACGCCACTAATTAAATTACGCGGCTTTTGGTATCGCTTCAGGGATGCGCTGGACACGCTGCATTAATCCCAGTGCTTCATTTATGAGTCGATACTGCATTTGGTCTTGGGGTGGAGCCGCCTCCAAATCGGGGTATTTCTCATACAACTGACGTAACATGGCAAACAACGAAGGTTCAAGGCGTTCCAAGCCGGCTACCGGCAGGTCATACATGATGGCGACTAGCAAATTGTGCATTAAAAGCATTGAATCGACTTGATTGGAATCAGGTGCCAAAGAGACTTGAACAACATCAATTGATTTTTTTACTTCTAACCGTGAAAGGTGATAGGCGATTTCCTTAAAACTTTGCGCGCCCAAAATCGCCGGAAGTGCCTTATCGTACGTTTTGCTGTCTAATAAGTTCAACCGGGCAATTTCCCTGAGCGCCGTACGCATGGATTGGTGAAACATGGCGGCCTGCGCCTCTCCTTGGGCTCCTTCTCCTTGTTTTTCACGTTCTCGTTTGGCCAACCGGCCCAGCACTTCCCAAGGAGAGTATTGGGCATTGTCCGGATTGTCCAGGCAGGCCTCGGCGATAATCGGACCGGCCAGGGTCGTGAGATCGGGATTCCAATATTTGTTGCCGGCAAGATATGCGAGAATTTCATCTTTAACCTGTAAAAAGATTTCTTTTTCAAGAGGACGCGTATAGATCGTTTTAGTTTCTGGCTTGATGGCCAGGTCGTATAAATCGTGGATGAGCTCATGCGTTTTAACTTTTTCTACTTGGTCATGGGTCTCAGGAAAATCAGCTAAAAATACCATTCGGCCGATTAGATCGATTTGATCAGGGATAAAACCCAATTGAGTCATAAGTTGCCTGAATAAGGGATTCTGTGCCCTTATTTTAAGGCCCACCATGCCGCTGCGGTCCATTTCTGAAAGCAACTGCCAGTCTTCAGGATCCTTAATGCGGATCACGAATGAACCGAAATTTGTTGCCGTAATTTGCGGTTTTTCGCGTGGTTCTCGAGGAATAAAGTTATCCAGTTGCGACAGATTCAAATTGCGTGGAAGCGTTGATTCCGGCCGTAACGGTTCTTCTTGCGTCTGTTGTTCGGGCAATTTTTTTATTTGGCGGCAAAGCTCTGATTTCGCTGCTTGGTTCAACCTTTGCGCCATCTGTTGGGCCATGATTCTAAAGGCAAAGAAACGTTCGGCAAGTTCAGCGCCTTTTTGTTTGTAAATTTCATCAACTTGTTCGCAATTTTTAACCACGCGGTTAGTCACGCGTTCAAAAACCGCCTGTTGCGCCGGCGCCATGCCTTGCATTGCGTCTTGGGCCAGATGTTTTATTTCGTCGGGCGATATGTCTTCCGGATGTTGGGTGAAGCGATCAAACGCCTTTAGCGTGTTTTTACCAAATGCTAAATTTTCTTCGGCACGGACTTTTTCCGCTGGTGAAAGAGTGAGTTCAAAATCGGTTCCACTGGCAATTAATTCGGGTTTGGTTTGCTTGACCTCTTTACGCAATTGGCCGAAAGGGTTCATGGCCGGCGTCATCTCAGGCGATGTTTTCATAGAGCCAGTATAACAAAAAATCCGCATAAAGCGGAATTTTTGGTTCGGGCCAAACTGTAAGCCGAATTTTGTATTCCGCATTACTGCGGAACGATGGCTATCTATCTAGTCCCGCAATTGCTTGCGGGATCGTGCGAGCGACCAGTCCCCAATGCCTAATGAGGCTCGGGGTCTTGCTCTTGCACCAGAGGGGGTTTGCCGCCAAACCATGTCACCATGGTCGGAAGAACCTAGCAGCATGGAGGTCCAATTTGGACGCAGCCACCTGGCTCTACTTTTCACCTTTCATTCGATTTACATCGAACTAGTTTTGTCTCTGTGGCACTTTCCCTGGGTTTCTGGAGAAAACGTCAGGCACGTGTCCTTTCGTTTTGCCCCTTTATATCCCGGCCGCCGTTAACGGCCCTCATTGTCAGCCCTGCAAAATACGCTTGCGCGTCTCACAGGACTTTCGGTGTTCGGACTTTCCTCTCCGCAGTGTTGCGGAGCAACCATCCGTTTGGCTCGAGTGCTGGTAAAATAGCATAAAATGGGCTAATTGTCAATTGTTGACTATCAGTTTTATTGCTATCATTAGCTCGTATGAAAAAGCGATCTGCGATCATTCTGGCCATATTGGCAGGATTGTTATTCTTGGCCTTGGTAATCTGGTGGTTTTGGTCTTTGGGCAGTGTCTCAGCCCAAGTGCCGCCCAAGCTGCAATTGGCAGTAGAAAAGGGGACTGTTTTAGTAACCAAAGCTGGCGGCCAGAACGAAGAGCAGGCAAAAGATGGCATGGAGCTTAAGCCGGGTGACCGCGTTAGGACAGATCAGGGTTCGATGGCCAGTATTATGGCTTATGGTCGGGCAGAGTCTAGGTTGGATGAGAAGACAATAGTCACCATCTCTGATAACAACCTCAGCGGCACAACTTTTGCCATGCGCTGGAAGTTGGACGCCGGCCGAGTTTGGTCACGCGTTTTAAGGTTACTTGATTTGGACAGTGTTTTTGAAGGGCAATCCAGCCAGGTGATTGCCACTGTCCGCGGGACAGCTTTTGCCATGGCCAATGATAACCAGAAAGTCAGTTTGATGGTTGAACATGCCGGGGTACGCGAAGCTACCGCGGGTCCTTCGCCTACGCTCAGGACGAAACCAGAGTTTATAGTTGGCGGACAATGGATGGATTTGAAGCAGACGGGTGAAGTCATAAGCAGGGGAGAGGCTCCTACCAGTACTTTGAGTGATGATATTCGCCAAAGAATAAACTTAGAAGAAGATACTTGGAGGTCATCTAACTTAGACGCTGACCAGGCATTTGTCGATCAGGCCAAAGGCGACCTGATCATGTCTTTGGGTGCAGCCCATGGTGTGCCGCCTGATAGCAACCTATATACTGTTGCCCTCTGGTCAGAAAATTTTCATCTTTGGTTAGCCGGTAAAAAATCACCGGCTTTACGGTCGAGCTATATTGGTCGCCGGTTGGAATATGTTTATGACCTTATTCTAAGAGGTAAGTCTGGGCTGGCTTACCAGATGCTTTCCCAAACCGATAAAGAGGTTGATGTTGTTTTGTCTGGCGACCAAAGCGATGAGTATCGGACTAACTTGAAGAACGTGGTTGGCCGCGCCTTGCTGGCAGTCACTGAAATTGATCCGAACGATAGTTTGTTCCGTTATAAGCTGGATCTGGAAGATATGTATGCCCATCTTTGGGACAATGACCCTGCCCAGACGTTTTATGCCCGTTCCTTGTCAGTTGATGCACGTTTGGACGAGGCAGAACGTTTTACTTGCCAATCTGAAAATCAAGACCAGATCAAGGAAGCCATCAATGCAGTCGAGCAAGGCATGGCCAGGCAGAAAAGTGATTTCGACAACATCAAATCAAGCATTAAAGATGAGCATCGTTCAATTTTGACAGAAAAGATGCAGGTCCAAACTTTACGATTGGATTATTTAAACAGACGCTTGCAGGCTTGCCCGAAGGCCGGACAGGGAGCTCAGGTACCAGGTGCCAGTGCAACGTCAACTGCTCAAACGACAACTACTCAACCAACCAATCCGCCCAATCAACAGGCGACAACCACTCCCACTTCTCCAACCAATCCGCCTGCTACCAACCGGACGCCGACAACAACCAAACCAACCACTAACCCAACATCTCTTGGCCTGGTTAAGATTGAACTTTATGCCCAACCCAGCCCGGCTAATGTGGGGGATGGGGTGAGTCTTTATGTTAAAGGATTCAAGGCTGATGGCTCTTCATTGGATGTTTCCAAACTAGCGACGTTCCAAATTATTGGAGGCTTAGGCTCGATTATCGGCACGACTTACCAAGCTTCGAGCGCCGGGTCAGTGACTATTGTGGCAACCGTATCTGACGCTGCCAAACAACTTACTGTTCGCGCGCCATTGACTATTAACCAAGCTGTGACCCTTTCCAGAATCACGATTTCACCGACCGGCGGTTCAATCAGCTTTGGCCAGTCACGCAGCTTAAGTGTTACAGCTTATTATTCCAGTGGTTTTTCCAAAGATGTGACATCAAGTGTGAAATGGTCTACTTCCAATACTTTGGGCAGCATGTCAGGCAATACTTTTGTGGCAGGCAGGACAGCAGGTAGTGTTGATGTGACGGCTCAGTACACAGAAGGCAACAAAACATTGGACAGCCTGATCAATTTCCAGATAGTTTCAGTCGTTGGCACAAACCTTCAATAAAATATGATCCTCAAGAAAAATAGTGGCTGGCAAAGGCCGCTTATCGTGGGCTTAGGCATTGGCGTGCTTTGCGCCGCAGCTTTTTTGTCCGGCATTTTGGGTTCGTGGAGCAGGCGAGTGACAGACAGGTTGTATTTGCCGCATCCGGCTGACCAACGGATTGTCATCATTTCAATTGATGATGCTGCTATGGCGCGCTTGGGCCGTTGGCCGTGGGCTAGGTCTGTACACGCTGAGCTCATCGATAAGATTGCGGCCGCCAAACCTTTTGTCATAGGGTATGACGTTAATTTTCCAGAAGTATCAAACCAAGCGGATGATACAGCACTGGCCAAAGCCATCCGCGCGGCCGGTAACGTAATCTTGCCGGCAGAATTGACTTTGACTTTTACGCGCGATGCTGTGCTTTATGATCCCACAAAAGTTCTCATGCCCATTTCGCAGATCGCATCAGCAGCCAAAGGCATCGGGCATGTGAATACGCCCCAGGACGCGGATGGCGTGGTCAGGCGCGTGCCTTTGTCAGTCAGATCGCCTAATGGCTCATATCTGATTTCATTCGAAGGTCAACTAGCTGAGCCCTCGGTTAAGGCCGCAGTTGCGCTTAAGGCTTTGGATAATTTGGGGCGTATCATTGTGCACTATGTCAACGCCCCGGGCAAAGGTTTTCCTACATTTTCAGCAGCTGACGTCATCGATGGCAAGGTCAAGCCAGAACAGCTGGCGGATCGCTTTGTCCTGGTCGGTGCGACAGCGCCTGACTTACATGATGATCAGCTTGTGCCAACAGCTACTACCCAGCCCATGGCCGGTATTGAGATTCATGCCTCGGTTTTGGACACGCTTCTCCAAAAAGATTATTTGCGCGAGGTCCCATCAATACTTATTGCCCTTTGGCTGATATTACTTGGTGCGATTTTGGGTTTACTGGTTCCAAAACTCAAAGCCCGTTGGTCAATCCCGTTGGCAATCGTGCTTTGGATTGTTTCGATTGTTGGTTCTTTTATCTTATTTGATTATGGTTGGATTGCTGACATACTTTGGCCGACTATTGCCATAATCTTGGGTTTTGGAGCAGTCATGCTCGAACGCCGCATCACGGCTGAACGCCAAAAACGCGAGATTCGTTCCGCTTTTTCGCGCTATGTCACAGAATCCGTCGTCGCGTCCATATTATCTGATCCATCTAAACTCAAGTTGGGAGGCGAGCGTCGCAAGATGTCGGTCCTTTTTTCAGATATCCGCGGTTTTACCACTATCTCCGAAGGTTTGAAGCCAGAAAAACTCGTTGAGATCATGAACAAGTACCTCACACGCATGACGGATGAGGTCTTTAAGCACGAAGGTGTGTTGGATAAATATATCGGTGATGCTGTCATGGCTTTTTGGAATGCGCCGTTTGACCAAACAGACCATGCACGACGGGCAGTTGAGACTGCTTTGGACATGTTAAGCGCGCTTAAGGAGATGAACACGACTAAAGTCTTCGGCGATTTGGAACTGAAGATCGGCGTGGGCGTTAACACGGGCGATATGGTCGTGGGTAACATGGGTTCAGAAGAGCGTTTTGACTATACTGTCATCGGTGACAGCGTAAATCTCGGCTCTCGCTTAGAGTCTCTGACCAAAGAATACTGCGTTTGCTTGCTCATAACCGAGGCAACTCGTTTGGAATTGAATAGCGGCTATCTTGTCCGTGCAATTGATCTCGTAGCCGTGAAGGGCAAAAAGGAACCGGTTAAGATTTTCGAAGTCATGAAGCGCAGCAAGAACGCCTCGCAAGCTGACCGACAATTCGTCAAGAAATTCGAAGACGCTCTGGCCGCTTATTTTGCCAAGGATTTCGCCGGAGCAGTTAGACTCTCGGATGAGCTTTTGGCCGAACGTCCTGATGACGGCCCGTCCAAAACCCTCAAAACCCGTGCTGAACACTTCGTCGCCGAGCCCCCGCCTGACGATTGGAACGGAGTTTGGGTGATGACTAAGAAATAGTGCCCTCTATTCGCCCCCTCCATATATGATCAAATACATTATTTTTGACTGGGGCGGTGTGTGCTCATACGCGCATGCGCTTAAGGATTTCGCACGTGATTTTGCCGCAAAGATGGGGAAAGATAAGGATGAAATCGAAAGAGTTTTCAGGGAGCTCGAATATCCTTACGAGACTGGCAGGATTACCCCAGCCCAGTTCTGGACTGACCTAAAACGAAGATTGGGCGTGGATATGCCGATTGAGGAAATCCAGGCGGTAATGCTCCATTCCTGTGATCTTTCCAACAAGGAAGTCCTTGATCTAATACTTGAGCTTAAGAAAAAGTTCAAGATCATTCTATTGAGCAATAACTACGAGGATCTATTTGCCCATACCAAACAATTGTATGATTTAGACAAGTATTTTGACTTCACTTTTAGCTCATCAAGCATCGGCTTTAAGAAGCCCGAACGTGAAGCTTATGAACATGTATTGAAAGAGCTGGATGCGAAATCAGGGGAAGTAGTGTTTATAGATAACAAAGAAAAGAACATCGTCGGTGCGAATAATCTAGGGATAAAAACCATCCATTTTAAAGACGCAGGACAGTTGAAGGATGAATTAAAAAAAATTATCGAACTATAGATAGAGGGGGTTTTACCGTCCCAATCCCATCTTGTCTCTCACGATCTTCATCTTCGCCTCAGCGACAGCTAAAGCTTTGTCGCGGCCAGCGTCTAATATTTTGTTGAGTTCGGTTGGATCGGCCAAATAATTCTCAATTTTTTGGCGTATGGGACCAACGTGTTGGATAACGGCTTCGGCCAAAGCTTTTTTGAAATCACCATAACCCTTGCCTGCAAAATCAGCCTCAATCTCTTTCATGGTTTGGCCGGTCATGTGGTGGTAAATCGTCATGAGGTTGGCAATGGCCGGCTTTTGCTCGGCATCATAAGCCACGCCAGCGCTCGAATCAGTCACGGCGCGCATGATTTTCTTGCGGATGGTGTCATCATCATCAGTCAAAAAGACAGCGGCCATTTCGTGCTCGTCGCTTTTGGACATTTTAATTGCCGGGTCTTGCAAGCTCATGATCCTGGAACCGAATTTTTGGATCAAAGGCTGGGGTACGAGAAAAGTCTCGCCATACCTTTCGTTAAAGCGCCTGGCCAGCACTCTCGTTAACTCGACATGTTGCAATTGGTCTTCGCCCACCGGCACAATTGTCGTGTCATAAAGCACAATGTCAGCTGCCATCAAGATCGGATATCCAAAGAGGCCAACGCCGGCGCTGCTTGAGCCGTTTTTTCTCGACTTATCTTTATATTGGGTCATGCGTTCCAGCTCGCCCATCTTGGAAATGGTCATCAAAAGCCAACCAAGTTCCGTGTGTTGCGGCACTTCGCTCTGGATAAAGAGAATGGATTTTTTAGGGTCAATGCCGCAAGCCAGGTAAATGGCAGCCACGAGTTGGATCCTTTGCCTAAGTGTTTTTACGTCATGCGGCACGGTGATGGCGTGCTCATCCACAATACAAAAATAGCAGTGATGTTGCTGCTGTATCTGTGTCCATTGCTTGAGGGCACCGATGTAATTACCGATATGGAGGCTGTGGGTCGGCTGCACGCCTGAGAAGACGATATCCTTCATAATGGCCATATGGTAACAAGCCTGGCGGTTGGCGTCTACCGCCAAACTAAAGACGCCCTTGCGGGCGTCTTGTTGTTTTATACCTCAACTATTATCGGCAGAACCATTGGCCTGCGGCCTGTTTTACTAAACAGGAGTTGGCCCAGTTCCTCGCGAATTTTATCTTTAAGATATTGGCCGTTGGCGCTTGAGCGCGGGTCGTCATCTTTAAGCACGGCTGCCACTTTGCGGCGGGCATAAGGCATAAGCTCGTCATGTTCTTTCATGAACACGAAACCGCGGGTCATAATTTCCGGCAGTTTCAGGAGTTTGCCGGTCTGGGCCGAGACAACAGCCATGACAATGGCCACGCCGTCCTTGGAAAGCTCAAGCCGGTCGCGTAAAACAATGTGGTTTGTGTCGCCGACACCCAAGCCGTCCACGAAAACGTATTCAGTGGGTATTTTTTTGTTGGTCAGCATGCCTTGGCCCTTGGTATTGAATTCCATAATCTGGCCATTGTCGGCAATGAAGATATTTTGGGAATTAAACCCGCCTTCAACTGCCGCTTTGGCATGGAGCCTCAAGAATGAATGATGGCCTTCGATAGGAATCAGATATTTTGGCTTGACCATCTGGTGCAGGTACTTCAAGTCCTCTTGGCGAGCATGGCCGCCAGCGTGGACATCCATCATTTGGTAGTGCACCACTTCGGCGCCTTCGCGGTACAAGGTATCTTTCAACCTTTGCACGCTGCGTTCGTTTCCCGGAATGACAGAAGATGAGAAGACAACAGTGTCACCTTGTTCAATCTCCAAAGTTTGGTGTTCGCCGTTGGCAATGCGCATCAAAACTGCGCGGTCTTCGCCTTGGGCGCCGGTACAAATGATGGCCACTTGGTTATCAGGCATCTTTAAAGCCTGTTTGATGTCCACCAGCGTACCCTTTTGGATTTTCATGTAACCCAACTCTTGGGCAATGGCCACGTTGGATTTCATTGAGAAACCTTCAATGGCAATTTTGCGTCCCAAACGCTCGCAAGCCCAGATAATCTGTTGGATACGCCCAAGCATGGATGAGAACGTTCCAATGATCACGCGGCCTTTGGCGTTGGTAATGATGTCGTCGATGTTGTGTTGGATATCGCCCTCAGTCAGCTGGCGGCCGGGGAGCGAGGCGTTGGTCGAGTCAGCCATCAAAGCCAGCACGTGCTTGTCGCCCAGGCGTTTGATCTTTTCAATTTCCGTCGGCAAATCGCCGGACGGGCTAGTATCGATCTTAAAGTCACCAGTGTGGACTACGATACCGGCCGGAGTATGGACAACAGTGCCGAAAGAGTCGGGGATGTTGTGCGAAACTCGGAAAAACTCCACCTTAAAACATCCAAGCTGGATTACATCATCGGATTTAACGACGTGGATTTGGAGCGGGGCAATACCTTTGTATTCTTCCTGGCGTTTTTTGACGATGCCGGCCGTCAATGCGCTCATGAACATGGGGGGATTGCCCAAACGCGGGGCCAAATGCGGGATAGCCCCGATGTGGTCAAGGTGGGCGTGTGAAATAATCACGCCGCGGATGTTCTTAAGCTTATTGGCCAAGTAACTGATGTTAGGGATGATGTAATCAACCCCGGGCATGTCGTCTTCAGGGAATTGCAAACCCATGTCGATCAGGATGATGTCGTTCTTATATTCAATCAGCGACATGTTGCGGCCGACTTCCTCGTTGCCGCCCAAAACCATGATCTTGAGGCGCTCTTCCTTGCCCAAAGTATCCTTGTCAGTGCCTGTCTTCAGGCGAGGCTTGTGCTTGTAGGCATGCAAACGCGGCTCTTCTTGCGAAAAAGCCCCGCCTCGTCCGCGGCCTCGTCCGCGGCCTTTTGAGCCACCGGTTCCCGCCTCGCTTTTTTTGGCAGCCTTAGGATCAGTCGGCCTCGGTTGGAACTTAAAACCTCTGGCCATTGGAACGTTAACAGCGGCCGCACGTAGATGTTCGGTCTTAAGAGCTGCCTGTTTGATGGCTTTGGCAATGATCTCCTTGCTGTCGATCCTTTGCGATTGTTGGGATGAGGCTGGTTGGGGCCTGTTGGGCCGTTGGCCATAACCTCCACCCGTGCCCCGCCTTCCTTGGGAAGGGGGATACTTAAAAAATAGGGACATAATTTAAACTAACGATGTCGTCGCCTTAACGGCGGATATATCTCAAAAAGAATTGATCAATCAGATTCGGTGAGTAAATTGTTTGAATCACGACTCTTGGAATTTGGCTTAGCTAAGCCCAAATCTGCAATAACCGTCATTCACTTATGA
>JAQULH010000033.1 GCA_029004215.1 Patescibacteria group bacterium | reverse complement strand
ATACAGCGACCTAATCGGAGTTGTGAGCTTGGTGAAGACCGCTCCATTCAAGTATGTGCTCGGCGGCGGATCGCACGGATCCATGACCCCTGCCCAGCTAGGGACTGACAACGGTGACTTCACTGTCGCCTGGACTCAGCCCGGTCCGGGTTACTGGGAGCCCACGGCTGCTTGGGCAATCCCTGGTACGAACAAGCTCGTTTCGGCGGGCGAAGGCGGACCAGGTTCCGTGATCCTCGATTCTGTCTGTCAGTGAACGTCATGCGCATCCTCGCGCGTGAACTAAGCCCTTCCCACTCCGCTCCTGCGGAACCTCGGGAAGGGTTTTTCTTTACTTTTTTTTATTTATGGTAGCCTCATCTCTTAATTGCCTGGATCTGAAAAATTTGATGGAAATGTCCATGTTCTTCTTCAAAAATTTGTTCTCTTTTGACTTCAAACTCTCCAACATTTGAACGAATTAAATCAAAAAACCATGTTTCATCAAGGTTGGTACGTTTTAAAACAGTTTTTTCGTTATTAGAAAAATCATTTAAAATAAAAATACCGCTCGGTAACAGATGAGAAAGGATTTTTGGCAATCTAGATTGAATAACTTCCTTTTTGTTAAAACACAATGAATAATTTGAATAAACTAAATTATATTGATCTTTAATTTCAACATCAAAATAATCTGCTTCGAGCGCGGTTACGTGAGCAGCTGGTGTGCCATTAATTTTTTTATCGATTGCTAAAACGTCATAATCAGTCAGGACGTTCGCTTCTTTCAAGTCGCCACAACCGAGTTCGAGTGCTTTTTTCATACCTTTTATAAAAAATACGGGAGAGCCTGAATCTGCTCCCCCGTCTTAAGTCATCGGAAGGAGCTCATATCCAGCATCCGGAATCTTCAGCCAGTATATCGCCCGTAGTAGCATGTGCGTAGGCCCTACAGCCACCGCAAGCAAATTTGTACTGACATGTGTTGCATTTCCCTTTCAAATTGTACCGGATACTGCGTGCCACTTTAAGCATCTGCGAAGTCTGCCAAATCTTTTCCAGAGTGTCTTGCCTAAGATCTCCGCAAAAGATCGGGAGATAAGGGCAGTACGCAATAATCCCGTTCTGCATCACATAGAAGCTCTTGATGCCGATGGCACATCCACCAATCACCTTGCCATTCGCAGCTTGAGTCTTTTCAGCCTTTTCGCGAGCTTTTTGGTTGAAAGTGATTTGGCAGAAGTAGTCTGCCGAGGCTACGTGCATGCCAATCTCCTGGCCATGTTTGATAGCCTCACCAAGAGTCCTCTTCAGGTCTTGAGCGCTCAAAGGGGAGAGTTGCTTGGCATTGCCGCTCGGGATGACGCGGCGAAGGTAGGCATCCGGTAGACCCAGATCATGCGCAAGATCCACAAAGGCTGTGACTTCATGCATATTGCCACCGTGCACGGTCATGCGGACAGCTGGCTGTACACCAGCATCTTGCAGGAGCTGTATTCCCCTCATTGCGTGTGCAAAATTACCTTTGCCTCGCATGTTGTCGTGGGTTTCAGCACAAGCTCCGTCGATACTGATCTGGGCGCAAGTTACGTAGCTCTTCAATCGCTTGGCCGTTTCGCTGGTGATGGTGGTCCCATTCGAGGAAATTACCAGCCTCTCGAATTTGCCAGCACCATAAGCTAGCACATCCCAAATGAGAGGACTGAGGAGCGGTTCACCACCCGCAACGGAAAGTGTGCGTGTTTTCCACGCGACGATCTGATCAATGAGACTCTTGCATTGCTGCAAGTCGAGATTATCTCGAGCGTTCGAAGTGGTCGCCTTCTCTCTGCAGTGTTTGCAGTTCAAATTGCAGACCGATGTAATATCCCACTGGACGTAGTCTAGTTCTGTCATCTTCACTTCTCCAATGTTCAAGGGGGATTTGGGAAGGCCGATTGAATTCTCGGCCTTCCCCAGATGGTCTGCGCGATTAGACGCCGCCAACTTCGCAGAGGCAGCAATCGCAGCAGATAGTGCAGGTAGGGCCTGTGACGCAGGGGGTCTCGTCCACGAAGACGAAATCCGGGGGTAGTCCAAGGTCTTGGATGGAAAGCAACCCATTCATTTTTTGGCACTCCTTGCAGGCGCGAAATGGGCTAGGTCAACATGACTTCGCCTCTGATTAGGATAATATCACTAAAGATCAATAAGTCAAGACCGGCGCATCCTCGCGAGGGTTTTTTCTTTCATATAATTTATTTATCAACACCTGTCACCCAAAAACCCAAATTTTTGCTATAATGGGCTTAGCAATATGAATAATCAAACATCTCTAAGCCGTTACATACTGGTCATACTTTGTTCGTCAGTAGTGTTTACGGCTTTAGTCTTAGTCATACTTAATTCCTGGATGCAAAACAAGCGTCTGGCCTCGTTGGGCTTAGGTGGCACAGGTGTTGATCAGATATTTGGCAGCCAATCATTCGAGAACGGCTACAAAGCTGGATATCAAGCAGCCAGGGAAAAGTTTGCAGCAGTCGCTCCCCTGCCTGCCGGTACAGCCATCACGGCCATAAGCGGAACGATTAAATCAATCAATGGCCAACAAATTATTGTCACTGCCACCAATCTTGATACTGACCCATATATAGATGGCGTTTCCAATGACAGGACAATTGTCGTCACAGCCTCTACTACCATCATGCAAAGGACTTTTCTATCAGCCGAAGAACAAGCCAAGCAAATGGACAGGTGGACCAAGTCGGCTGATAGAAACAAGACTGCTCCGCCCTCGCCATTTACCGAGAAGGCCTTAAAGCTATCAGATCTCAAAGTAGGACAAACAGTGGCTGTAATGGCTGATGAGGACATTCGGTTGAAAGAGAGCTTTAATGCCACTCAAGTTATTTTAGATCAGAATCCTCAATAGCGATTCTTTTATCCCGAACACAACCTAAAGACCGCCTTACGGCGGCCTTTTGTTATCTCTTCTATATCGTTGGCTTCTTAGCCTTGGGACCCAAGGCCATGACTACTATTGGCAGGATTAGCCAGCAGGACTTGCCAATGTCGCTGATAAAGAAGTCTCGAGTGAACTGGCTAAAGGATTGTAGCATTTCTGACGGCAAAAATGACATGGTAATGCTGATAAGCAGCCCGACTTGCAGGATGCTGAAGAGAATGACTTGCCACCAAGCGCCGGAAGCCGAACTTTCACCTATTGTCTTGAGCAAAGCGCTGCGCGACAAAAGGAAGAATAGTACCACAAATATGCTTAAAAAGAAGGAAATCCTTAAAACAATATTATCATTGATATTAAAGGCTACATTAAGCTGGTTGATGATAGGCGCATTGCCAACAACCGCCAAAGCCATATAAACCGAAACCAGGATGACAATTATGCGGTCACGACCCAGGGAAAAGCCGTAAAGCAACGAACCTACAATGAAAAACAAGAAGATAAAAAGATCCCAGCTTGGCGCAGCCCAATTAATGCCCGCCAAGAAAGACGCAATTTGGTCCATATGCGGACATTATAGCACAACGTCACTTACAGCCCCAATTCCCCCAGTTCTTCAAGCTTCTTTTTCTGCTCTCTTGTCAGCTTATTAGGTACATCCGGCACAACAGTTACCAAATGGTCACCTCGGCTATTGCCATTACCATAAGGCACGCCTTTGTTTTTTAGCTTAAACACCTCACCCGAGGCAGTTCCACCCGGAATCTTGAGCGAGCCTTGGCCGTCCACAGTCTCGATATCAACTGATCCACCCAAGGACATGATGGAAAATGGGATGCGGACAGTTGAAAGTATGTCATTGCCCTCGCGATTAAAGGTGGGATGGGATGCAACGCGAATGCGGACATAAAGGTCGCCGGCTGTGCCGCCCCGGCCAGGGTATTCACCCTCGCTGCTAATCCGCAGCGCTTCGCCTTCGCTCATGCCGGCCGGCACCCTGATCTTCATAACCCTTTCGAGCTTTTCCATACCAGTCCCGCTGCAATGTTTGCATGGCTTTTCGATGCGTTGGCCTGTTCCTTGGCAATCCGGGCAAGCCACGGCAGTATTCATAACTCCAAAGATCGTCCTCTGGGCTTGTTGGATGCGACCTCGCCCGCCACAAGTCTGGCAAGATGTGATTTTGCCTTCTGGATCAGAACCTGAGCCGTGGCAAACTGAGCAAGCTGAGTTTTTGTAGATCTTAATTTCTTTTTCAACACCAAAAACAGATTCAATAAAACTTAGGCGCAACTCAGTCTCAATATCATGGCCATGTTTCTTCCGCCCTTGTCCGCCTCTGGCGGAAAAACCAAACATCCCGCCCAAAACATCGCCCAAATCGCCAAAATCATCCATGTTGACATTAAAACCTGACGGATCAAACCCAAAACCGCCAAATCCATTGGCTCCACTAAACCCTCCGGCACCTTGCTCGAACGCGGCGGAACCGAATTGGTCATACTTAGCACGCTTTTGTTTGTCGCCCAACACCTGATAAGCCTCGTTAATATCCTTAAACTTCTGCTGGTCCCCGCCCTTATCAGGGTGATGCTCGTGCGCCAAACGACGGAACGATTTCTTTATCTCGTCCTCGCTGGCGCCTTTCTCAACGCCTAAAATTTTATAGAAGTCTTTGGCCATTTAGTTAGCTATTCGCTTCGTTCAAGAGTTTTGGTTCGCCTGCTTCCTGTATTGCCCCAAACTGCTTTTCGTACTTATCGATGTTGTCTTGTAAAGCGTTCACAATCCGCTTCATGTGGGCAGGGCTGACGATAAGGCGCGAGACAAGTTCACCCATAGGAGGGTGGGCAAACATGAAGTCCAGCACAAACTCTTCCTTGGCATGGCTTACCTGCATCATGTTTGTGTAACGGCCCTGGAGCATCTCATCCGGGGCTTTGATGTTTAGATCTGGCATATTATTTCTTATCTTCAAACTCGCCTTCCTTTGGCTCTTCTTTCTTCTCTTCCTGTGCATTAGCGTCCTGTGAGTCCTGCGTCGGAGGAGTTTGAGCGTGCCCTTGGTCACCCGTGGCCTCGGCGGAGGGTGATTGTTGTTGGTACATGGCAGCACCGACTTTTTGGGCAACAGTCGCGAGTTCGTCGGCAGCTTTCTTGATAGCTTCGACATCTTCACTGTCCTTGAGACTCTTTAAAGCTTCGAGCTTTTCTTCAGTCGCCTTCTTGTCATCAGCGCTTACCTTGTCCCCTGCTTCTTTTAACATCTTTTCAGTCGTGTAAACCATTGTTTCGGCCATGTTACGTGTTTCGATCAATTCCTTACGCTTCTTGTCTTCTGCAGCATGCACCTCCGCATCTTTCTTCATGCGCTCAACTTCTTCTTTGGAAAGGTTGGTCGAAGCTGTGATGGTGATGTTGGATACTTTGTTGGTGGCTTTATCAACTGCTTTGACGTTTAAAATACCATTGGCATCAATGTCAAAGCTGACTTCAATCTGCGGAATGCCACGCGGCGCAGTTGGAATGCCAGAAAGCGAAAAGCGACCGAGCACGCGGTTATCAGCTGACATGTCGCGCTCGCCTTGCAGGACCACGATTTCGACAGACGTTTGGCCATCAGCGGCTGTTGAAAAGATCTGTGTCTTGGAAGTTGGGATAGTTGTATTGCGGTCAATAAGACGGGTCATGACGCCACCCATAGTCTCGATGCCAAGTGAAAGCGGTGTGACGTCCAAAAGCAATAGCTCGCCTTTGATATCACCCTGCAAGTTTCCGGCTTGGACAGAAGCACCAACAGCCACAACTTCGTCCGGGTTAACGCTAATGTTTGGTTTCTTGCCAAAAAACTTTTCAACTGTCTGCAAAACCAAAGGCATACGAGTCATGCCACCGACCAAAATTACCTCATTAATGTCGCTTGTTGAAAGCTTGGCATCAGCCAAAGCCTTGCGGCATGGTTCGAGCGTCTTCTCGACCAATTGGCCAACCAATTCTTCGAGCTTGGCGCGTGTGAGCTTGAGCATCAAGTGCTTGGCCCCGCCGGCATCAGTCGTGATAAACGGCTGGTTAAGCTCTGTTTCCATGGCAGTCGAAAGCTCGATCTTGGCTTTTTCAGCCGCGTCTTTGATACGTTGAAGGGCAATCGGATCCTTGGAAAGATCCAAACCTTCCTGCTTGCGGAACTCGTCCAAAGCCCACTTAATGACTATCTGGTCAAAGTCATCGCCGCCCAAGTGCGTGTCGCCATTGGTGGCTTTAACTTCAACTGTATTTTGCTGCGTTGCCTGGTCGTATGCGACTTCCAAGACAGAAACGTCAAAAGTACCGCCGCCCAAATCGTAAACAACAATCTTCTCATCCTTCTTGCGGTCAAAACCATAAGCCAAAGCAGCTGCCGTCGGCTCGTTGATGATGCGGCGCACGTTCAAACCAGCGATTTCACCGGCAACTTTGGTGGCTTGGCGCTGAGAGTCATCAAAATAAGCCGGGACTGTTATGACGGCTTCGGTAATCTTTTCACCCAAGCGCGCTTCTGCGTCAGCTTTGAGCTTCTGCAGCACCATAGCTGAGATTTCTTCCGGAGAATATTCTTTGCCCCCCATCACGACGTTAACCCCATCACCTTTCTGGACAATCTTGTAAGGCAACATGGAACGGTCGCGCTGCACTTCTTTGTCATCCCAACGGCGGCCGATTAAACGCTTAACCGAGAAAAGTGTGTTTTCCGGGTTAACAGCAGCTTGGCGTTTGGCCAATTGGCCAACCAAACGTTCGCCTGACTTGGCAATAGCAATGACAGACGGCGTGGTACGCGCGCCTTCAGCGTTTTCTATAATCTTAGGTTGGCCGCCTTCGATTACGGCCATGCATGAATTGGTTGTTCCGAGGTCAATGCCTAGTATTTTGGACATATAATATAATGATTTTTTCCGCCATAGGCGGATCAGCCTTTGGCTGAAACGTCAATTTTGACTGATTTAGCTTTAGCTTCTGGTGACTTTGGGATAGTGACCCTTAGAATACCGTTTTCAAAAGTTGCTTGCGCCTCGCCCTCCTCGATTCGGGCTGGGAGTGAAACTTGGCGGAAGACTTGGCCAGCGCGGATTTCCTTGCGGTAATAATCTTTCTCGTCAACTTCTGTCTTACGCTCGCTTGAACCTTTGATGGTCAGGATGCCATTCTCGATTTCAACACTGACTTTTTTAGGGTCAGCTCCTGGCAAAGTTGTTTCGACCACCACAGCATCTTTAGTGTCATACATGTCGATGGGTGGGATCAGGCCTTGCTTGGAAAGCGCAACCGAGGGTAAATCCTTAAACATTTCATCCATTTTATCGAACGGGTCATAGAATGGTGACCACTTCATGAGATTAGACATATGATTTTAATTATCAATTGAGTTAACGATGACTTTAGCTGGTCTTAATATCCTGTTTTTGAACATCCATCCTTGTTGGATAATTTTCAGGATTGCGTGGTTTGGTTTGGTTTTATCTTCCTCTTGGCTGACTGCTTCATGTTTGGAAGGGTCGAACTCTCCCGACGTGTCGATATTTTCCAAGCCTATTTCCTTAAAAGTCTGTTCCCATAACTGCTTGATGGCGGAGATCCCGACTAACCAGTTTTGCAACTTGACCCTCTCAGCTTCCGGCAAACCTGATATGTCAGGCAGATGCTGGAGAGCTATTTCAAAGTGGTCAATGGCCGGCAAAAGCTCATAAAGCAAGTTCTCATTGGCATTGGCCGCAATCTCGACCCTGCTTTTCTCGTATTCTTTTTTCAAGTTGGCGTAATCTGCTTGCGCTCGTTTCCATCCTGCCAGATATTCATCGCACTTCTGACATTCGTCCCCTTCGTCATCCCGAACAAAGTTCGACGGAGGTGAGGAATCTGCTCGCATTTCATCATCTTGCATATTTATTCAGTTAAAAGTTGTTGCATCCTTTTCATTAAAGCAATGGCCTGTGAGTAATCCATACGCATCGGGCCCAAAATACCGATCAAACAACCTTGGGGGGCTGTCAGCAAGACAGAACCGCACATGGCGCCAAAAGGACATTCGCTGCCGATTAAGGTCGTAGGCTCATCAAACCGCACATGGCGCAACTTACCGAGCACTTCATCCAACCTATCCAAGATATCGCTCATGGAAACGATGCGATTCCAATCCTTAAACTCCGGCTGGCCGAATAAATTGGATAATCCGGTGTAATAACTGTCCATATTGCCAATGCCAATAACAGTCGCATTCTCTGCCAACTCAGCCATGGCCTTGGCCAGCGCTTTAAGCCTCCGATTTTCCTCTTTGTCGAACTTAGCTGCTTCTGACAAGTCTGAAGTTTCCTTTTTAGTCAGTGCCTTGGGTTTAATCAAATTTTGGAGATAATAACGGTAACCTTTTTCAGTTGGCAGGCGGCCTGACGATGTATGCGGCTGCATGATAAATCCGCTTTCTTCAAGTTCAGAAAAATAGTTGCGTACCGTGGCCGGGCTGACTTTCAAATCATATTGGTCAACCAAAAACTGCGAACCAACCGGTTCACCTGTCTGTATTGCCTGGTCTATGACCAGTTTAAGTATTTGGCCGAGGTGGTCTTCCATAGTTAGCACTCGTGCTGATTGAGTGCTAACAGGATACCTCAAACCAAAAAGGCCAGTCAAGCCCCAAGCTTATTCGTACTGCAAAGCCTGAATGGGGTTCAATTCTGCGGCTTTTTTAGCCGGATAATAGCCAAAAACAACGCCTATGGCAGTCGATACCCCCAGTCCCAGAAAAATGCCATTGATTGGCATAATAAATGTCCAATTAGGAGATTGAAAAGCCTGCAGGGCTTTGATGCCTAACCAGGAAAAGCCTATTCCTGAAACGACGCCGATCAGTCCACCGCAAATGCAAAGAAGTACAGCTTCGGCCAAAAACTGGCCAAGGATATCCCTCTGTTTGGCGCCAACTGCTTTACGCAGTCCGATTTCTCGCGTGCGTTCCGTGACTGACACGAACATGATGTTCATGATGCCCACACCGCCTACGATGAGTGAAATGGCGGCAATGGAAACCAAAAGTATCTGCAAAATATTACCGATGGAGCCGGCCACTTTTTGAGCATCTTCTTGGCTAGACACGAAAAAGTCATCCTTAGCCAAATCACCTGTCGGGTTATCCAGATTGTGCTGGTCACGCAGTAAGACACGGATGCGTTCCTTGGCTTCATTAGGCGGGGTATTGCCGATCCTTAAAGCCATGAACTGGATATGTTCCACGTTCAGGTCCTGCATAAGGGTGGTTACAGGCACGTAAATTTGTTTGTCCAGATTGGTAAAGAAACGCGTGCCTGCCGGTTTTAGAACGCCAATAACATGGTAAGGGCGTTTATCGATCTTGATTTGCTTGCCGATCGGATCTTCCTGACCAAAAAATTCATCAGCTATGCCTGAACCGATGACAGCCGACCGCGCCCTGGCGTCCACATCTTCGGCAGTGAAAAAGTTGCCACGCGCGATTTCAGCATCATAGACGTTTAATCCGTTTTCAGACGAACCTGATATGCCCCTGGTCCTGCTCAAACCGCCAAACTCTACCAGCAAGCTCGACATGTAGTCAGCATCTACCAATCTGATCCAAGAAAGTTGCTTGAGCTTACGAAAATCCTTCATCGTCAGCGTCTGTTTAATGGATGTCGTTGGCGGCCCGGAACCCTGCATCCCGTCACCCGGACCATTTTCTACAAAGATCATGTCAGATCCAAAGGAAGCAACCTGCGACATGATGTATTGCTCGGCTGCCTGACCGACTGAAAGCATCAGAATCACGGAAGCTGTGCCAATTACAATGCCCAGCATCGTCAAAACGGCACGCCCCTTGTTGCGTATCAAGCTGGCCCAAGCCATGTTTACACTATCTCTGATTCTCATATCAATCGTTGGCCCTCATGGCGTCAATTGGATGGAGTTTGGCGGCCCGTCGGGCGGGCACATATCCAAAAACCAAGCCGACTAAAGTCGAAACAATAAAACCTAACAGGACGCCGTTTAAAGAGATGGTAAATTGCCATCCGCTTTGGTAACTCAAAATAATTTGTATGGCCAACCAGGCCAAAAAAGTGCCAAAAGCTATTCCAACTGCGCCGCCGGCGACAGTCAAAATAATGGCTTCAGCCAAAAACTGATTAAGGATATCTTCCCGACGCGCACCCAGGGCCTTACGCAAGCCAATCTCTTTAATGCGCTCGGTAACCGACACGAACATGATGTTCATGATGCCTATGCCGCCGACCAAGAGCGAAATGGCTGCAATGGCGGCCAGCAAAACTTCAAGCACTCCGGTAATCTGGCTGACGATCTTGATAGCCTCCTCCTGTGAAACGACATGGAAATCATCTTTGGCATAATCCCCTTCTGGATTATTCAGGTTGTGCGATTCGCGAAAAATAATCTCTACCAAGGGCTGGGCTTCGGAAAGAGGGATAGATGACTGGATAGACATGAACGTAAAGTGCTCTTTTTTATATTTGTCCATGACTGTCGTGACAGGCAAATAAACCATTTCATCTAAATTTTGGAAAAACTTTGTGCCCAGCTTGTCCAGGACGCCAACAACCTTATAGCTTTGGGTGCCAAGTTTGATGTTTTTACCGACAGCGTTACCCAGTCCGAAATATTTATCGGCTATAGTATAGCCCAAGACGGCCGTGCGGCTGTGGCTTCCAACTTCATCATCCGTAAAAAAAACCCCTTCTTTGACCTTATAACCATTCATGATGATGTCATCAGGCATGGTGCCTATGACAGTCACATTCCGCGCCTGGCCTTCCACTTTCAACAAATCCGTCTGAAAAACTTGCCCGACAACGGCCTTAACCCAAGGCTCTTTCTTCAAACGTTTGTAATCCTTCATTGCTAACGTTTCCTTGGTATAAAGCGAGAGCTCGCCGGTCTTATCCGCCCGCGGACCATTATCAACCATCAGCTGATCAGAACCGAATGAAGAAATTTGGGCCAATATAAATAACTTGGCTGATTCACCGATAGAAAGCGCTAAAATCACGGCCGTGATGCCGATCACGATTCCCAACATCGTCAAAATAGAACGGCCGCGCGTGCGCAACAGGCTGTCATAGGCGCTGTGAACCAAATCATCCACGTGCATAAAATTACTTCAGCATTTCCCCATCATTGGCAATGCGACGGTTCTTGACCCGCTCATCAGACACAATGATTCCATCACGTATGCGCAAGACGCGTTCAGCATGCTCGGCAGTGTAAGTCTCATGCGTCACCAAGATGATTGTTACGCATTGCTCAAGGTTGAGTTTTTGCAGAATCTCCATAATCTGTATGCCTGACTTTGAATCCAAATTACCTGTCGGTTCATCCGCGAAAATTATGGATGGTTTACGGATCAGAGAACGGGCAATGGCTACACGCTGTTTTTCACCGCCTGAAAGCTGGTTGGAAAGGTTATTGATGCGATGAGACAAACCAACTGCCTCAATAGCCTGGAGGGCCATCTTATCCCACTCTTTAGCAGGAACATCGGAGTATAAAAGCGGTAATTTCACGTTTTCGAGAACAGAGGCTTTTGGAAGAAGGTTGAAGGCCTGAAAAACAAACCCGACTTTTTCGCCGCGTAGGCGCGCCAGGGCATTATCATCCATTTTGCTAACGTCCTTGTCCTCAAATTGATAAACTCCGGTAGTCAAAGTATCCAGGAATCCGAGTATGTGCATGAGTGTGGACTTGCCTGAACCCGATGGACCCATGATGGCTACAAACTGGCCTTTGGGAATCTCAAAATTTACGTCGTGCAAGACAGGTGTAACTACTCCGTCGTTCTCGTATTGCTTTGTCAGTTTAACAACTTCAATAATCGAGTCCTTTTTACACTCTTGATTGGAGTTTTCCATAAGCTTAATTACAGGCCTGTCTTCTCGCTCAAGATAACTTGTTC
>JAQULH010000032.1:5039-12534 GCA_029004215.1 Patescibacteria group bacterium | reverse complement strand
AATTCCCTTTTGGGCTTCAGTCACTTGCTGAGTTTGCGGGATTTCTTGCGGCGCGACATCCGATGAAAACTTTTCCATAATTATCGATAAAAATCATTCGTATATGGGTTAACAATACTGCGGAGGAGCGCTTACGTCAATTCGGCGACAACAATAACAACCGAGTGTCCTAACGCCTCGCTAGGTGTTTTCTATTTGAAGATTCTCACGGTCGCTCCGACTTCCCTCAGAATGACAATTTCACTCAATTAATCACCACCGTGATTTTGTCTTTCATGCTGGGCAAACGGTGCACCCAATTGGGCTTAAGTTCCACGTCAACCTGTTCTACGCCGTTTAAAGCCGACCATTTGCGTATGACCTCGTCGCTGGGCAAACCGACGATCAAATCCTTGCGCAAAGCCGGGCTATCAGCCGTTAACTGGCTATCCGCTTCGGCTGAAACGGCTAGATGGGCAACGCCTTTGGATAAATCAGCGCTTTCAAGCTTAAAAGAGACTTTGGAAAAATCGAGATCTGACAAAATGTAACCCTCGGGTATCTTCTCACCCAACTTTGATCGAATGAAAGCAATAACATCCTCCTTTGGGAAAAAGACAGCCGTGACCGTGACTTTGACCTGGGCCAAAAGTTTGTCTGCGCTTTGCCCAACCGCCGTATTACTCTGCTTCTGCGAGTTATTGATCAAAAATATCGATTCCCAGCCGGCATTAGCGCCTGCCTCAACAGTCAAAGTCTGTTTCGCTTTTTCCAAAGCAGCCGCATAAAGCTCTTCGTGGGCCTTGGCCAAAGCATCGGCCGTGACGATTTTGGCAGGACCACCGCTGCCCGGACGCTTAAAATCAGACAAGGCCTCGGCGTAAATTAAAGGCTGGACGCCTTCCCAAAGACCGGGGATGGTCAGCCTTGTACCGGCTGGCATGGCATATTGATCCCCCACTTCATCTGATATGGCCTCGACCTCAACCGTGCCGCTGACCGGTACGTTGACGCTCTTGGTTATCCTGTAAAGCCTGCCATCAGCAGTCAACAAACGAGTTTTGACGACAAGAGGCTGGGGTTTGGAATAATGGTTGATAATCCTGACCGTTCCTGAGATTTGGGTTGGCGTTTGGGCAACGGCCGCTGTTGAGCTCACAACTTCTACGGCAAATTCTTTAGATTCGGCAAAAGTACCGCTGACTACCCGACCCTTAATCTGGCCGGAAGCTGGCATTGAGGCAATATCCAAGACAGTATCCACTGAAACCGGCTCCTTTTTGACCTTGACCGTCACCTTGGCGTTAACCGAGGACGTCCAAAGAGCCACGGCTATGACGGCAATGGTCACCAATACAAAAGTCACGGCAATGTTGCGGAAGAGCTTTGGGGTCGGTGGCTGTGGGAAATTACCAGCCGGACTGCGGGAAAGCTTAATGCCCATACTGACGACAATTATAACACAAGAAACAAGATACAAACACCAAACAACCTCCAATAATCAAACACACAAATTGTGTCATTCCGAGGGAGCATCAGCGAGTCGAGGAATCTTAGTTAACGAAGATTTCTCCACTTCACTCCGTTCCGGTCGAAATGACAGGGGTTTGTTCTTTAAAACGTAACGGTTCTTGGGCCAAGCAAAGCTTCAATCAGAGTTATGACCTCAGGCGTCAGATGGATGCGGGAAGAGGCCCTGACCCGTCGCTGGCCACCCACATCATCAATCATAAACTCAACTGGCTGAGTGCCAAGATTGGCGTCAAAAACTTCGCGCAGTTTTTTGACGGTTGACTCCGGCAAGGTGGCACTGACGTACAGGATAACCGGCTTCTCTTCGTCCTTAACGAGTCCTAACGAGTCCTCGGAGTCTTCAGGGCCTAAAGGACCCTCAGTACTCAAAGGACCCTGTTTCGCTATCTCATCGATATTCTGCGGTGTGACTTCGTAGGCTGCCTCGGCTAAGAGTTTCCACTTGCCAGCATCTTCAGCTGGCCGGCCACTGGCAACCACGACCTTATCTTCAACCCAACAATCGACCGTGTCTTTGTAAACCCGTGGGAAAACCACGACCTCACAATCAGAAATGCCATCTTCCAAACGGCAAAACAGCATTGGCTCGTTCTTTTTGGTATAGATCTTTTTGACAGCTGTAATGACTCCGCCGATCCTGGCTTTCTTTTCCTGCTTTAACTCCGGAAGCTTGGAAATCGGTGAAATGACTCCGCTTAGTTTGGAAGCCAAAAATTTAAAAGGATGTTCAGAGACATACAGGCCCAAGAGTTCCTTTTCCCACTTAAGTTTTTCTTGTGGCGAAACAATCGGTGACTGCTTGAGGTTCAAACCCACAGCCGGTCCCTGGGAAGTGGCTGCAAAAAGGTTGAATTGCCCGGAGCTGGCCTCACGCTCTGCCTGGCGGTGGAAATCCAAGATATTTTCGATGTTGTAGTACAACTGGCCGCGCTCGCCAAAACAATCCAAAGCACCTGACCTGACCAAGGCTTCCAAAGACTTTTTGTTGATGTATTTGCCCTGGACTCTTGAGACAAAATCAGCCAAATCTTTGTATTGGCCGCCTTTCTTCCGTTCATGGATTATATTCTCGACAACATCGTGGCCCAAACCTTTGATGGCCAGCAACCCGAACCTTATCGTACCGCGTACAACGTACCTCGTACCACGTGTATCTTCTGGATCTTCAACGTTGTACGTTGTACGTTGTACGTTGTACGGACGTTGCACAGTACTCTTGATGACAGAAAAACCGGCAAAAGATTCATTGACGTCAGGCGGCAAGACAACCATGCCCATGCGCCGGCACTCTTCGACTTCAATTGTCACGCGATCCATGTTCAAACTATCGGAATTTAGAAGCGCGGCCATGAAACACTCTGGATAACGGGATTTGAGATAAGCCGTCTGGTAAGCAATCATGGCATAACAGGCAGCATGTGACTTGTTGAAGCCATAAGCCGCAAACTCCTCAAATTGCGTAAAGACAGCTTCAGCCACTTCCTGCTTGACCCCGTTCTTGATTGACCCGTTGATAAATTTCTCGCGCATCTCGGCCATGAGTTTGGCAATCTTCTTGCCCATGGCTTTGCGCAAAGTATCGGCCTGGCCGCCCGTAAAGCCGGCCATGTCTTTTGAGACTTGCATGACCTGTTCCTGGTAAACAGGGATGCCATAAGTGCTCTTGAGGGCATTCTCAGTCAGCGGGTGGGCATAAACGATTTTTTCCTTGCCGTGCTTGCGGGCGATGAAAGACTCGATGAATTGCATTGGCCCGGGGCGGTAAAGGGCCACCATGGCAATAATGTCGTCGATGCTCGAGGGACGAAGCTCGCGGATATAACGCTTCATGCCATCTGATTCAAGTTGGAAGACACCAGTTGTCTCTGCCCTGCCTAATAGTTCAAAAGTTTGTTCATCATCCAAAGGAATGACGTCTAAATTAACCATATCGCCGTGCACAGCTTCCACAATTTCCAAACACTCGCGGATGATTGTTAAGTTAGATAGACCCAAGAAGTCCATCTTAAGCAGGCCAACCGCTTCGCAAGGATGCAGGGAATATTGGATGACTTGCTCAACGTCTCCGCCCTGCGCTTTTTGGAGCGGAGCATATTCAACTAATGAGCTTGGGGCGATGACAATGCCGCAAGCATGTTGGCTGGCATGACGCGACGTGCCTTCGAGCCTTGAGGCTAAATCAAGCAATTGCGTAACGCGCGGGTCAGTTTCATCTAACGCCTTAAGCTCAGGATTTTCCTTGCGTGAAACATGAATGGGAATATTTCTGCCTTGCACGGGCGGCGGTATGACTTTGGCCACGCGATCCACTTCCTGGAACGTCCAACCAAGCACGCGGCCCACGTCGCGCACGGCGGCGCGGGCGGCCATGGTACCAAAGGTAATGATGCCTGCCACGCGGTCGGCCCCGTATTTTTTGGTGACATACTCAATCACATCCTTGCGCCGAACATCATCAAAATCCAAATCAAAATCAGGCATGCTAATACGGTCTGGATTGAGGAAACGCTCAAACAGCAAACCGTAATGCAATGGATCGAGGTTCGTAATCCGGAGCGCATAAGCTAAGATAGAACCTGCTCCCGACCCGCGGCCGGGGCCGACAATCACGCCATTGTCCTTGGCCCAATTCACGTAATCTTGGACGATCAAAAAGTAACCGGGGAAACCCATGCGTTCTACGACCGACAATTCAAACTCCATGCGTTCATTAGCTTCAACTGAGGGCTCACCACCATAACGCTCCTTAAGACCTTTCTCGCATAAATTTCGTAAATATGACATTTCCGTCTCCCCTTCAGGCACCTCAAACTTAGGGAGCAAATTCTTGCCAAGTTCTAGTTTGACGTTGCAGCGATCTGCAATCTTGCGCGTGTTCTCAATCGCCTCTGGCACTTCAGCGAAAGACTGGATCATGACATCAGCCGTCACCATGGAATGGTCCATGGTCCTGATAGTAAAACGGTTAGCGTCAGAAAGCAGTTTGCCGGCATGGATGCACTGGAGGGCATCTTGGGCTTCGGCATCATCCTCCTCTATATAATGAACATCTTTTGTAGCCACTAAAGGCGCGCCCGTCTTTTTTGCGAGCTTGATCAGGTTCTGGTTAATGTCCAACTGGGTGGGAGACTCCGGATGGTGGACCAGCTCCAAAAAGAAGTTATCCACACCAAAAATGTCTTGGTATTCACGCAAGGCCGCTTCTGCCTTTTCCAAATCATCTTTCTCTAAGCAGGCTTTGGGTATTTGCCCTTTCATGCAACCGGAAAGCGCAATCAAGCCTTGGTGGTATTGGCGCAAGACGTTTTTATCCATGCGCGGCTTATAATAAAAACCGTCCAAATACGAAATGGACACAAGCTTGAGCAAATTTTGGTATCCTTCGTGGGTTTCCGCCAATAAAGTCAGGTGATATGTCCAATCATCAATGCGCGGCCGCCTATCAGTCAAAAGGTTAGGCGCTATGTTGGCCTCAAGCCCGATAATAGGTTTGATCCCCTCTTTCTGTGCCGCTTCGTAAAACTCAATCGTTCCATAAAGCGCGCCGTGGTCTGTCAGGGCAATAGTATCATAGCCCTTGGCCTTAGCTGCTTTGACGACTTCATCCACATCGCCCATGGCATCCGAAAGCGAATACATGGAGTGGACATGGAGGTGGACAAACGGGCTCTGACTTAATTCCCCCTTCGTTTCCCCCTTTAACGAAAGGGGGCTTTCAGTTTTCACTGTATCAGACATAAGCGTTATTCCTGCTGACGGCACAAGGCCTGCAGGTAAATTAAATCGCCAGTATCTTAACTGGCGATCAACAGGCTGCCAAGTTGATTACTCTTCCTCCTCTTCGTTCAATAATTTATTAAAACGTTTCTTGGTGGTCTTTGGACCCTTGGCTGATTCTTTGGCGCTGTTAGCGAATGAAGCCAAGCCTTTGGTGGCAGCTGCTACGCCGGCCAATGACCCAAGCACACCTCCCAGCTTTTCTTTAACGTGCGCAATATCTTCCTCTATGCCACCCACAATCTCCCGCGTGTGCTCCACCACTTCATTGCTTTGACGCAGCAACCTGGCGATTTCGAAAAGACACCAGCAAATGAAAGCTGCGACGCCGAAAATAGCAACGCCAAAGGCTAACCAGAAAAAAGCTTGTGAAGAGGCGAGATCCATATGCAAATAGTATACCACAAACTAGAATTCTTATCCCCCACTTTCTCCCCCTTATATAAGGGGGAGTTAGAGAGGGATAAAAAAAAGAGCCCGGTCACTTGGACTCGGGCCGAGGAATAGTCGGCGAGTTCTGCCTAGCTCTTGGACTCAACGTGCAGAAGGCGCTTGGAGACGACCTCCCAGTTCAGGACGCCGAAGCCCGCGCCGAGCAGACCGCCGAAGAGGACGAGCGCGACTTGCGCTCCCAGCGTATGCGCGGATCTGGCGAGTAGGAGGTAGCTCATGGCTCCACCAATCGCGCTATCGAAGGCGCAGAGCACGCGCTTGTGCGAGTGGATGAGTTTGAAAAGCTTATAGCCGAACAGACAGGGGTAGTACACGCAACCGAGGAGGGCTAGTCCCACGTAAATCAAAACCTGAAGTAGGAATTCGCCCACAGTTCTCCACATGTCCCAGAAGAGGAACCTGATGACTCCGAGACATACGACGCCAATTCCTCGCACCAGCCAGCGATAGGCATTGGCATAGGTGTACGGCTTTTCCGCATACCCCATGTCAGAATAGTATTTACGCCGATTCGCCCATGTCTTTACGTCTTCCGGTGTCGTAATCCAGAAGCAACGCTCGGCGTCCGCTCCCTTCTCCATCAAGATTTCCGATGCCCCAGATATGATGACTAAGAATGGGGCGGCCGAGATAACTGATATGAATACAACAATACCTTGAATCCTGGCTTCGACCAGCCACTCGAGGAGCGGAATGATGCTACCTATGACGATTGCTAGAGACATCGCCAAATAGAGGATAGGCCTCGGTCTGACCAGCCACTTCTTGGCATCCGGCCATTCTTCGGCAATGATCTCGCCCACCGCTCGCGCGGCTTTGGGAATCGCCCGGAGCACTTCGCGGAAATCGTAGGCTAGATAGCCTCCGACAAAGCCGGAGATCAAGCCGAACCACCAAAAGGCCGGTGCGAAGAGTAGCGCGACGAGAGAGCAAAGCACTCCGCCGATGAAACAAGCCAACGCAATCTTCCTGGTTTCCATGGAACCTCCAGTTGTGAGAGAACAACAACCTCAACGACCAACGAATTTTTATATCAGATCGACAACTATGTCAATAAAAAAATAGCCTGTTCACTTGGAATCAGGCAGGAAGACGTGGAAGCGTGCGAGGAACTCCGTGCCGAATGCACCATCAGCATCGTAGTAGCGGCGATGCATGGCCAGGTCGATGCCGGCTGTACCGAAGCGGAACAACATGTTGGGACCGGCGCCGTGGCTGTACTTGCCGTGCTTGTAGTTGCCCCAGGATTCCTCTTCGAGTCCGACATGGAACCACTTCATTGCCTTGATATCGAGCTGGGCAAACCAGTATGCATCCCAGCTGGCCGGCTGCGCGTCGACAAGACCCCAAAAGTACGTCGGCCCGACATCCAGCTGCAACCGCGTGTCCAAGATCAACTCGTTGCTTCCGAAGTTGAAACCGAGCGATGGCGCGACATTCAGCCACTTGAGGGGTTGGATGCCCAGGATCATGTAGCCCATCGGGCAGAGCTGCCCCTTGGCCAAGAGGTTGCCTGACGGGATGAAGTCCCCTTTCAGGCTGTAGGTGTCGTTGATCTCGTGGCTGCCGTGGAGCAACAGCCTGGCACGCGCCGGCTTTAGCTCGGCCTTGGCCGAAACGCTGATCAACATCAGAAGTGCGAGCACTGCCCAAAACGATTTTCTCATCGATACCTCCTTACCGAATGTGGTGACATCTAAGCCGAATAATCAAGAAATGTCAAGATTAGCAGGATAAGGTATACTGTTCCTGA
>JAQULH010000032.1:0-4939 GCA_029004215.1 Patescibacteria group bacterium | reverse complement strand
TATGATGTCTTCCCTACCCATCGATTTAAGTAAAGTTCCGCAACAGAGTATTGATAAAGAGATTCTGCGTGCGGCCATCATCGCAGAGCTGGATGCCGTCAATCTTTACGAACAGTTTGCAGCTAAGTCAAAATCAGCCAAAATCAAGAAAGTCCTGATGGAAATTGCCAAAGAAGAAAAGACTCACGTGGGTGAATTCCAGGCTCTCTTACTCGGACTCGACAAAGAACAGGTCCGCGAACTGGCTGCCGGCAAAAAAGAAGTGGATGAGATGTAGGCCTTATGGCTTTTGAGATGACCCACCTGCGTTTCGCCATGGATTTGGCGCCGCGATTGGATATCAAGGACTCCCCGTCTTACCTGGCCGGAACAATCTATCCTGACTCACGTTATGTGACAGGCATCCAACGGAACCTGACACATGGTCAAGGTGTACCCGAAGATCCTTTTGTCACTGGCTTAGATGATTTCCATAAAGGTTGGGCCACGCATATCCTTTATGATCAAGAAGGCATCCAGAAATATAAAGACCTTTCACCTTGGCCCGAACGCAAAATAGTCGGCTTTAGTGAGGAGTGGATATTCACGACCGCGGTCAAGCTGGTCGAGGATTTCTTGAGCTATGATGCGATGGCCGTGCCTCGCGAGATGGTTGAGGGTCTGACGCCACCCACTCCCCTCAATCAAGAGGATCCGGGGTTGTTAGCCTCGTACTATCAAGACAATAAGACAATCTATCAAAACCGTCCGACTTTCGACGATTATCGCCGGATCATGCACGGATGGCACATAGAGGAAAAGATCATCGATCAGCTGATAGCGAAAACTGAAGAGTTGCAAAAAGATAAGGGCATGGTCGAAAAAATCTCCAGGATCTACCCGGAGATTCTTGCGCAAATACAAAGCCGCTAGCCTCTCACTTCTGCTTTGAACTTTTCCTTACAAGCCAAGATAGCATCTTCAAGCACGCCATCAACCTCAGAGCTTTCGAGGGTTTTTTCGCGTGAGCCGATTGTCAGGTGCATGGCCACTGATTTTTTGTTGTCAGCAATCCCCTTGCCTTCGTAAGTGTCGAACCACTCAACTTTTAAGATCCTTTCATCCGCGCGGAGGATGGCTAATTCCATTTCGCGATAATCAACGTCACGATCGACGACTAAAGCCAAATCGCGCTTAGCCTCTGGATATGGCATGGGCGGCACATAGGTCTTGGAGATTTTGGCAAAAGACATGAACTCGCGGATATTAACCATTGCTGCGCCAACCCGGCCTTTAATCTTAAAGGCTTCGGACATCTGCGGGCCAATCTCCCCGACCATGGCTAAAGGCTTATCATCCTTAAAAGCCTGGGCAGTCCGGCCAGGATGCCAAACTGCATCGCGCGAAATGCGCTTCCAGTGCACATCTGTAATGCCATACTCTTCAAAAAGATGTTCAACAAAACCTTTTGCCTTGCGCCAAGGTTCATGGTTGTCAGCTTCGCGGATCATGAGCGCAAACTCCGGCACCTCATCCGGCAAATCGGTCCAAATCGAATCTCGAATCTCCGCTTCGCTGAATCTCGAATCTCGATTTTTGTCGACCGAGCTTCGAGCTTCGAGCTTCGAGCTTCGTTTGATATAGACATTTGAACATTCAAAAAGATGGAGATCTTTTTCGCGCTCCTGGTTGTCAGCTACTGCCTGCAACATGCCCGGCAAAAGCGATGGCCGCATGACAAGCCAGTCGCTGGAAAGCGGATTCTGGACATGCAAGAGGTGCGTGGGATCATAGCTCGCCTTGCGCAACATGTCTTCGGAAACAAATGACCAGCTGAAAACCTCGGTATAACCGGCTGCTTTGGTAATATCCTTGAGACGGTCTTCCCATTGGATGACTTGGTCTGTCTCACGCGGCGCAACAGCTATCGGCACAACCGATGGGATTTTGGCGTAGCCAATGACGCGGGCAATCTCTTCAACCAAGTCGCGTCCCATCTCAATATCATGGTCACGCCACCACGGCACAGTTGCCTTGATGTGCTTACCAGTGGCTTTGACTCCAAAACCCAAGCGCTTGAGCACATCCACCATTTCCGTTTTTTTGACCTCAACGCCAATTAGACCATTCACTTCATCCATCGTGACCGAATATGACAGAGGTTTGTAGGTTAAAGGCATGACATCAGCCGGTTCGCCCATAACTTTTCCGCCAGCCAACTCCAAAACCATTTCAATAGCCCGCGCCATGGCCGAAGGCGGGGCCATCTGGGACAAGCCTTTTTCAAAACGTAATTGCGAATCTGATTGCAGGTATAATCTACGCGAACCTTTGCGGACAATGACCGGATCAAAAGTCGCGGCTTCGAGCACGATGTTGGCCGTCTTTTCATCAGCTCCGGTCTGCTCCCCTCCCATAATGCCAGCGATAGCCACCGGGCGCTCAGCATCAGCTATGACCAAAACCTTATCGTCGAGCTGATAAGTTTTGCCGTCCAAGGCCTGCATCTTTTCATTAACACGGGCGAAACGGACGCGGATCTCCGGACCTTTGAGCTTAGCCGCGTCGAACACGTGCATCGGTTGGCCGGTCTCAAGCATCACGTAATTCGTAATATCAACCAGGTTGTTAATGGGACGGATGCCGGCCGACATTAATCGGCGTTTGAGCCACCAAGGTGATTTTTTGACCTTTACGCCATCAATCCTGACTCCAATATAACGAGAACAGGCTTTTTTGGCGTCGATAGTGACCTTAATTCCGGGCTTACTAGCTTTTGATTTGGATATGACTAACTTGGGTTCCTTCCACCTGAATGGCCGTTTGAGGATGGCCGAGGCTTCGCGAGCCATGCCAACCATGCCCATGCAATCCGGACGATTGGAAGTAACTTCAATATCCATGGCCACGTCGTCCTTGCCACCCAAAGCATCTGATAGCGGGGTGCCTGGCTCGACGTCCATCTCGGGGATCTCTTGTCCCAAATCTAAAATTTCTTTTTCTTCGTGAGGGAAAGCCTCGCCCAAGCCAATCTCGCTGGCCGCGCAAATCATGCCTTCGCTTTTTACTCCGCGGATTTCAGCAGCTTGCAGTTCAATCAAATCACCTTGCCCATGCCAGCGTACCATGGCGCCAACCAAGGCGACCGCGACTTTTTGTCCGACATAGAGATTAGTGCCACCACAGACCAACTTCAGTCCCGAGCTTCGAGCTTCGAGCTTCGAGCTTCGACCAATGTCAACTGTCACGAGCTTAAGCTTGTCTGCTTGGGGATGTGGTGCGAGTTTGAGGACTTTGCCAACCACAATCCCATCCAATCCAGAATGGAGCGGCAAGATCTTTTCAACAGCCGGACCGGAAAGTGAAATCCGCGCTGCGAATTCTTCGGGTTTTTCTTTAAGGCTGACGTATTCCTTCAGCCAATCGTAGGAAACTAAGAGGTTCATATTAGAATTGTTTCAAAAACCGCACATCATTTTGGTACAGGATGCGGATGTCGTCGATTTTGGCACCTTCTTTCATCATAGCCACGCGCTCAACTCCCCAACCAAAAGCAAAACCAGAATATTTTTTAGGATCAACGCCGCAGGCTTTAAGCACGTTGGGGTGGACCATGCCTGCGCCCCCGATTTCCAACCAACCGCGTTTGCAGACTTTGCATTTAGATCCCCCTTCAACTCCCCCCTTAATAAGGGGGGACCTAGGGGGGATCAGACCTGTGCCGCCACAAACGCCGCATGAGATGTCGACTTCAAAAGAAGGTTCAGTAAACCTAAAGTGATGCGGACGGATGCGCGAGATGCGGCCTTTGCCGAAAAATTGCTCGGCAAAATAATCCAAGATACCGCGCAGATGTGTCAAATTCACGCCTTGGTCAACATACAACCCTTCAAACTGGTGGAACATGGGCGTATGCGTGGCATCGATTTGGCGACGGTAGCTCTTGCCGATATCAATCATGCGCACCGGGAATTCGTGGCGCTGGAGCTCATGGATCTGACCATTGGAAGTATGCGGCGTCATGACCATCTTCCCCTTTTTGGAAATTGGGGCATCCATGAAAAAAGTTTCCCAATCGTCGCGGGCCGGATGGTCGGGCGGCATGTTCAAAGCCTCGAAAGCATACCAATCCCAATCAATCTCGGGATAACGCGGGCGATAAAAGCCAATCTTCTCAAAGATAGATGTTATTTCGCGGATGGTATGCGTCATGAGGTGCAAATGGCCTTCTGGCGGGCGGATACCGGGCTCAGTGACGTCGACTCTTTCAGTCTCGGCCACGGCGTCATAGCGGCTGGAGGCAAGAGACTCGCGCTTGCTGGCCAGCAAATCCAAGCCCGTTTGCTTGATCTGGTTAGCTAAAGCTCCGAGTATTGGCCGCTCCTCAGCGGTTACGTCTGCCAAGCCCTTTAACATGGAGGTCAACTGCCCTTTACGCCCCAAATATTTAACCTCAATCTGCTCGAGCTCTTCGAGTGACTTGGCTGCTTTGACGTCGCGCTCGATCTCGAGCCGCAAAGCTTCTAATTGGTCTTTCATAATTCTTGATTAATTTACATCCCCACCAATCCTTTGATCCCTCCCCAGATAACGCCGCCGTACTTGCCAATATCGCGTATGGTGACGAGCAAAATCAGGATGATGAGTGAAAGAAAAGCGATTTGGTGGATCCTGGCTTCCACTTTGCGGGCCACGGCCTTGCGCCTGATCTTCTCGATGACAAGGAAAAGCACGCGTCCGCCATCCAGAGCAGGAATTGGCAAAAAGTTCACGACTGCCAAGTTGATGGAGAGTATGGCCGCAAACTGCAGAAGCGGCACAATACCCTGCTTGGCCACCTGGCCGGTAATGACAGCAATGCCAATCGGGCCAGCCACATCTTGTTCCACGTGGCGCAAGAAAACAATATCTCTGATTAGGGTGCCAAAACTGACGATTACGTCGCGCGTATAGCCGGCGA
>JAQULH010000031.1:7950-12610 GCA_029004215.1 Patescibacteria group bacterium | reverse complement strand
TGGTCATGGATCCCTGGTTAATCATGCGCGAATGGCATGAATACGATCAACTCAAGCGCGCCATCTGGCACGTTGAGGTCCCAATTGAACACGGTGAACTGATTGAAGTGGCCCACGGGCTTAATTTAGAAGTCGGCCTGGCTATCAATCCGAAAACGCCAATCAAAGAAATTTTTCCTTTCATCAACCCAACTAACATTCGAATCTCGAATCTCCGCTCCGCTGAATCTCGAATCTCGAGATACGAGCTTCGAGATACGAGCTTCGTGGATGAAGTGTTGGTCATGGGTGTCATACCCGGAAAGTCAGGGCAGAAATTCATGCCAACGACACTTAAGACAATTCGGGCTTTGCGGAGAAAGTTTCCCAAACTCAACATCGGTGAAGACGGCGGCCTGAGCCTTAAGAATGCGCATGGTATAATCAAAGCCGGGGCCAATCGCCTCAACGCGGCCGGGGCCATCTTCCTGGCCAATGATCCTTCGGTTGCTTATCACGAGCTACAGAGATTGCCACGCTCCGTAGCACTACGCTCGCAATGACAAAAAATTATTAATTGTTAATTATTAATTGTTAATTAAACTTGTTATGCGTAAATTCCTTTTTTTGACTGCTGCTTTGGTGTTCATGGCCTATACCCTGCCCACCCATGCAGCCACAGTCAATGTTGAGCCCAATGCGCTCATCAAAGCCTCTGGCCCGGCGGTTTACTATTATGCTCCGACCGGCAAACGTTTGGTTTTCCCAACGGAAAAAACTTATGCATCCTGGTATGGCAATGATTACAGCAAAGTGATCACCATCTCTGACAGCATGCTCTCTTCGATTCCTTTGGGCGGCAACGTGACTTACAGACCTGGCGCCAAGCTCGTCAAAATCACGACTGACCCCAAGGTCTACGCCGTTTCCGCAGGTGGCCAATTGCGCTGGATCAAGGACGAGGCCATGGCTGTCACGCTCTATGGTGCTGATTGGGCCAAGAAAATTGATGATGTGCCTGATGCTTTTTTCACCAACTATAAATATGGGGCTAACTTGCTAAACGCCACTGAATACAACCCCACCAGTGAAATGGCGGCCGCCACTGCCATCTGGCAAGACAAGGCCATGCCTGAACCGCAAGAAGGAACTTGTGCTTCAGCCACCGGCAAAACCATGACGCATAATGCGGCTTTGATGATTGCCCAAAATGCTTGCCATGATCCGTCCGTCATGGGGCTGACAGATGACAATCCGTCATGCAACGAAAACAGTGGGACTTGGTGGTTTAACCTCAATTCCAATAAAGCAAACTGCAATCCGGCTTGCGTGGTCAACGCTGATACCGGCCTCGCGGAGATCAACTGGCGCTGTACCGGCCTGATGTATTAAAATCCAATCCCGATATCTGTAGAGACGCAAAATCTTGCGTCTCTACTTTTATTTATTGATGCCCTCCCATGTGATATACTTGTTGTTATATGCGTTATTTCTCTATCATCTGCCTTTCACTGGCCGCCATCCTTGGCCTGGCCTCACATCCGGCTAAAGCCGCAACCCTTAATGCCGGTGACCTGATTAAAGCCTCCGGCCAAGCTGTTTATTATTACAGCCAAAATGGCAAGCGGCTCGTTTTCCCTACAGAGAAAACTTACAAAACTTGGTATGCTGATTTCTCGGGCGTCAAAACCATCAGCGATTCGGAATTGGCAGCTATCTCGCTTGGCGGTAACGTGACTTATAGGCCCGGCGTCAAGCTGGTTAAAATCACGACTGACCCCAAGGTCTATGCTGTTTCAACCGGCGGATACTTGCGCTATGTTGCCAATGAAACGATTGCTGCCGCACTCTACGGACCGGATTGGAATACAAAAATCGACGACATACCTGATGCCTTCTTTACTAACTACAAGATGGGCTCGCCTATTAACGCGGCCACGGATTTTATAAAGGCTGATGTTATGAACCTGGCGACCAGCATTGACGCTGATAAGGCAGCCAGTCTGCCCACCAGTTGTACGACTTGCCAAACGCCAACCTCTACCACGCCAACTGTGACAACAACCTTACCCACCGTTACCCTGACCGTTTCCAAAAGCCCTATCCATGTTAACGAAGTTCAGACCTTGACGGCCACTGCCCAAGACCCGGCTGGCATCCAAAAAATCAGCCTTTTCTACAACAACCAACTTGTGACTGCCTGCGTAAGCAACACCTCTTGTACAGGCGACTATCTGATGCCGGCCACAATTGATAAAACCACCTACGAAGCGAAGGTTGTTGTTGTGACCAATGACCTGCGGCAGGCCGTGAAGGTTATTGAGGTGCCCATAGAATCAAGTTCAGCGGTCAGCAATGAAGTTTCAATCACCGTGGACCAATCGGTAATCAAACCGGGCCAGTCGACTGGCATCACTGCCTTGGCCGCTGACACGATTGATGTAAAAAACATCACAATCTATGTTAATGACGGAGGCGTTAAAGGCTGCGACTATTCCGGGCGACAATGCAAATGGAGCCAGGTTTATGATGGAAGCATCGGCACCATCTTTACTGTCTACGCCATCGTTACAAATACCGGCGGACGGACTTATCGTTCTGAGAGCAAAACCATTACCCTGGCAACCAATGATGTACCTCAGGTCTTAATCACTTCAGGCCCGACTACCATCTACTCTGGCGAAACCCTGCAAGTGACAGTTAACGGCGCGGATGAAAACGGAATCAAATGGAGCGAACTTTTAAATAGCCAACACGTTGTCCTTAAGCACTGCGACGGCGCAGTTCCCTGCACCTTGGTTACCGGCCCTTGGACGCAAAAGGGATTGAATACCCTTTATGGCAAAGTCTCCGACCTATTGAATGCCACAAACGAACAACCCTTCACCTTCATGGTGCAGTAATCAAAGTTTGACGTTTACCACCAATCATTGCATTATTCTAATTGTTAATTATTAATTTTTAATTGTTAATTTATCCATATGTTACGACGTTTAGTAACTTTGGCTTCGACAGTCGCCATGCTGGCCGGAATGGTCATGCCTGTGGCAACACAAGCCGCAGTAACTTCGGTCTTTAACCCAGGTTCGCTCATCAAGGGCTCGGGTCAGGCCGTTTATTATTTTGCCGAGAACGGCAAGCGCTACGTCTTCCCCAATGAAAAGACGTATTTTACCTGGTATGCCAATTTCGACACCGTGGTCCAAATTCCGGATAACCTACTCTATGCCATACCGATTGGCGGTAATGTGACTTATCGCCCTGGTAAGAAGATGGTGAAGATCACGACTGACCCCAAGGTCTATGTTGTTGATCGCGGAGCTTACTTGAGGCATGTGACAACCGAACAGTTGGCACAAACCTTTTACAACATAAACTGGAAAAATCAAATTGATGACGTGCCAGATGCTTTTTTCACCAACTACAAGATGGGCAACGCCATAACCACAGCTACGGAATACAAGCCCACTGATGTCATGACCATGACCACGACCATTTCGCAGGACAAGGGTTTTGACGACACCATGGCTGCCGTTTCCATCGGCAACACATTGACCGGCTTCGTGCCCGCCACCATGACGGTCAAGGTCGGCACAACAGTGACTTGGACCAACCAGGATAGCGCTTCACACAGCATTAACAGCGACGGCTTCCAATCGCCCGACCTTCCGTATAACAAAACTTACACGCACAAATTCAGCCAAGCTGGTTCGTTCCAATATTATGATGGCTTAAACAGGACCATCGTCGGGACAATCAACGTAAAATAGTTCCTCAGCAAGAAAAAACCCTGGCGCTGCCAGGGTTTTTTGTCTATGGACGGGCGTGTTACAATACCCGTCAGTATGGCAAAAACAATCAAACAGATGGAACTGCTGGCCAACCAGATAAGGGAAGACATTATTAAGATGCTCTTGGCAGCGGGCAGCGGGCACTCAGCCGGACCACTGGGCATGGCTGATGTTTTTACGGCGCTTTACTTTGGCGGAGTAGCCAATCTAGACCCAAAACGCCGCCATGACCAGAATCGCGACCGAGTTGTCCTTTCCAACGCCCACATCTGCCCTGTGCTTTATGCAACTTTGGCGCGACGAGGCTACTTCCCCCTGACGGAGCTTAAGACTCTCCGCAAACTCGGTTCAAGGTTGCAGGGCCATTCAAACAGTCACTTTGATATTGGCATTGAAACTAGCGGCGGGCCACTTGGCCAAGGCATTTCGCAAGCTGTTGGCATGGCCATCGCGGCACGCGCCGACAAAACGCGAGGCAAAACTTTCCATACCTGGTGCTTGGAAAGCGACGGTGAGTTCGATGAGGGCCAGACTTGGGAAGCTTATATGCTGGCGGGCAAGATGAACTTAAGAGAATTGACGACGATCATTGACCGCAACAATATCCAGATCGACGGCTTTACTGAGGATGTCATGCCTTTGGAAGATTTTACCAACAAACTCAAGGCCTTTAATTGGTTTGTGATTGAAGTTGACGGCCATAACATCCGCGCCGTCTTGGATGCCATGCGCCAGGCTAAGGCCCAGGCCGCCAATCCCACGGCTATCGTTTGCCATACCATCCCGGGCAAAGGAGTTGATTTCATGGAAAATAAATTCGAGTGGCACGGCAAACCACCCAACCGTGATGAGGCTAGAGTTGCTTTGCATGAGCTAAGAACTTTAGGCGG
>JAQULH010000031.1:0-7850 GCA_029004215.1 Patescibacteria group bacterium | reverse complement strand
TGGAAATACAAAACCGTCGAGAAACGGCCAACGCGCGACGGATATGGCGAAGCCTTATTGGAGCTCGGCAAAAACAATCCTGACGTTGTTGTCCTAACGGCTGATTTGGCAGAATCAACCCGCGTCCTTCCCTTCCAACAAAAATATCCTGATCGTTTTGTTGAGTGCGGCGTGGCCGAGCAGAATATGATGGGCGTTGCTGCCGGGCTGGCCTTGGCCGGCAAGATTCCTTTTGTATCCTCCTATGGCGTCTTTTCTCCGGGACGCAATTGGGACCAATTACGTGTTTCAGTCTGCTACACCAAAGCTAATGTCAAAATTGCGGGCGCGCATACCGGTATTAGCGTGGGACCGGACGGGGCAACCCACCAAGCACTTGAGGATTTAGCTATCACCCGGGTTATACCTGGCCTTGTTGTCATGGCACCTTGTGACGCTGAAGAGACTAGAAAGTGCACTTTGGCGGCCGCTGCCTATAAAGGCCCGGTTTATTTCCGTTTTGCCCGCGAAAAGACGCCTATCATGACCGTGAAAGAAACTCCTTTTGAAATCGGCAAAGCTTATATTTGCCGCGAGGGCTATGACGTAACATTAATTGCCTGCGGTCCCCTGCTCCATGCCGCCCTCATGGCTTCTGAAAAGCTGGCTGCCAAAGGCATTGAAGCCGAAGTTATTAATTGCCACACTCTCAAGCCTTTGGATGCCCAAACAATCTTGCAGTCAGTTAAAAAAACACATTGCGCAGTGACCGTCGAAGAACATCAGATAACCGGTGGGCTTTTTGGAGCTGTTTCCGAGGCTTTGGCCAAGGCCTGCCCATGCCCGATTGAACCGATTGGCATGTTAAATACTTTTGGCGAGTCAGGCGAGCCGGATGAATTGCTGGCAAAATATAAAATGACCGAAAAAGACATCTTAGTTGCAGTTGCCAAAGTAATTAAGCGCAAATAATATGAAAAAACCTGACGATCCTCACATGAATTGGGTCCTAACACCCGACAAAATAGAGGAATTAAGGAAAAAAGGCGAGATGCCTCCAGCTCCTCCCGAGGACCTCTCTGCCCGTAAAACTTTGAGGGAATCCCCTGAGTCCAAACTCAAAGCCAAACTTGTCCCTTTTCTTGAAAAAGAAATACTCAAATTGAAGCAGGATATGCAGGCTCGTAAAGCTCATATAGGCAACATGCAAAAACCAAATATAAGGCGGAAACAAGGGCCAGGCATAGAACTCCCTGTTTTTAACCCGGCAGAGATAGAAGAAGAAGAAAAAGCTTATTTAGTGGCAGGCATGCATCGTGACTGCCTTAAAGAAGCCCTCAATAACCTTAACACCGGCAAACCTCTGCCGCCGGATTTCTTAACCATCCTCCATGGAATTGAAAGGCAGAAAGCCGAAGTTCTCTCAGCATCGTATAAAGTTAGGAAATCAAATCCAGATTCCCTTTCAGAAGAAAGAAAGGATCTGAATGAAGTTGCGGAGATGATAGATGCCCTTGAAAAACGCTAAATATGCCCATCCCTAAAAACACTGACTTCTTGGCTGTCGGCGAAACATTGCGCGATGTTTTTTACATGATTGATGAAGCGACAGTCAGTTGTTCCATCAACAAAGATCGCTGCCTACTTTGTCTGGAATACGCAGAGAAGATACCCGTCACCCATGTAGTCAAAGTCCACGCGGCCGGCAATGCGGCCAACACGGCTGTCAGTGCGTCGCGACTTGGATTTAAAAGCTCGCTTGTCAGCTGGGTAGGCAAGGACGCGGAAGGCCAAGACATGAAAGAGGCTCTCAAGCGCGAAAAGGTCAATGAAAAAAATCTGTGCGACTGTCCTGGCCAAAAAACCAGTGAGGCCACGATCTTGAGTTACCAGGGCGAAAGGACGCAACTCGTTTCATTCAAGTCGCGCGAATACGTTTTACATGAGTGGCCTAAGACCAAAGCCTTATACTTTACGGCTTTGGGTGAAAAATACACCAAAGTCAACAACGCCGTACTGGCTTACTTACGCAAGTATTCCGATACTTTTTTTATTTTCCAGCCGGGCACTACCCATATCAGGCACGGCCTAAAGCCCATGAAATCGTTGATTGCCAAGAGCCATGTTTTCATCCTCAATAAGGATGAAGCTCATCTGCTGCTGGGCGATGGCGACAGGCCGATGCTCAACCTACTCGAGAGCTTCCATCATTTAGGCGCCAGGTGCGTTGTCATTACCGATGGAGAAAAAGGAGCTGATGCTTATGATGGCCACAACCACTGGCACATGCCCATCTTCCCCGGCAAATCACTCGAGCGCACAGGTGCTGGCGACAGTTTTGCTTCGGCTTTTGCCGGAGCCCTGCTCCATGGCTATGATGTCCCGACAGCTTTGCGCTGGGGCACGGCCAATGCCTGGTCAGTCATCCAAAAAATCGGGCCCCAAGAAGGCTTGTTGACTAAAACTGAAATTCAAAAAGTATTAAAGAAATTTAATAAAGTTAAAGCCCAGATTGCCACGCTTCGCTCGCAATGACATCCGTCCCGTAATTTTTAATTGTTAATTGTGAATTATTAATTGTATGTTGGTTCCTGCCATCAAAATCCTCAAACAAGCCAGAGAGCGGCACTACGCCGTACCAGCCATGAATATCAACAATCTGGAAGCGCTTAAGGCCATTGTCCAGGCTGCTGTCAAAATGCACTCCCCCATCATCGTGCAAACATCAGAAGGCGCGATTGAATATGCTGGCATGGATTATTTAATTGCCATGGTAAAAGTTGCGGCCAAGGCGCCGATTCCCATGGCCTTGCATTTGGACCATGGTAAAAATTTGAAAACAATCAAAGAAGCCATCCAAAAAGGTTACACCAGCGTCATGTTCGACGGCTCCTCTTTGTCTTACGAGGAAAATGTCGCTAAGACCAAACAAGTCGTGGCTTGGGCCCGCGCTAAAAAAGTCAGCGTTGAGGCAGAGATTGGCGCCATTGCCGGCATTGAGGATTTTGTGAGCGTCAAAGAAAAAGATGCCCACCTGACAAATCCGGAACAAGCTGCCAAGTTTGCCAAAGAAACTAAGTGCGACAGTTTGGCTGTGGCAATCGGCACAGCGCACGGAGCATTTAAATTTAAAGGTGAAACGCATTTGGATATTGAGCGCCTCAAGAAAATTTCCAAGCTCGTCAAAAATCCGATCGTATTGCACGGCGCTTCGGGCGTGATGGAAGATGTGGTAAAGCTTGCAGAGTACCATGGCGCAAAATTGGGCAAGGCGCGCGGTGTTTTGGATGAGGACATCAAACAAGCTATTAAATACGGCGTGAGTAAAATCAATATCGACACTGATTTGCGCCTTGGATTCACGGCCGGCGTGCGTGAAGCAGTCGACCAAATGAGCACAGTGATAGATCCGCGCAAGCTTTTAGAGCCGGCCATTATCCTTATGCAAGAAATTGCCATGCGAAAGATGGTTCTGTTCAACAGCGAGGGCAAAGCCTAAACAAAGCAAAAAAGATAAAAAATGGCTCATTTGAGCCATTTTTGTTTATCTCAAATTAGCCAAAATATTGAGTCAGAAGAGTTGACAAAATGGCTAATTTATGCTATTATTCTTAGTTATTTTAGCGGAATTTCTGTCTCAACCCAGGAGAAAATCGTGGGCTAAGACAGGGACTCCGACCTAAAACGTCGAACACCAAGTCCCAAAACGCAGCACCTTGAATTGATAACTCTGCCCCCGTGAAAGGACGGCTAAGATGGAAATCCACGAATACCTCAAGGCATTCAATACCTCTCCCCTCACGTCGGACGAGCGGGTCAGTTTGTTCGCTACGATCCGTAACCCCGCCTCTAGCCACAAAGCACGCGAAGCGGCCCTCGCTCGCGTCATCGGCGAAGCCGTCAAGGACGTGCTGAAAATCGCCATGCAGTACAAGCGGACGCGCATGCCCCTCGTCGACCTCATCGATGAAGGCGTCTGCGCGCTCTACGAGATCTGCCTGGGCGACGCCTACAATCCGTCGCGCGGCCCGCTCATGCACTACTGCTTCATGGCGGTTGAAGGCGCCATCCGCGCCTACGCCTTGAACAACATGGCTGGCGGCAAGGCCTTCAAGCTAACGAACTACATGCTGAGCCGTACATCCCGCGTCCGCTGCGCATGCGCCATGCTGTATAACCAGTACGGCCAATGGCCTTCGGCGGAGCAGGTCCGGGACGAAATCAATCAGGCGAAAGACAAGCTCTCAAAGAACATGACTCTGGAGCAGGTTGACTCCGCTCTGCGCGTCATCCGCGAAGGCGAAGTGAGTTCGTTGGATACGCCCGTATACGACAACCAGGGATCGCCCTTGTCCAACTTCATCATCAAGACCGGGGAAGATCCTGAGTGCCTGATGGAAGTCCGCGACCTGGCTTCCCAAGCCGAACTGCTGGAGCGGACGCTGCGGCAGATGGCCGAGGAGAATGGGCTCGACGTCGAGATCTTCAACCTCCGAAGCGGCCTGGCCGACAACGACCTCGACCTGCCTTTGGATGAAGATACGATGTTGCCGACCCTGGCTGCCATTGGCCGACAATACGGCATCTCGCGCGAACGAGCTCGCCAGCGCATGCGCCGGGTCACGAGACGAATCGTCGAGAGAACCGGCATGAACTCGGACGAGATCTGCCAAACGGTAGCTTACCTGAGGCAGAATTGCGCTCTCAGCGAGGCCGCCTAACCCCATCACGGTCGTTCGCGAACGACGTGACCCGCCCTTTCCGTTCCTTCCTCACTCAGTCCTGAACGCCCCCTCGTAGCTTTATGCGAAGAGGGGCTCGCATGTTCGGGACCCAGTACGAGAACATCATTCGATGGTGCTCTCATACGGGAAAAAACATCCAGCGGCCCCCGACCGCAGAACGCCCTTCGAAAGGACCGACCATGAGACTCAATCTAGTGTTGTGCCTGATCTTCGTCGCGCTCTGCGGCTGCTCGTCAACTCTGACGCAAGCAACCAAGGAGCGACTGATCAACATCTCAACCCCGGCCGTCATCGAACCCGTGAGCGACCAGGCCAAACCGCACCAACGCGTTCCGGAAATCATCCCCGAGATCAGTGAGTGCCTGGCCAAAGGTTCGGACGAGCTGGTGATCCGCGTTTTTGAGACGCCCAGGCTTGACCTGGAAACCAAAAAGTTCGAGCGGACCGCCCTCATACTCGAGCCAAGAGTTCTGGGCGACGAAAGCGAGGATGCCTACTATCGGAGCGGTGTCGCGCTGGTCAGGAAGCAACGAATCGGCAGGATCTTCGGCCACGTGCAGGTGGCCAATCCGAACGACAACACCCTCGAGTACATGCAAGAAGTCTCGGACAAGGTTCTGGACCTGCAGAAGGATGAAGACCAACCTACCCCTCTGACCTTCAACCGCAAGGCAGGCAGCACCACCTGGGAGAGCAATCTCGTGGCTTTCAGCCTGGAGCGCAAGGGTCCCAAGATGCGAACCACGCTCCAACTGGTGAGCTCGAAGTACTACGACAAGTACACCAAGGTCTTGGGCGAGAACTACGATTCGCTCTACGGTTTTGGAACCCACTACCTTGTCGAGAGCGACATGCTGACCGGGTTCGGACGTTTCTTGGACAGGGTCTTCGCACCCAAGTACCAAGGCACTGTGAGCTTCCAGCCGACCATCGTCGAAGTCTTCGACAAGTCCGGTGATCCCATCTGCTACCACGTTCAATACAATCCCACCTAGACACCTGACCCGCATTTATCTCGCGTGCGTCGGGTTACCATCCGAGAGCATTCTGTGCTTTCAGACGGGAAAGAATTTTGGCAGATAAACGGAACGGTTCCCGACCGTTCCTTTGACAAGGAGATTGAGATGTACTGGAAAAATTCAGTGTTCGTGTTGGCAGCGCTGCTTGTTGCAGCCTGCGGCGGTGAGGCATCGGAAGCCAATCCTGCGCCTCTCCCGACAGCGACCAATACCACACCATGCATCCCAGGCGCTCAAGTCGCCTGCGCGTGCCTGGAAGGCGCCAAGGGATACCAGATCTGCAGGGCCGATGGCCATGCTTTTCTCCCTTGCGCCTGCCCCGGCATCGAGGATGCGGGAAATGATGTCAAGATCGACTCCCAGACCGACGACGCTGACGCAGCGACGCCGGATGCTGAGATCGATTCCGACGCGCAGGCCGAAGCAGAAGCCGACGCGCAACTCGATGTTGACGCTGGGGCTGATGTTGAGGCTGGAAGTGACGCAGACGCAGCAGCATCCAGCGGCACCCTTTCCGTGACGCTCGCGTCAAACCCGGTCTCCAGCACTATCGTCAAGAAGACGCAGAATGCTGAAGCGCTGGGCATCCAGGTAGCGGCAGCCGGCGGAGATATGATGATCAAGTCCATTCCGCTCCGGTGCCAAGCCTCGATCAATGGCGCTGCCTACACGTCAGCTGATTGCTGGAAACGTGTTACCTCGCTCGCGATCTTCGATGGTGATACGCAAGTAGGATACGCCACGTCGCCCAACACGGACGGTAAGGCACCCATCCTGCCCAATTACCTGGTTGCGAAGGGCGTGACCAAGGATCTGACGGTCAAGGCATCATTCGCTTCGACTGCCAGCCTGACCGAGCCCAACGACAAGGTCTCGATCGGAATCGATGGTGACGTGATTGCCGTCGACACGATCTACAACCAGGATGTGAAGGCTGATGTGAGCGCAACGCTCTCAAGCACCCAGCTTTCGCAGACTCCGGTCGTGGCCACCACCATCCTCCCCTCCGGCACGCTCACAATCGTGGCAGACGGCCATCCGTCGTCGCAGATTGTCGTGGCTGGAAAGGATGTCTGGGTACTGTTTGCACGGTACAAGGCCACGGCTCAATACGAGAACATGAAGACAGACCGCGTCCGCGCCAAGAACGTGGACGGCGGCGACAATGCAGACTTCTTGCAAGTCGCCACTGCCTCGAGCGGCGTGGTCAAGGGCACAAGCGTCTTCCAAGCGGGTACGACAGGCAGCACGGACATCGATCTCTCAGGAAATGAGCTGATCGTCCCGAAAGACGGCTACGTGAGTTTCGAGATCTGGGCCAAGCTCGCCCCAGTTGTGCCCTCATCCCTGGTGAACGGCGCTTGGCAGGGAGTGGCACGCTCAGGACACGCGCCCCGTCTCGGCTTGGACAAGAATTTCCAGACCGGTGAATGGGATGCGAAGTACACTGGCAAGCTCAATGTCCGGACAACCGGCCTGGTCTCCGGCGAAAGAGTCTACGCCGACATGGGCGCAGAAGATGGCAACCGCATGGTCATCCGCAAGACCAAGCTGTACTTCACTCGGCTGCCAATCTCCACTGTACTGACGAGCGCTGAGATCGACTTGTACAAATGGCAAGTCGGCGCCGACAGCGCTGGCCCTGCTGCCTTCAAGCAGCCCCTGTTCCATGTGGCCATGACGGACAAGGCCCAGCTCGGTATGTTCCGTCTCTACCGCGGGACAAGTCCTGTTCAGCCTACCGATTACTCCATCGTGGATGCGGTAACCGGCGTTGGCATGAAGGACTCATGGACAGGCGGTCCGGTTGTACTGGCTACGGCCTTTGCAACCGAGGATGTCGTGGCAGGCTCAGGCAACATCTATACCCTGCGCACCACATCAGTCTTGACCTCCGCCAACCAGTCAGTGACAGTGACTCCCATCACGAACTATGTAGGCAATCCCAACGCCTATTCACCGTTCACCGGCCAGCTGATCAACAACGACCAGTACGTTCCCTACGCTGCTTTGCCCACGCTCTTCAACGTGACCAGGCAGGGTGGGCATGTGCTCGGAACGTTCGTCTGGTCAGACCAGAGTGAGCTCCCGCACGACGCCAGCGTCA
>JAQULH010000030.1 GCA_029004215.1 Patescibacteria group bacterium | reverse complement strand
GCCCGCCACTTCAGAGTGGTGACGATGCCACTGTCGAAGTCGGAGAAACCGAATCCGGTGCAATCCTGCTGGATCTCTCTGACCCTGACGGGGCTGCTCTCAAGGCTGCTGCAGGAGAATCCATTCCTGCTCCGGTTTTGAAGGATCATAGTGGCCAGCCTTACGATGCCGGCATCACAGGGATCCAGGACGGACTTTTCGCCGAATTCGACAAGTCCAAAGAGGGCTCTGCCGAGGCAGGCAGCTCAGCCAGCCAGCCCATGGAAGAAGTCAAGCGCATGGGCCTGATTCAGGAGCTGGGTAAGATGGGCATTACTTTCCGGCCAGGCGAGGTCAAGATATCTGGCAATACCCTGCGACATTTCCGCGACCTGCTCAAGACCGGACGATGGCCCTGGGCCGACAACCACAACAAGCTCAAGCAGAAGCTGATCATCATCCTCCACTCGGCTTTCCCGGATGATATCGCGCGCGAGCTGCCCAACTACGACACGGAGAGTGTTGGGGCCCTGGCTGATGCGTTGGTCAGAATACTGCGAGCCAGGGATCTCAAGCATGCCGCGAACAAGGTCAAGCAGAACATGCCGAAGTTCCCCAAGGTCGACCCGCCGCCCCTTCCTCCAGATAGCAAAAAGTGAACCACACGGTCCACCTTCCCTCCCTCAGCACCCGCGACTCCCAGTCGCGGTCTTTTTTTATTACCAACTTCCTCCGCCTCCTCCACCAAAACCACCACCCGATCCACCACCGGAAAAACCAGAGCCTCCTCCGCCGGCAGTGCTGGCCGGTGGCGAGTAAACGCTGGCTGATGAAGCGCTATCCATATGCGAGATAGCATTTACCAGGCCGATTGTGGTCAGCGTATGGACATTGCCCTCGGCCCATTCGGGCGGCGCCATCTGCAAATCCTCAAATTGCTTGGCCCATTCTTTTTCAACGTTCAGGGCGATGGCGGCCGGCAAGAACTCCATGAACTGTTCGGGAGTGCGCGCCGGAGCATTGTGGAACTTTAAACGTTCTTCTTCGGTCACAGAAAGGAACCATTTAAAACCTTTGACCTCGGCTACGATTGATGTGCCCTCTTTGGTACGACGCGGCATGAACCAACCGAAGATCGCTACGACTGCGCCTGAGACAAAAGCTGCAAACCCGGCAACTGGGGCCGAACCGCCCAAAACCCAAACCACCATAAAGACAATGACTGCTGCCACGATGTAAAGCATCCTGACCACCTGGGGGCTGGCTACAAATATATTTAACTTTTGTAATTCTTTCATGCCTTCCTTCAAAACTTTCTGTACGTCATTATAGAACTTATCTTCTTTGAGATCATCAAAAGTCGTACTTTCACGGTTCCCGCTGTTAAACAACCCATTCCATATTGTCTTTTCCCAAGTCAAAACGTTTTCCGCGGGTGTCTTACGTTTAAGGAAGACATAATCTTGGACTTCGGTAAACAAAACTTTTTTAGTCTTGTATTCGATATGAAGGAAATCTTTCCTCGCCATCTCAATAATCGTGGCCGTAATGCCACGGGTCGGTATTTGCCCGCTGCCCAAAGCACCGGCCAAGACCAATGGACTCATGCCACGAGGCACTTCGTATTGCGGGATGATTGTCTCTGGTTTCGGGTCTTTGCCGCGCGTGCTCCAAAGGTAAATCATGGCCAAGAGCACCAATAGCGGGCAAACCAAGACCCAATTGTCGCGCAAGATCCTAGTCAAAGCCTCTTGCCAGGTTTCCGGATGGATAGTGCCTGGCGGAAAACCAAAGACAGCAGTCATACCTTCTGTCTCATTAAGACTCCTGTCGCTTTTAACCAAATATCCGCCATCTTTTGTACTAAGAGCACAAGTCTGTTCGTCTGAACCAAGGACGCCCGTGTAACAGACGAAACGCAGAGTTGATGTAGCCTCGCCCAAAGGCGATTTCAGGAAAAAAGATGTTTGTTCTATGCCCACTGGCCAGTCGTTGCCGGTTATATTCCAATAAAGTTCTGAATGGCCATCTTCAAAAAAATTAATTGCCTGGCTTGTTTGGTATTCAATAGTGTAAATGTGGCTGCCCTGGATAGTACTCTCTGCCTTGCCGATCTTTAGCACCAAAGCGTTGCCTTGGCGGCTCTGATCATAAGTTTCTGGCTGGCCATCACGCAAGACTTTTGTCACATCATAACTCAAATTGTAAGTCATGCCATCGCGGATATAAGTTTCCGGTATATTGCGGTAAATGCCGTGCCTGGGCGTTGGCCCAAAATCATAATTGATGGTTTCTGCCACTTTCAATGTCCTATCCGAGCTCAGTTCTGCTTTGACGTCGAAATTATGGATTATTTCCCTTTGGACTTCTGGCAATTCCACTTTAATGGTGGGCTTGATGGCGGCTTGGACTCCCAATGGGAGCGCAAGCAACAAACTGACGAGCAAAAAGGTCTTTTTCATACTGCCAAAAGATTAACACATATCAACTCGAAACGCGAAACTCGCGACTCGCAACATCAATCCGGAGTTTCGAGTTACACGTTACAAGTTACATGATATAATATGGCCAATGTTCAGTTTATTCCGTAAGTTTGGCGTTTGTACCGTGGGAGCCGGCACACGGGATGTTTTTATTAAAAGTTCACACTTCGAACGCGAGCCTAACGCCAAAGCACCGGAAGGTTTTGATGCCTGCTTCCCAATGGGCGCCAAAATCCCATTGGAGGATGTTATTTTTGAGACCGGAGGAGGTGCCACTAACGCAGCCGTCACACTAAGGAGGTTTGGTTTAAGGACAGCTTGCATTTGCGCCGTTGGCCATGACCAAAACGGGCAAGACGTAGTGGCTGCTCTGGAGCGTGAAAAGGTTAATACGCGGGGCATCCAAATCCATCCTGATAAAAAAACAGCCTACTCGGTAATCCTGCTGGCAGGTACCGGCCAACGCAGCATCCTGGCATACCGCGGGGCTGGCAATAGTTTAAACACTCAGCGCGTACACTGGAAAAAATTTAAGAGCCGTTGGTTTTACATTACTTCGTTGGGCGGCGACCTGAAAAAAAATCGTGAGGTGTTTTCCAAGGCTGCATCTTTTAAGACGAAAATTGCCTGGAACCCCGGCAATGGCGAGTTGGCACATGGCCTCAAGTTGCTCGCGCCGCTGATCAAACAAACTGATGTTTTCATCGTTAACCGGGATGAAGCTGCCATGCTGACGCACGAGAACCGAAATAACCTTAACCGCATGTTAAAAGAGTTGGGGAAAATGCCCCAGACCGCACTGGTAATCACTGATGGTGGCAAGGGGGCTTACGTTTATGATGTAAGAGCAGGCCAACTCCTTTACTCCCCAGCCTTGCCTGGCAAGAGACTCAACACGACTGGTGCCGGTGATTCTTTTGGCAGCGCTTTTGTGGCCGCTTTCATCAAAACCAAGAGCTGCCAGGATGGCTTGAAGGCCGGTTTGTTGAACAGCCTCGGGGTCATCACCCATATGGGCGCCAAAGCCGGCATCTTAAAGTCATTCCCTTCCAAAAAAGACATGGCACGAGTGCGCGTCAAAGTGACCACTAAACAGTTATGAGTATTTGGCAAAAAATTCGGCATATTTTTGCCGAAAACCAGATAATGATAGTGTTAATCGGCATCGTGGCCGGTATTTTGTTGCCAAAATATTTCCGTCCCATTGCTCCTTACGGCACCTACCTGCTCATGCTGATTTTTTTCACGTCCAGCTTGCGCCTGAACCTAAAAGAGCTCGTGGGTTATGCCAAGGACTGGAAGATGCTGACCTTGGCCAATGGATTCAAACTAATCTTTCTGCCTTTGGCCATGTGGCTGCCATGCTATTTATTTGCCCCTGATTGGGCCATGGCCTTTTTGATCATGGGCGCCATGCCCACCGGCATGACCATTGCCTTGATAGCTGATCTTTTTGGCGGCAAGACGTCTTTAGCTTTGGTTATCACCGCTGTTACCTCTTTACTGGCGCCCATCACCATCCCCTTGGTTTTCTGGTTATCGATCGGCCGAGTCGTGCCAATCCCCGTTTTAACATTGTTCGGCAATTTATTCCTGACAATTGTCATTCCTTTTATACTGGCCGCTATCATACAACGCAAAGCGCCTAAAATTGTTAAAAAATATGATCCAGTCTGGCGCAACGTAGCTGTCTGGACTTTTGGCATACTCATTGCTGCGATTGTAGGTGATACTACTGGCCAAGGACCGATTATCCTTTCAGCCAGGGACATTGGCCTGATCATCGTCATGCTGATTTACATCGGCGGGCTGACTGCCTTGGCTTTTCTCATGGCCTGGTGGCGGACTAATGCCGAAAAGTCCACGCTGGCCCTTTGCATGGTTTACCTTAACAACACTTTGGCGCTTTACGTGGCGAACCGATATTTCCCAAGCAGCCGCCTCATGACCCAACTCGTGATTTTATTGCTGGTCATCAATATCCTTCTTCCTCCTTTCCGTTGGATTGCGGCCTATGCCGTCCATCTCGACAAAATAAAAGCTAAAAAACACCGTTCATCTTAACCTTATACTATGAAATCTATCTTCGTCACGCGAAAAATCCATGAGGCTGGCCTAGCCATGCTTAAAAAAGCCGGTTACAAACTGACCATCTACCCCAAAGATCAAATTATTGATCGTAAAACGCTTTTGGCCGGCGTTAAAGGCAAAGACGCCGTGCTCTCGCTCCTGACAGATCCGATTGATGAGGCCGTGTTTAAGGCAGCTGGCCCGAAACTTAAAATCGTGGCCAACTATGCCGTTGGTTTTGATAATGTGGACCTCAAGGCGGCCCAAGCGCACAAAGTCGTAGTAACTAATACGCCCAGTGATAAGGTAAACGAATCAGTGGCTGAACATACTTTTGCCTTGATGCTGGCTCTAGCCCATCGCATCCCGGAAGCTGACCATTTTGCCAAACGCGGTCTGTATAAAGGCTGGTCGCCGACTTTGTTAAACGGAACTGACCTGAACGGGAAAACTTTAGGCCTGATCGGTGCTGGCCGCATCGGGAGCATGGTGGCGCGCCATGCTGTCCAGGGTTTTGGCATGAAGCTTTTGTACTCTGACATGCGCCCCAATGAAGACCTGGAAAAGAATTTTGGCGGACGTAAAGTCAGCCAGGACATGTTGCTTAAGAAAGCAGACTTCATTTCTTTGCACGTGCCGCTTTTGCCTTCCACCATCCACTTGATGTCTACCAAGCAGTTCAACTTGATGAAAAAAACCGCTTTCCTGATCAATACGGCACGCGGCCCGGTGGTGGATGAGAAAGCCCTGCTCAAGGCGCTCAGGTCAAAGAAGTTTGCCGGAGCTGCTTTGGATGTTTTTGAATGTGAACCGGCTATTGATTGCGATTTGCGCGACAACTTGGAACTAAAATCTTTTGAGAATGTAATTCTGACACCGCATATTGCCAGCGCCACGGAAGCTGCACGCCGCGCCATGTCAGAAGTCGCTGCCCAAAATATTATTGCTGTCTTAAAAGGCAAGAAACCGCTGACGCCGGCTAAAGTCTGACCCTTCTGTCATTGCGAGCGAAGTTTGACGTAGCGCGGCAATCTCCGGAGATTGCTTCGTCGCTGCTGCTCCTCGCAATGACAAAACAAAAAAAGAAACGGCTGGAGTGGCCGTCAAGGATGGTTTTCCTCATCTGAAGCTGCTGGCATATCAGAAGGGGGTGAGCTTTTAATTGCGCAGGCCAGAGGTAGACGGGCCGGAAGAAGCGCTGGATCGGCTAATCTCTTGACCAGCCCGGCAATCACTCCCTCAGGGGCAGGGACTGTCTTGCGGGCTTGATCATCAAGCTCCTCGGGTTGCCCTTGTCCATCCTCCAAGCCCGGTTGGCTCAAATTCAGCGCAATCACCTCGGCGACTTGTCTGGCCTTGATGAGAAGATGTGCGCACCTTCTCCTGGCCAGCTTCTTAGCCTCTTTGGTTTTTTCGTTTGCCTGGAAGATCTCAAGGGCTGAGAGAAAAATCTCTGACCGCCGTGCCTCGAGACTACATCCGAACTCTTCGTCTGTCGGAACCAAGAAATAAGCGTGGGTCAGGAGCATACTTATAAAAACTTTCCTCTCGCCTTTCTTCAGGCCACGCATGGTCTCCTTGCCCTGGGGGTTTTTAAGGTACGCGCCCACGAGTGACGACCATTGTTTGCTCACGGCTTGAAAACTTTCATCATCTGCCATGGCTCCACCTCCCTACAATCTTTGATATCATAAAAAATTGCGTGCGTCAATCCCCCATACGCTACGCGGATAAAAAAAGAGACGGCTAGGATGCCGTCGCGAGTTATGGCTTCTTGATTGGGGCTGGGCCCAACTCGTCGAATGCTGAGTTGAGATCTGCCTCGCTCACTTCTTTTAGTGCATCTGGGTCGTCGAGCTCGCCTGTGACAATCTCGGCATCATCCTCGGAAAAGAGTTGGTCGTGGCTAGCCTCTTCGGGCACTGGCGGTGGGATGGATGATTCTGTTCCGAGCTGCACACCAGGCTCCGGAGCAGGCGGCGGTGAGGCCGGATGGACCGAAACGTTGACAGGCGGCGGGTTTGACGTCGGGGCACTCGGTGCCTGAGAGTATACTTTGAGCAGCTCCTTCAGATTGCCACTCTTGATAGCTTTCAGGTTTGCGCCGTCTACTGGCACGGTTCTGGTATCAGATGGTTCGACAACCGGCGTCCTTGCATCAGGCTGGTCGCTGGATACATCGGCTATCGGCGTATCCGTGACCGAAGCCCAGATGCGTCTAATCTCTGAGTCAGGTGCCCGACGCGTCTTGCATGTCTCCGTTTCACTCGAATTAACACCCTCGGGTGCGTCTTCGAAAGCACGTGGGACATCGTAGCCTGATTGCGAGACCAGATCGAAGACTTGGTTGACGCTGGCTGGCAGCGGTAGATCGCTCATAGGCTTGGGAGCGAAGGCTTCGAGCGTCCTGGCCAGTTCTCGGATAATGATCGCCGTCGCGTCCTTGGCGGCGTCGCGCAATCGCTCGCACGCCAGGGTGGCGGAATCTTCATCCGGGTAAGCATCAGGATTACTGGCCTGGAGCTCCTCCACAGCCAAGAAAAATATCCCGTGCCTCTGGCCTTTGAAGTAACCCATGACTTCATCCGTGGGCCGCAGGGCGTCAGCACAATTCTTGAGCATGGCAGTGAAGATCTGCTCTTCGCCTACCTGAAGGGTGAAGATGGCCATTTGGCCGTTGGGTGATCGAAGGAACTGGTCTACCAAGGCAGACCATTCCTCGCGCAAAGCTTGGAACTCTTTTTGGTCTGACATGGTTTTACCTCCTATGGCTTAGTTATCAGTAAAACCGGGCTTTGTCAAGGCCATCATAGGTTGGTAAACTACATTTATATGCCAGAACTACCCGAAGTAGAGACAATCCGCCGGCAACTGGATGCCAAGCTTAAGGGCCAGACAATCAAGTCTGTTCAAATACTGAAAACCGGCCGGGAAACGCCCCATGGCCAGGCTTTTGCCAAAGCCATAACTGGCAAAAGAATTAAGATGATTGACCGTCGCGCCAAACTGATTGTCTGGAAGTTTACCGACGGGTCAGGTATTACGACTCATTTGAAATTGACTGGCACTTTGATCTTAGTCGAAAAGAATTACAAACCAACTAAACACGACCGAATGATTTTCCAAATCGGTCCGCACCATTTGGTCTGGGCTGACGTGCGCCAATTTGGGAGGATGAGTTATCTGTCGCACGAAGCTTTGGAAAAAAAGTTAAGTGAGTTTGGGCCTGAACCATTAGAACTCAAACCGGCCCAGATCGCCGATCTCTTCAAGCGCCCTGTAACGCGCAATGTTAAGTCAGCCTTGTTTGACCAGACAACATTAGCCGGAGTAGGCAACATCTATGCGGATGAGTCACTGTTCCGAGCCAAGATAAAACCAACCAGACGTCTCGGTTCATTAACGGCGGAGAACAGACTGCGCTTGGCCAAAGCCATCCAGCAAGTCTTAAAGGAAGCTATCAAGCTCCGCGGCACCAGCGCCCAGGATTATGTTGATGCTTATGGCCAGGAAGGCAAATTTGAAAAATTCCTGCGCGTTTACGGGCGCAAAGGCCTGCCCTGCAAAGTCTGCGGCACGCCCATTGTGAGGACAGTCGTGGCGCAAAGAGGCACACATTACTGCCCTAATTGCCAGAAATAATCCTCACCAGCCCTTTTTCCGCATCCACTTCCACCGTGTCCCCGTCCTTAAGCGCCTTGGTCGCGATTTTTGTACCAATGACACACGGAATTTGGAGTTCACGGGAAACGATTGAGGCGTGACATGTCAAACCGCCTTCGTCGGTGATGATGGCGCCTGCCTGTTTCATAGCCGGGACAATGCTTGGAGTGGTTGCCGTCGAAACTAGAATATCGCCTTCATGCATTTTGGACATGTCTTCAGGGATATTAATGACTCTGACCGTACCTTTAGCCTTACCGGGGCAAGCACACACGCCTCTGAGTTCCTTTAGATTCTTCAAATCTAACTCACCTTCTTCCCGCTGGATATTTTTCGAAAACTCTTCCGCTTCTTGGCCAAGCAACATCGTGATGTTGCCGTTGTCATTGGCCAATAAGACGTGCAGCTTACGGATATTATTCAATAAGTTGACGTCCACCGGTTGTCCATTGATTAAGCCCTGTTCCAAGACTTCGATTGGGGCCGACCTGGCCTGTTCCAAGGCAATACCTAAACGTTTAGCCGCTTCGCGCATCAATTTTTCAACGTGATAATAAGATTTTGATTGGTAATCCTTGCGACGCGGCTTACCCCACACAAAATCGCCGGCTAAGTTAAGGATTGCCAGTTGGAACTCATCAGGTTTCCATTGTTTGATATAAGCCTGTTTCTTTTCTGTAACTTCGGCCTGGTGTTTTTCGATGCTTTGAAGCTTAACGGATGGATTTACATTTTGCTTTAGGTATTCTTTGATAAAACCCAAAAACTCACGCTCCGTAAAAGCCGGGCCCATGTAAACATAATAGACCCAGGCATGTTTAGCTGTATGCTTGGCCAAACCAGCCGCAAAATCCGGATGGATCGCCTTAAGTTGATCCCACTCCTTGGTCTTTACGTCATCGATCCAACCCGTCTGACCATAATGTTTAATCATCAGGTTCAGCAGGTCTTTCTCTTGCTGTAAGGCAAAAGAATCGTGCGACGGTTCAGTAAATACGGCGTAACATGCTTGGTACTCTTGGTCTGAACCCTTGGATTTAATAATCTTGTTTAGGTTGCTTTCCACAAATGAAACCCCGCCAAAATCCAAAACCGGGATAGCTGTCCCGTAGGCATATTCCATAGCTTGCATGTCCCTGAATTTCCGATACAAATCCATCAGTTCCTGGCCTGTGAGTGCCTTAAGGTCGGCCAGAAAAATATTTTTTTCAGTCCAATCATTCATTTTTTCACCATGCTCATTAGCCATAGCTATCAAACGGACCACATAACGATAATCATCTATAGCTTTTTGTTTAAGCAACTCATGAGCCTTGGCCCACTCATCCATATCCACTAGATATTCGATATGATTATTGCGAGATGTCATACCCACGGCTAATTTAGGTATGCCGAGGGCCTCGGGATACATGTAAAAGCTCCTCATCCAAATATCATTTCTCAAAAATGGAGAGTTGTAGTCCCTTGCCCAGACAGTGTACTTGTAATTCTTGTATGACATATGATTGAATCCTCCAATTAATTTTCTACTGACTATTAATAATTTATTTTTTGATGACTTTAATCGTGCGGTGATTGGCACGGACTTCCACTGAGTCACCATCTTCAATCCTTCTAGTCGCATCCTTGGCGGCAATAATGCATGGTCTCCCCCATTCGCGGGCAGCCTGGGCAGCATGGTTTAACGGATTTTCATCTTCAATGACAATAGCCGCTGCTTGGCGTATATATTGGTCAAATTCAGACCCGATGGATGAGGCTACAATCACTTCCCCTGGCTTGAATTTGGCAAAATCCGCCTTGGTTTTGATGATTCTGGCCAAACCCTTGCCATAACCCTGTGAGGCCATAATGCCGGGGACAATAAAAGCCCCTTCGTTTTCACTAAGCCTGCCTTCCAATTCCTGCTTGATCGAATCAGCTTCCGGTCCAACAATAAGACGGTATTCCTGGACTTTGGATTCAATCAATAATGGATTTTCCATCCTTTCCTTCAGAGTTTCTTGGCTGACCAATCCCTTGAGCACGCCCTCCACTTCTTCATGGCTAAGGAAGTAGAGATATTTCTTAGCTATGCCAGTCTGGACCTCGATGGCCGAAAGCAAAGCATCGCCCACAGAGATCAGCATCAGTACAACCTGCTTGCGCCTTTCTCGCAGATAAGCCATGCGCCCGAAAAAATAGAGCGGATTGGAAGATAACCGATGTTTTTTCAAAATATTGGTTATCTTTTCTTGCCTGTTCTTCTTGTAATTGACCAGCTTCTGGTATTCACTCTCGAGAAAAGCTTTATCCTTAACATATTTATCCATTTCTTCTGCTATTTCTTTAGTGGATATCGCCTGTTGTCCAGCCCCAGTGTTCTTATAGTAGCTATACGTTCTCATGAATTCTTTGGCAAAAGCGTCTTGTACCAGGAACTCTTCAAGATTTCTATTTTTACGCGTCTTGAATGACCTGGCTAACTCCAAAAGAGCCAAACGCCTTTTGTCATGGAACGTAAGTTCATCTATGGACGATAAAGTTATGATCTCTTCATCGGTTAACTTCTTATCTTGGGCGATTTTCTTTAGTGTCTCGCGTTCAAAGCCAACATCAAAGGCATCATGAAAATAGCTAATGCGCCATAACTTGTTTGCAGTCTGACGATATTTATTATAACTCTCGATCAAATCTTGCTTGGACAGGCCAAGTAAAACTTTAATATCAATATCCTGGTAGAGATGTTCCCCTTCTTGAGCTGCTGATTCAAAAGCCACCATGAAACGGTCAACGTTTTTGGGTTCAGAGTACTTCCTGTAAAAATGCGAGGCCATTTGGTTGCTATCTTCAAAATTTTGGTAAACAAAAGCGTACTTATCCTTAAAATATAAGAAAGCCTGTTTATACTGATAATCAAAAAGGCCGGCCATAAACAGGCCAAGGCTGGTAACCCATGGCCAGGCGAAAAACGGGACATAGGGAGCTTCCTGGCGAAAATACTTTTGGGAGGTTTGGTCAGGAACAATCTCTTCGGGCTGGTATTCCAAGAGATCGGTCAAATTTAGGCCATAAGTTTGGCAAAGCTTATCTATTGTAGGGAACTTCAAACCGTCCACCTTATTATGCATCAAAGCATTGATGGTATTGCGGTTAATACCCGTTTCTCTAGCTATTTCAGAGCTGTTTTTGGCTAATTTACGGGCTATTTCTTGTAACTTGACCTTCAACATAGTTTGGTTAATGACTAGTTAGCTAGTCATATTGTTATAATACTAGCTCATTTATCTTTGTTTGTCAATCAATAGTGACTAGTTAACTATGCACTTTTTCGTATGCTTATTATTGACTATTTACTATAAACATGTTATATTTTTCTATCAGAATCGCAGTGATTCTGAAGTTCACTAGCCAACATGGCCATTTCCGGAGGATTGAAAGATGAAGAAGATCGAGATCCGTCGTCATGCGCTCAATGACTCGGGACTCCGCGAGGGCATGCTCTCACCCGAGGGCATCAAGCAAGCACGAGGGGTTGGTGCAGAGCAAATGCGCGGACAAGGCTACACCCACATCGCCGTCAGCGAGCTCTTCCGCACGTCCCAGACGGCCGCTGCCATGGCCGAAGGCGCCGGCGACTTCACAGCCTCCAGCCTGGTCGTCCTGCCCGCCCTCTTCACCAAGCGTCTCGACGAACTGGCCGCTTACATCAAGGAACATGGCTCAGTCGTGAAGCCGGATCACCCCGTGATCAAGAAGGAATCGCTCCGCATGGCTGAGGAGTTCGCGGCTCACGTCGAGAACCTGCCCCAAGACGCCAATTTGTTGGCGATCGGCCACTCCCCGCTCATCGAGATCATGGTCTACGGCCTCACGGGCAAGATCATCGCGCCGCTCAAGGAGTGCGAGAAGTTCGAGCTGAACGACACCCAGTTCAAGCGCGGCCTCGTGTTCGACGGCGACCTTCCCATCTGATCGGAACTCCTGCCCCTTCCCACCAACTCCGCGCTGGACCTCTCCGGCGCTTCCAACTTGCCCATGAGCCAACTCACTGGCAAATTAGAGATTAAAAAAACAGAGACGCTGCATTGTTACGTCTCTGTTTTTTTAAAACCCTAACACTTCTTTGACGATTATCATGGTTAACCTTCCAGGCCTGACTTCTTTATTGATAACCAACATCTTATTGATCCCGCTGTGTCCGCCATAAGCCTTGAGAGCGCGGGCGTCTTCCAACGGAAAAACATATTCGTTGATACGCTTGAAGCCGTCGTCCAATGTTTTGACCAATTTTTGCGCGCCGACAATCCAAACGGCTTTTTGCGCAGCATAGGCATAGGCCGGCAATTGGCTGCCGGTGGCCGAAACGATGATAACGCGGCCATCTTCAGTCACGGCGTGGACGCTGCCAACGGCAAACGCCGGGCCCGCTCCCAGACGGCTCATCTCAACTTGGTCTTTCTTGG
>JAQULH010000029.1 GCA_029004215.1 Patescibacteria group bacterium | reverse complement strand
GGGTTCGAATCCCTCTCTCTCCGCCATAGCAAAACCGCCATCAGGCGGTTTTTGCGTTGCGAAGAGGGAGCTCAAACCGTTGACGGATGTTTATCGAGTTGTTAAATTCCAAACACGAAAAAAGGAGGGTGGCGTGAATAACAACGTTATTTTGATGGTTGGAATCGCGTTTGGCCTGCCCATGTTCGGGTTCGGCTTCTGGCTCGGGTGGCGGATGGCCATCAGTAAGTATGTGCTCCTCAACCACGTATCAAGCAGCCGCCTACCACCGCCCCCCAGGCTTCCGTCCTTTGCACAAGAGACCCATCGGCCCGAAGCCTCCTTACCCCCTCCTGATGGGCGGGAAGAGGATGATACGCCGGACTCGCCTCGCACATTGAACTGAGGCTGTGTGCCTCTCCCTCTCAGATGCTCCACCGGAGCTCTTTTTTTATGCTCCAATAGCTAGCGTCAAAACCGAGACGCTCTCCGCACCGGCAGCGAGGAGAGCTCCGGCTGCTTCGGCAGCTGTGGCGCCGGTGGTAATGACGTCATCGACAAGGATAACCTGCTTTGGCACTTGGCCTATGGCTTCAAAACAATTTTTAATATTAAGCTGGCGTGCTGCCAAATCATGCTCGACTGAAGACTGCGGATCACGGTGGGCAACTCGAATTAAACACTTAGTAACGGGTAACTGGTAACGAGTAACGAGTACTGAGCCATCCGACTTGTTACTTTTTACTTGCCACTCGTTACTGAAGAGCGAAGCGATTAGTTCTGCTTGGTTAAAACCCCTTTCTTTGAGACGCTTATCGGCCAATGGCATTGGCACCAAGGCTCCATTTGCTGGTGGACCGGACAATTGCCTGGATTCTAAAAACAATTTGATGCTGTTTTGCAGAGTTGATGTGCCATGGAACTTTAAGGCCGTAATGGCTGCCCGCAATTTTGGGTCATGATAAAAACCAACAGCCCAAACATGGTCAAAGGGCAAATCGCCCTGGCATTCATGCTGGCCTAATGACAAGCAGCGCGGACAAACCTCGCTGTTTAAAAACTGGACGTCTTGGCGGCACTGGCTGCACCACCACTCCCCTGACCCTCCGCAGGCAACACAAAAAGCCGGGAATAAAAAATCTAATATCCTATCCTTGATCACAGACTGGCAGGGCTGATCGTCATCTCGTCAACTAAATAACTTCCGCCTGATTGCTTGAGAAGCGTCATGGTCGCTTCGATATAGCTGATATTGGTTGGTTTGCTCCTATCGCCAGCATCTTCCACTTTTTGCGCCTGGACCTTGATGACAACCTTATCATCACCTTCTTTGCCTTGGACAAGGTTGGAGGAAACAATACGGGTAGTCATGCCATAGATTTGGCCGCCCGCCGGATGCTGTTCAATCAAGCGTCGCTGTTCGCTTTTCAGATAATTTTGGAAACGGCTCGTGCCATCCTGCATGGCATCATTAAAACCCAAAAACCCATCCTGGTTCGTGCCTGACCCTGAACGGCTCAAAACAGACTCGGCGCGGCGGATGGCATCCTGCAAAGGCGGAGCTGTTTGGGCGTTCACCTGCTCGGCCGTGCTTGTGCCTTGGACAGTAGTTGGCATCTCAATAGTCTTGGGAGCTGGCTTGGCATTATCTCGTTGGATAGCCTGCAATTGCCTTTGCTGATCTGTGGTCGCGCTCTGCTTTGGCCAGAAAATTCCGACCAAGGTGTAGATGCCAAAACCCAACAATAAGAGGCCTAGGATAATCAGCACAATGGCCATGCGGCGTCGGTTCAAAATAGGCATAACTCCATTAATTAACAATTAACAATTTACAATTAATAATTACGCTCCGCCTTGCGTTGACTCGGCGAACTTTTGTTTTTCTTCCTCAATCTTTAACAACTGGCGCGGGTCAGTGGTCACAATCTGGTCTTCGGCATAAGAAGCTACAACTTGGATGGCTGCATGCTTGGCGCCGGCAAAGAAGATGCCCTCGCCCTTGCCTGACTCGAGCAGTAAATATTTTTCAGATTGGGTCAGCAAGAAGACGCGCGCAATCAAATCAATGGAAGCCGGGCTTTGCTTGAGCAACATCTGCATGGATGAATTGGTCACAATGGCCTGGCCATAAGGCGACGTCAAAAAGTCGTTGACATCTTGCGTAATGGTGGTGACGCCTAGGTAATACTTGCGGCAACGTTTGACCAAGGCGTGGATAAACTTGGCTGAATCCTCGTATTGCATGAGCCACCAAGCTTCGTCGATGACCAGGATGCGCTTTTTGCGTTCAGAACGCACCTGGTTCCAAATGAAATTGACGATGGTATAGATGCCAATGGGGCGCAATTCATCTTCCAAGTCGCGGACTGAAAAGACAACCAGCTGGTTGGCCATCCTGACGGTGGTCGGCGAATTCAAGAGGCCGGCAAAAGTGCCCTCGGTATATTTCTTTAAGCGGACAACCAGGTCTTCCGTGCCTTCCATGCCTTCTAAGATATCCTGGAAATCTTGCAAGATGGGCACTTCCACGGCCGAAAGGTCAGCTCCCGGCACAATATCTTTTTTGGCAAATGTTTCAAGCAAGGCGCGGTCTAAAATGGAGTCCTCGGCCACTGTCACCTTACCCAACATCAAACGAAGCAGGCCTTTGATGGTGATGACGGCGCTGCGGATGATGTCTTCGACCGAAGTCTCGCCACTGGTAGGCCGCGGTAAGTCAAATGGATTAATTTTTGAGTCAGATGACAACGAGATGTTGATGTAAGTGCCATTGACTGCATCGGACAGATATTTATATTCCTTTTCAGGGTCAATGACGATGACATCCACGCCCAACATCATGGAACGCAGGACTTCTAACTTAACCGTGTAAGATTTACCGGCGCCTGATGTGGCAAAAATCACCATGTTGGCGTTCTGCAAAGAAAAGCGATCAAAGATAATGAGCGAGTTGTTGTGGCGGTTAACTCCGTAAAGGATGCCTTCGTCGCTGGTCAGCTCGGCCGAAGTGAACGGGAAGGACGAGGCAATGGGCGAAGTGCTCATGTTAAAGGTGATCATGAGCTCGTCCAGACCCAAAGGCATAGTGGAGTTAAAGCCTTGTTCAGCCTGGAAATAGGCCCGGCGCGTGTAAATCAGCATTGAACCGAAAGTTGATTCGACTGATGAAGACAAGCGTTCCAGCTCCTCTTTCGAAGCCGAGTAAAAAGTCGTGTAAAAGGCAAATTGGTAAAAGTGCTCGGTTCCCTGGGTCAGGTCATCGCGCAGTTGTTCGATATCGCGCAAGGCCGTCTCTTCCTGCGGATCGCGCGGCTTGCCCTCTTGGGCCTTCATGTTGATGTTGGCCTCCAAAATACCCACCTTCTTCTTAAGCTGTTTCAAGATGACGTCTGACTTGATGGGATAGAAAAACATGGCAATATCCATCATGGCGTTCAGGTTGATGATGGGCGAGGCCCAACCTACGGAAACATAACGCGGGTAAGTCACGATAAAGATGGTGCGCGCATAGACCGAGCCAAGCGAGATGAAGCTGGACTCGACCTTCATGGCCGAAGGCGCGACCAAATCCTTGATCGAGGCTACGCCCCGGCGGTATATGCGTTCTTCTTCAAGCGCGACTTTCTCTTCTTGCTGGCGTTTCTTCTGCTCTTCGGACGATGGCCCTTTTACCAGGCTAACGCCCCCGGCAGCCAGCTTGGAAGCATCGAGCTTTTTTTGTTCGGCGGTTTGGAATGCCATATATTTATCCTTCAATTTGTAACTTATTGACGTCACTCATGCGCTGAGTCTCGAAAAGCTCCGGGTTATACACCGTGTAATAAAGTTCGATCAAACTTTGAGTGTCCAGCATGACCGCATTCAACGACATGCCCTGGAGCCCGGCTATCACGTTGTTGACCCGCAACATCAAGGCGGTTTTATGCGATTTAAACCGCTCCTCTGTCAGGCGGATGGTTACGAGCGGCGTTAGGATGGAACTCAAACGGTCCATGATGCCTTTCTTGCCTTCATAAGTCGGGTCAAGCGGCACGACCAAATAAAAACGTTTCTGCATGATTTCCGCCAAGTCAACCAACTGTCGCACGTAAGACCGATAGTCAACGATTTGGTTCCTCAAAAGCTCGTTCTTCTGCACCATCTCAGCCTCCTTGAGCTTGTTCATGTAATCGTCGATATTCATGCGACGCGACTGGATCACGACTTGGATGGGAAAATCCAGCGAGTTCAAGAACTGCATGTAGGCCTGCACGATGGCGTTTTGCTCGTCCTCGGACTTAAGCGAGAAGTTGATGCTCGAAACGAGCAACACGGCGCGCAACGTGCCATCTTTCAGGACTACGACATCTTCCCGGACCTCGGCGATGTTCAGGTAGCTTTGAGCCGGGACTCCCGGCTTTGATTTGGTCAGCTTGGAACTTTGCATATCTTTTTCGTTTAAGTTGTTTGTTCCCCTTCTTCGGGCTTATAGACGCCGCCCGTGTTGACGGTCAGGGCCAGTTCGCGCAACCGGGTAGAGCTTGGCCTGGGTTTTTTGGCCGCTTCTTCAACCACCGGCAACCCTATGATTTTTTCCTGGCCGATCTGGATCAGGGCATTCTTGTTCCAGACGCGCAAAGGCGGGCGGATTTGCGTTTGCAAAAAGTTCAAGAAAAAATAATGAAAAGGTTGCCCGTTGATCCTAAGAAAACCAAAAGCTCCGGCAATGGCGCTGGTAATCAAGGCGGCCAAGATAAAATAGGCCATGGCTAAAACTTTATACTCCACAAAAAGCACACCAGCCGCGCCCAAACAAATCAAAAATTGCCGCACGGTGATCGGACCGATGATCTTATCCTCGCTCTCTATGAATTGCGGCACTATGAATTGGTTTGGCATATCAATAATGCAGGCTGTTATTGAGGTTGATTAAAACTTCTATTTCATCCCGTGTCAAAGTATCTTCCCCGGCCTTACGGTGATCTTCGGCCAGTTGGGCAATGGGCTTGCCCGCCTTAAAGCTTTGGGACACTAAATCCAAATACGTTTTCATGACGGGTGAAGTTTGCCAGGCCCTGATACCGGAAGCTTTTTGGTCAAAGCCTTCTTCGCCCAAAGTGTTGATACGTTGTAAAAGTTTATCTACGGCGTCTTGCGGCGTCTTGCCCAAACGACGAAAACTGGAAATCGTCATGCCACCCAGCTCATCAACCAAGCCTTGCAGCTTGGGTACGCTGACCGGCCTGACCCCATCCACTGTAATTGGTTTCATTTCCTTAACCATGGCGGCTGTCACAGCCGAAACTTTGACTGTGGGCGGTTTAGCGACACTGGCCGGCGCAGCCACCAGTTCACCGTATTGTTTTTTCTCAATGGCAGCGCTCTTCAAATCCAAAGGATGTTGTTCGCGGCTTTCAAAACCTTTTTTGATGGCTTGGGCCAACTCTTGACGCTCAACATCGGCTGACTGGCGCTTTTTGATCTTTTCTTCGTACCATTTGGCATGTTCCTCCGCATCCTTTTTCCTTTTTTCCTCTATCTTCTTCCTCTGTTCGGTTAACTGCACTTCCAGCTTGCCATGTTCTTCCACCCCAATCTTGCCCCGAAATTCGTTGTAAGCATCTTCAATAATCTTGGCCAGGCTTTCAGCACCTGCTTTATCCAACCCCATGCCTCCGACTTTTGAGTCGCGTTGCAAAAGCCCAAGTAACTCAATTGAATTGCGCACGTCCCTGAGGCGCGAGGATATGACATTGTTCAGGCGGTTCTTGAGATATTCATCCTCCGGCTTGTTGGGGATGCGTTCCCAAGTGGCCTGGATAGCCTTGTCCAACTCAGTGACTGCTTTGGGCAATGGCTCCATCTTGGCCTTGATATTCGCAATCTGCTCATCCTCCTCACTCGAATCTCGAATCTCCGCTTCGCTGAATTTCGAATCTCGTCCCGATCGAGCTTCGAGCTTCGAGCTTCGAGCTTCGATTTTTGGATTCTGGATTTCAGCGGCAATGTAATCTTGATACGCATTTTCATCCATGATTTGGACGCTCTTGATTAAATCGCCAATAATCATCAGTGCCTGGTCAGCCATCTTTTCGTCAAAGCCCAAACCGCCAAAGTCTATTGGCTTTAACATTACCTCTTTGGCCTGGCTTGGGACGCGGACTCCTTTAATCATGCTGACCAACAATTCACGCAGCCTATCCCGGGCCTGTTGCCCTGACGAGTGCAGGTTCAATCGGTTGATGACTTCCGACACCGCCCCGGCATAAGAGATTGGTTTGTATAAGACGCGCTGTTGCGGCCAACTTGCATAGTCTATTTTTTCTGTTTCCAAAAAACTTAAAAGCTCCCTGCCATAGATCTCACGCAGAGGCCAAAAAATTCCCTTGAGCAACTTGACCATGGCCTCTATCTGCTGCTTTTCATCCGAGATATTGGCCTTCAAAAACAGACCGATTTTAGTCAGCACTGCCTCAAGCGTTGCCGTACCCATGGCCGAATCCAAAATCGGGCCGTCAATGCCCTCAAAAAACTTATCCTGGGGCAACTTATAATCATCCATCAAGCCGTTATACACGTCATCAACATTGCTCGAGAAAAAGTTTTGCAGCGCCGTGGGCAGGTCGCTGAAGGTTGGATAGACTTTTCTAGCCATAAGATCAACTCCTCTCACTGCCACGCATCAAACGCTGTGTAAATTCTATGGCGGTCCGCTGCTGCTTCTGCTGTTCCGTCGTGCCTGTTGGCGTGATGCCGGCAATTTCACCCTTAAAGCTCATGCGCTGGCGTTCTTGGTCGCTCAGCTGGCCTCCGGCTGAAACGGATTTCGATTTGGCTTCGGCTGATTCTGCCTCAGTGCCCTGCCGCCTCATGGCTCCGGAAATGGAAGCGCGCTGGGCTGCGCTGGCATTATCATAAGCGTGTTTGAGTAAACGAGGATCGTTCTTGATCGTATCTGTAAAGGCCGTCAAAGCTTCGCCTCCGGCTTCCTTGGCTGTTTCGGCCAAAGCGGCCACTGTTTCTATATGCTGGGACCGTTCGGCAGCAGTGTTAGCTTGCTCACTGGCTTGCTGTAATGAAGTACCCAACACAGCTGCATAATCACCTCTATTGCGAGCGATACGAGCTTGGTCAGGACCCGTGAAACGACCCTGGTTATCAATATCCAAAACTGCCTTGGCACTAACATGTCCTTGCACAATGGCATTACCAATGGCAGCGCGACGGCCGCCCACGGTTGGGCTCTGCCTAATAGCCTGCAAGGCACTGGTCGCGCCCCTGATATGGTCGGTGTTCAACCTCATTTCCATGTCTTCAATCTTTCTCGGCCTGTTCTCAACCACTGCCCCGCCTTCATCAAGCACCACCTTGTTGCCGAAGTTCTGGAGTTCATTTTGGTAATTTGCGACCAAATCAGCGGCCGGAGTCACATGACCGGCGTTGTCAGCATAGTCTTTGACGTTTTCCAAAATTTCAGCGCGCGTACCAGCTTTGCCGCCCATGCTCAAATATTTGGCCTCACCCCCTGGATTGACGACCGAGTAACCCTTGCCATCTTTGCTGGCCATGAGCGAATACCTGGCTGCCTCGCGCTCCTTGTCTGTCTTACTGGAATCCAAAAGGATCTTGGCGCTATCCCTGCCTTCTTGTGAATTGCGGATATAATCCAAATGGGCCTTGCCATGCTGGCCTTGCCTATTCTTCATGAATTCCTTGTACTTATCATCAGTTTCAGAAACAGTTAGGTTGCCGTCTTTGTCCATCCAACCATTTGATTTCATAGCCAACAAAAAGGTTGCGGAATCCATGTAGGCATCATCCTTGATCTTAGTATGGCCATTATGGTCAGACATGACCTTGGAAACTATATTTTCGACATCACTGACATTGCCTTGTTTGCTCGGATCCTTGGCCCGTGCGTCGTTAATCGTTTCCAAAAGCTTGTCGTTGTTGGTCCTCTCGGCAAAAGCCTTTGTCTCATCCTGCATGCTGGTTATTTTCTTATCAGCCCTCTGGCGTGCCAACGAATCAACGCGGGTATCGACTTCCTTCTTTTGAACATCGGTTAATCGATCATAATCGTCTGTCCCATACTTGTCTTTTGTCTCTTTCGAACCCATGATCTTGGCTTTAGCGCTATCCTTCTCTTGTGCCTGCAACTTCTTGGCATAGAGAGTTGTGGACGACAACTCAGCCAAACCCAAGCTCCCAGCCATACTGCGCGACACATCGCCTGACGCTACCATCTTGCGGAAAAACTTTTCTTTTTCCAACGGATCTTCTTGGGCCACGGCCTTATTAGCCTCTTCATAAACCCTGGCAGCCCGTTTCTTAGGCTCGGCAGCATGTTGCATTAAGCCTCGGCGCGTTTCATAACCCATGGGAACCCACCCCGCCCTGCCTACCGCGCCTGCCAGCCTGTTGGATATTCCGTATCTTTCGTTGATGGCGCCGCCAACTTTTGACACTCCGCCGCGTACTCCCCTTTCCAAAACCCTGCCGGCGGCCACCGTACCAGCCACGCCCACACCCATAAAGCCTCCCGTGCTGCCAATGGCCCCGGCCAGTGAACCTAATTTAGGCGCCAAGGCATTGGATTGCTGGATGGCTACCTGCACGCCCAAAAGCATGAAGGCCACCATGATGATGAAGTTGGAAAAAGTTTGCGGGTCGCCGATTTGCGTGACAACAATCCTCCCCAACTTACTTGCATCCGACAGGCCTTGGACATTACTCGTAACTTCTGTACTCGGCCCTTTGTATAAAGATGATTCACCGGTACCGGTCAGCGAATCGGTGCCTCCTTGGGCTTGGGCCATAGCCAACGAAAGCCAAAGGAAAAACGCCATGACGGGCCCGCCGATCAAAGCCGTGCTCAAACGGTTCCACCATTGGTCCGTAAAGGCTGAGAAAGCTTTTTGTAACTTGCCTGGCAATGACCAGGCAAAAAAAGTAATGGGCGAAGTGATCAGCAAGAACCAAAGCATGATGATGCGCACCAAAAAAAAGACCACCATGATGATGACCAGGGTGATGGAAAGCGAAAGGATCCAGATGGCAAAGATGGCAGCCAGCATCATGTTGAAGATTTGATAGGTATCGGCTGAGGCGGCCGCAGTCGAGTTTATGGTGATTGCCTTGGTTACCGGATCCTCCGTAACCACGCTGCCAGCGCTCGTATCAATGCTCATGGCTTCGCGGATGTGCAAAGCATTAATAAAGTTGCCACCGGCCGCTTCTTTAAACCCGTTAACAAAAGTCAGGACCAAGACTTGGGAAAAATCAATCATCAAGCCAATCAGGGTTTTGGAAAAATTAATAAGCACTGCCATGATGAGCAACTTGGGAAGTATCTGGCGGTAATGGAAATCTTTGGGATAACCGATGATGGTTGCAAAAGCTGAGACCAAGACAACGATGATAAAGAACATGTTGATCGTGTCCCTGATCAGCGGCCAACCAATGCGGACCGGCGCGGCATTTACGAAATTGTTGAACTGGACGATTTGAATCAAGAAATCCAACAACTGGAGCAAGATATAGGCCAGTAACTCGCAGATATACACCAAGATTTTGGTGAAGATGGCAATGATCCAGTTAAGCACATCCTTGGCCGCATCAGCATGGGCCGGAGCCGCCACAAAGACAATGCAAAAGACTGCCAAAATTGCAGCCATGGCCACATATTGCCTGCGGTCTGACCATTGGCCCCTGAACCCTGGCCCCTGTTGTTTGGTTGATTGTTTATTTGAGCTTAAAAAAATCCTTCGCAAAAAGCTAAGCATTGGCTCTTTCCCCTGCCTGACTTTAAAAATCCTCCTCCACATAGGCATCTTGTGGAAATTATAGCATAAAAACAGCTACAGTAGGCGGAATAATCCACACCCCGCCATCCAGTTTCTCAGTTACCAGTGATTTTGGGCATTATTGATGGTTATCAAGATATTTGTTATGCTAGCATAACCATGAATAAGCCCATTTCGGTTGATTTGCTGGACACAGCTTCGGAAAGTTCGGCCAGAAAAAAAACTGCAATAATTGCCGTTTTTTTTGCTTTGATAGTGGGTATTTTGGCTACAGTAGGCGCCGCTGCCTCATATCGCGCATCAGCCAAAGGTACTAATATTTTCGCTGAGGTCATTGATCTGCCCGGAATTTCTGATATTCGGCGTTTTGCCTGGGGTGGCAATTCATCCCTGCCTAGTGCCAAAATCACAGGTGACCAGATCAACATACTTTTACTGGGCGTGGGTGGGACAGGCCACGATGGTCCGCAGCTGACAGATACCATGATCCTGGCCTCATACGACCGTAAGCAAAACCGGATGGCCATGCTTTCCATCCCCCGCGATTTGGCCTACCCGCTGGGCAATGGCAAATTTGAAAAAATAAATAGTTTGAATGCTTGGTATGAAAGCTCCAACCCAGGCCAAGGCGCCCAAAAGACAGCAGATGCCATATCCGAACTGTTGAACACCCACGTTGACCATGTTATCCGGGTTGATTTCGACGGGTTTGCCAAATTCATTGATGCCTTGGGTGGCATAAACGTGACTGTTGAAAAAACTTTTACTGACACCTCATATCCTGTGGGCGAAGATTCGGGTTGGCGGACAGTCGGTTTTGAGAAAGGGCCGACCACCATGAACGGACAGCGGGCCCTGGAATTCGTACGCTCGCGGCATGGCAACAACGGCGAAGGTTCTGATTTTGCCCGCAGCCGGCGCCAACAGTTGGTTCTCCAGGCCGTAAAAGACAAACTTTTTTCCTTAGGCACTTTGGCCAACCCCAAAAAAATATCTGACCTGATCAACATACTTTCAGGGCACATCCAAACCGACCTTTCAAGCTGGGACATGATAAGTTATGCGCCCTTGGCAGCCGGCATTGATCGGAACAGCCTGACCATGCGCGTACTGACAGATGCTGCAGATGGTGAACTGGTACCGGCCAACGTCGGTGGCGCTTATATGCTTTTCCCCCGCAAACCGGATTGGTCTGAAATACGTTATATTGCCAACAATCCTTTTGTCACCAAGGAGGACGAGCGTAAGCAACTGGCTCCCAAAAGCCCGATTGTCTTGGAGATAAAGAATGGTACGACATACGAGGGTTACGCTTTCCAGGTCTCGCAAAAACTCAAAAAACAGGGTTACCAGGTTTCCAACATCAGCAATGCAGCCCATAAAGGATACGAACGCACCATGCTTTTTGACTTGACCAACGGTAAAAAAACATCAGAACTCGTCGGACTCAAAAAAATACTGGATGCGGACGTCACTTCGGCCGAACCAACCAATGCCAATGGCCACCGCGTGGTCTATGGCCCAAACATGACTGCTGAAACAGTTGATTCAAGCACGACCGACATCTTAGTTGTCTTGGGTGAATCAAGTTTAGGATTAATCAATCCCTATTATGAGCCTCCCCAATCCCCGTAAGCTCCCAGTGGTGGCCATTGTAGGCCGGGCCAATGTGGGTAAATCAACGCTTTGGAATCGTTTAACCGAAACCTCACGCGCCATTGTCTCAAATGTCGCCCACACCACCCGCGACCGTAATTACGCGCCATGCCTTTGGCGAGGTAAAATTTTTGATGTCATTGATACGGGCGGTTTGGATGTGGAAAAAACCGAAATCGGCAAGGGCATCAAAAAACAATCAGAACAAGCTATCAAAGAGGCAAACTTCGTCCTTTTTCTGGTAGACGCCCAAACCGGGATCATGGTCCAAGATTTGGAATTCGCCAAACTCGCCAGAAAACTTAACAGCCACATCCTATTGGTTGCCAATAAGACAGATCGTAATGCTTTGCTTGGCCCGGCACTTTCAGGTGAACTATGGAAACTCGGACTGGGAGAACCCATACCTATCAGTGCAGCTTCAGGACGAGGACTGGGCGACCTGCTCGACCGGACAGTCACCGAATTGGAAAAGATGCACAAACCGCCGATTGACCAAGATGATGCGGCTAGGCTGAAAATCGTGCTCATGGGCCGGCCCAATGTCGGTAAGTCATCTCTCATGAACGCCATTATGGGCGAGGAACGTGCCATCGTCTCCCCTATTGCCCATACTACCCGCGAACCTTTGGATACCAACTTCGTATGGCGCGACCATCCGATAACACTGGTGGACACGGCCGGTATGCGTAAGCGCGCCAACATCAGCGGACGCTTGGAAGAAGAAGGCGTGGAACGCAACCGCCAAGCTCTCTCGCGAGCAGACGTGGCTGTTTTGGTCGTGGATGCAACCGAGGATCCGGGCAAGCAAGATAAACACCTGGCTGAACTTTTAGAACGGGCTAACCGCGGGTTGATTGTGGCCGTCAACAAATGGGATTTAGTGAAAAATAAAGACACCAAGACGACCAAGACTTATGAGGACACTGTCAGACAGTGCCTGCCCTTCCTTGACTGGGCGCCTTTTGTCTTTATCTCGGCCAAAGCCGGCCAACGGGTACATGATATCCTTGACCTGGCATTGCGCATCAAAGATGAGCGCAGGAGAGTTATCGCGGACAATGCCATGGATAAGTTCCTCAAGCAAACCATGTCACGCCAACGCCCGCGCGCGGCCAGAGGGTCAGAAACACCCTACATATCGACTGTAATCCAGACAGGTACTGAGCCTCCTCGCTTTAGGATAACTATCCGCGGTTCCAAGACTGCCCTCCATCAAGCCTGGCTTAAATTTTTTGAACGTCGCTTGCGTGAAAAATTCGGGTTCACTGGCACACCCATAGTCTTTAATATTGATAATGATACTAAGCCGGTCCCGCAAGCCCCAGGTAAGCACAAAAAGAAGCGCCCGATTGGCAGACGCGCTGGAAGGTACTAAAATTGTATCTATGAAATTGATTGTCGGCTTGGGCAATCCAGGCAAAGAATATGACGGCACTCGCCACAACGTGGGTTTTTCGGTTGTGGATTTAATCGCCGAAGCTAACGGAGCAAAATGGAAGGCTGACACCAAGCATCATGCAGTTATTACAAAAATTGTGGCCGATGATGATCAACTCATCCTTGCCAAACCGACGACTTTCATGAACTTGAGCGGCCAGGCTGTTTCGGCCTTGGCAAAATACTATAAGGTTAAACCAACAGACATCCTGATTATCCAGGATGAGCTAGATCTCTTGCCGGGAACTTTCAGGTTCTCAGCAGGTGGCCGCGCGGGTGGGCATCATGGTTTGGAATCAATCCAGGAGTTTTTGCCCAAATTTGAATTACCTCGTCTGCGTTTGGGTATCGGCAGGCCTGCGACACACAAGGCCGACAAGGATTGGGTCCTGACAAAACCAAAAGGTAAGGAGTTGGAACTGATGGAAGAGACAACCGGTTTGGCGGCCGAAGCTGCAATCGATTGGTCCATCAGAGGCATCCGAGCTGCCATGAACAAGTGGAACTAGATAAGAAAAAAACCTCCTGACTCTGCTTACGAATGGTCTATAGGCACCCACCTAGCTCTTACGAGCTATGGCGGGCACAGCGGGATTGGAGGGGCGCTCCCGCGACAGCCTTCCGCAAGCAGAATCCGAAGGTCTTATATTGATAACCATGTCTTATCAAAACAACGCAAAATCTGTCAAGGATAACTGGGACGCCTCGCGCCTGGGTTGGTTGGGTTGCACTTGGTATGAAAAATTCGGACCAAAAAGCCTGGCCAAACTCTATAAAGTATTTGGAGAAAATAAGGGGCAGGAAGCCTGGCAAAGTTCTTTAGCCGGTTTGGTGAACGCAGGCATTAGCGAACAGCTGGCCCAGGATTTTTTGAAATGGAAACAAAACATCAACCCCGAAGATTATAAGAACCGCTTGGCTAAGGATGGTATGGATTTCATCTTGCCTTGGGATACGTTTTATCCGGCTGCTTTTAAAAATAGTTCCTGCCCGCCGGCCGCCCTCTTCTGGCGAGGTGCCCAACTTTCCAGAAAACCTTGGATTGCTGTTGTCGGTACCCGCAAGATGACCACTTATGGTAAACGGGCTTGCATGCAGATTGTGAGTGA
>JAQULH010000028.1 GCA_029004215.1 Patescibacteria group bacterium | reverse complement strand
GTTCGATTGGAATTTCACCGCTAGCCACAACTCATCCCCGACTGTTGCACGGGTCGTGGGTTCGGACCTCCATCCCGCTTTCGCGGGACTTCATCCTGGTCATGGCTAGATCACCGGGTTTCGGGTCATGTGTGTGCCACAATCGCCCTATTCAGGCTCGCTTTCACTATGGCTTCGCTCCCGCAGGAGCTTAACCGCGCGACACACAGCACACTCGTCGGCTCATTCTTCAATAGGCACGCCGTGATCCCGCCTTGCGGCGGGACTTCGACTCCTTGTAAGCGTACGGTTTCAGATACTATTTCATCGCCCTCCCGGGCTGCTTTTCAGCTTTCCATCACTGTACTAGTTCACTATCGGTTAGGAGGAGTATTTAGCCTTGCCACATCGTCGTGGCTGCTTCCTACGGGGTTTCTCGAGCCCCATAGTACTTTGGATCTGGAACAATGCGACGCGAATAATATTTCATCTACAGGCCTATCACCTTCTTTGGGCCAGCTTTCCAGCTGATTCAATTATATTAACGCGATCACACTCAAATTCTTGGGAAATTAACGTTCCGTCCGCAACACCTTCTTGTGCGACAGCCCAAGCTCATCACCCATACCCGCGGTCAAACTTGCGTCCAACTCGGTATACAGGCTTGCACAAAAAGGTTTAGGCTCGTCCGCTTTCGCTCGCCACTACTCACGGAATCATATCCCTTTACTAATTTCTGCAGATGTAATGTTTCCGCAGAAATTAGAAAGGGATGTCGTTTTTTTCTTTTCCTCTGGATACTGAGATGTTTCACTTCTCCAGGTGCCTCTCGCTGCGCCTATGTATTCAGCGCAGGATATCGCGACATCATCGCGATGGGTTGCCCCATTCGGAAATTCCCGGATCACAGGTTGCTTGCCACCTCCCCGAGACTTATCGCAGGCTGCTACGTCCTTCATCAGCTCCTCGCTACCAAGCCATCCACCGTACGCTCTTACGTGCTTCGGCCATCCAATGCTCCAACTCATGTTGGTGCGGATGGTCGTTCATTCGTATGTACGTTTATATTTTTACACTTACAATTTATTGTTATGTTTGATAGATGCTTTCATCTATCAAGAACATGCCTTGTACGTATGATCTTCTATCAAACCTCTGCGGCTTATCATTGCAGAGGAAGATAGCAAATTGTCGAAGTTCCTGCCTTTCTCATCCCAAGCCGAACTTGGGTGAGGCGGACACAGGTCGATCTTTCAGACCATCCTCTGTCCGTCTCTTGAGTTTAAAAAACTTGGCCGGCGGCCAAGCATTCTGATCTCACAATAGAGATTCCTATGGGCTTAGCCTTGGATCCCGCTGAACGGGACTAGTTGCGATTTGCTCATGATAATTGGATTCTCCATTGCTCCCCCTGATTAAGAGTAACGAGTGGCGAGTAACTAGTATCGAGTCCTGACTCGTTACTTTTTACTTTTTACTAGTTACTGTGTCGGGGAGTTGGTTTTTTGACGTGCCCGTATAATAATGTAAGTCCTACCCTCTGTCAAGAGGCGTAAATAAGCCAAAATATATGAAAACCCACATCCAGGTACGCAGCGTTGGCAAGGCCCAAGAGCTATGGGGTAAGGAAGCTATCAACATGTATGCCACAAGATGCTCACTTTTCGGGAAAATTGAGCTGATTGAGGTGGCTGAAGGTCATGAAGGATCAGTCAAGCCTAACCTGGCCAAGGCCAAACAAACAGAAGCTGAAAGCCTTCTCAATAAATTACCCAAAGACGCCTACCTTATTGCCCTGGATGAAGGCGGCAAGCAACTTGATTCGCAGGAGTTCTCATCGACCCTGGAGCGCGAAGCTTCGACCGGACGTCCAGTAGTTTTTATCATTGGCGGCTCTTGGGGATTGGACAACGAGGTTCTTAAAACAGCTGACTTGAAGTTGTCGCTGGGTAAAATCACACTCCCTCATACGCTGGCGCGGATAGTTTTGCTTGAACAGATATATCGGGCGCAGATGATTAGCGCTGGCCGGGAGTATCACAAGTAAAAACCCTAAAAAGCAGGCTGTGAGAGGGATGCCAGCATCATCCACCCCACTTTGGCTATGTTATCAATAAAAAATAAGGCTGATTTTTAGCCAAAATGGCTAAGTTTAGCCTTAAAAAGCACCTGAAAGGGTTGACAAAAGCCCTTTTTTGTGCTATATTAATACGTTCAATTGGAGGATTGTGCATGAACATCGCAGTTGCGTAGACAACCAAGACATGGAGGAAACCATGAACGACTTGAGAGATCAGGTTTTCAGCTTCTTCAAGTGCGCGGCCGAGATGGCCCTGGCGCATGGCTGCGATGAAATCGTGGTCGAGCCCATGGGCAATGTCACGTATGTGACCAGCCTGCGGCGCATCTCATCCGGCGCGGATCCTGAGCCAGAGGTTCTGGACATGGCCTTCGGCGACATCGAGATGCTGGTCATCGAAGCCCTCTCCCTGTTCTTCGTCGAAGCGAGGCCCTACAGCAAATGCATCCGCGCCTTTGGCAAGCAGCACACTCGTCTGGACGAGATCTGCGACGCGCCGCACCAGCCCAGGCGTGCACCCATGTTGGGACTCCCGAAAGAGTTCCAGCCCCAGGGCGTGCACCGCGAGGGCTTCAACGCTCCGAAGGAGCAGCCGAAGCAATACCGCACCCGGTGCCCGATCTACTAGCCCGTTCTTTCCTACCCACTCGATTCCTATCGAGGCTCTGCCCGGACAACTCAAGTCCGGGCGCTGATCCGAAAACACGACTCGCTCGCGTTTCCAGACCAGCTCCTTACATCAACAATCCAACATGGAGGCACGGTCATGACAGACCTGTCCAACAAGAGTTTCGCCGAGCTTGTTGAGCTCGAAACTGCTTTGGCGCAAGCCAAGCAAAACATTCGGCGCAGGTATCGCCTGACTGTCAAAGGCCTTCCAGAAGGCGACAAGAGGGCGCATGTCCAGATCGCTAAGGCGGTACGGATCTTCACCCATCTCAGCCTGTTCGAAGCCAGGGACTTGGCTCGCGAGGGATACGTGGGCGAGGGCACGATCGACCTCGAAGCGTACGAATTTCTCGCAGAGGTCAAAGGCATCGAGCTCACGGCTCTCGAATAGCCAGATTCCTTGACCAACATCGTCTTGATTCCCGTCGAGACAATCTCACGCCGGACAATTCTCGTCCGGTGCTGATCCGAAAACACGACTCGCTCGCGTTTCCAGACCAGCTCCTTACATAGACATTTCAACCAGCGACTTTGTCGCGGAGGTTCAAGTGAACAAAATTCTCAAGGCTGTAACCAACTTGCATCTGCTCGATGTTTCCGTCTGCGGCGCAATGATGGTGACCGGGTTCGCCATCGCCTGCAAAGCGATCCCGGACATCGATCCGTTCTGGGGCATGTGGGCCATGATACTCGGGGTAGCCATGTTGTTCTGCCTGGTCGGCGAAGAGCTCGATCTCCTCCATCAACCGAAGCAACTGACCAGGGCCGAGATCCTTCTCAGCCTGCCGCGCAACAGGCGCATCCGCTAGTTCACCTCTGATTGCCACTCTTACAAGGAGATTCGCCATGAACGTCACAGAGTTCAGCTACTGCATCAACTGCGGCGTACGGGAAATCCCGAGCGTGCAGGATGTGCTGTACGCGCTCCATCTGTCCGGACAGCAGGAGTATTACACCTTCAGCCTCGGGAACCACGCGCCGTACATCGCAAACGTGCACCTCGTGTGCGCTGCGCTGGATGTGGGCGCTTTCAAGTGCCACAGCGAAACGACCATACGCGAGCTCATCGCCCTCGCCATCCTCAAGCTCTGTCCCGAGGAGGCCAAGTGCATGAACTACCCGGCCTACACCGAGCTACTGCGATTTGCAGACATGCCCGTACTCAAGCACGACGCCGGGACCTGTGCGCATTGCCTGGCCCTGGAAAAGCAGGACCGAAGGCAGGATTTGCCCGGCTGGGATGCGGAAGATGACGAGTTCTTCGACATCCCGCGCGGCCGCTGATCCTTCCACTACCCTTGCTCCGAACCCATTTTCTCCACGGGTTCGGAGACAAAAGTAAGTTCATCAGCCTAAGGCTGACGGATTTACTTTCGCGGTTTCACATCAAGGCGACAGTCATTAAACCAGCTCCCCGTTATGCGAGAGTATTTTTGTTGTAAAAAAATTGACCCTCAGAGGGTCAAGGACGGACAGAGTATGGCTACTCCGTCGGTTTGATGTTCGGGTCCAGGACCGGCGGCATGGACATGGAAGGAGCCGGGCTGGGAAGCGTAGGCATACCCATCGGCGTTTGGGCGGGCGGCGATGCTTGAGTAGTTTCGCTGCCCGGACTGGGAAGCGTAGACGAGGTCACCGGCGGCGGAGCCGTGGTGGCCAACGCTGCCTTCATGGCATCTGGAACGTCTGAAGCATGGATGAAGAGGACTCTCAGCCTGCCCAGCTTGACGAGGACCTGGCTTCGCTTCATGGCCGCAGCGGCATCAAGATGCTTCTTGATCACGCACGGCATGAGCAGTCCCTTCAGCATCTCCTCTTCCGTCTTCTTGCGGGCGGGCAGGTCGAGCGTGATGACATGCGGCGCTCCAAGCCGGATCTTGTGTAGCAGGAACGAGACACCCTGGTAGGAGCGGCATGTGAGCCGCTTCTTGGCATCGCGGTTATGGATCACGACGTAGTCAGCCGCCAGGACGCGCTTGCCGTCAGCCGAAACCGCGACAGAAGTGTCGAAGTCCACGCCGGCTTGATCGCGCAAGAGCATAATCGCCGCTCGCGCTATGGTGAAGAACCAGCGACGCGCCTTCTCATATCCATCATCATGGAAAGTCCATGAGTGCAAAGCAACGTCGAACACGTCACAATCCGCCAGCTCGTGGACCTGGGCAACGTCATCATCATCTTCCTTATGGATGACGCGAACGTCATAAGGCGGTCGCGTGTTGACCAACGCCAGACGGGTCGAGTCGATCGGGATTGCCCTGATGCTTCCCCAGTCGAGATGGTTGGCAAACCATTGTAGTGGCTCGTCCAACAATCCAAAGGTGTTACTCAACTTCTCGGGCGAAAGGTCATACGGCGCTGTCATCTCCATCAAAAGCTTGCCGGGGCCACCTTCCTTCATATCCTTTGCGATCACCTCCCGTAGGCCAAAAGTATGGTTCTTGAAGAGCTTGCGCCACGCTATCGCGTCGGGCGATGGAGCCAGCTCCTGGACATCTGCCCACGCAGTGAGCTTGCCGAGGTTGAAACCTTTGACCCACCCCTCGCGGGCATAGATCTCACGCTGTTGAGCTTGGGAAAGAGCTGTCTTTTGGGTTGTCATCATCCGTCTCCTTTGTGACGTGATATAAACACAAAACTGCCTACAAGTCAACACTTAAACGGCTAGAAGCTGTCTTTTTTGCATAAAAGAAAAAGCCCTGTGTTCGACTGCTGCCGGGGAGGAGGGAGGGAAAAGCGGCAGGAAACTCAGGGCTGTCCGCAGGCGGTGAGGCTTTACAACGTGAGTTGGTTAGCCCGAGGCGAACCGCCGCGGAAAGAGAATGGGAAGGAGGCAACGATGCGGATGGTGGACACACCGTCCGCCTCCGTCCCAAGAGGGAGGGACAGGACACCGACCGAAGGGGAGGTTGGGGCAAGTCAATGCCCTGTCCCATAACGAGGAGAGCGCACCGGAGACCGACAGGCTCGTGGCTAAGCCTGCCAACGGGAGCACGCTCCCCTCTGGGAAAGCTGGCGATGGGGGCGCCCGCGATCCCTGTACCGGAGATGGGATTTGAACCCACGACTTAAGGGAGGAGAACCCTACGAACCCCGCCCTTTGCTCTACCAGCTGAGCTACCCCGGTGTTTAGAGGGAATATAGAAGAAATAGCGGCCAGTGTCAAGGCTAAAAAGCCTTATTTGGCTTGCACGCTATTTCAAACTATCAAGGATATTCAAAGCCCAATAATCGGAAAGTGAGGCGCCAAGGCCTATCTTAGATAAACGGAACTTGAGACTTTCTTTTTCATTCTTTAATTGTCCGATATAACTGCTCGGGTTGGTTTGCCAGGCATATAGATCTTGGGTCGGGTCAGCCGGCCATTCAGCATTAGCTAACCTGACGCGCTCGGAAGTGACATCAGACGAAAGCGAATGGAGATAGCCAAAATCAAGGCTCGCTTTATGGTTGGCAAGAATATCTTTATCAAACAAAAAACGATTGATATTGTAAGCGGCAATCATCTTCTCAGATGGGATGAGCAAAGCCAAAGAGCTGATTATCATCACGCCAAGGAAAGCGAATTTGGCGGCTGGGGCATAGTTAACTTTTCTTAAAGCCGCGACAAGGACTATCAGCAATGTCAGCCCGATTAAGATTATGCAAAAAGCCGCCCACCAACGCGAAAGAGTCAGGCCATAGGCATCGATATATAACAGAAGACGCTTGAGGGCCGAGACGATTATGATCCCGGTTTGGATAATCAACGCCAAACTTAAAACCTTGGTCCAGCGTTGGCGCATGTTAGTCATCCAATAAATTACCCAGGTCATGCCAAATACAACTCCTGCCACGAGCAATAACTGAAAGAACCCTTCGCGCGCATAACCTGCATAGGTAATGCCCTGCGTTGCCAAGTAAGCTTGCCCGCCAAAGAAATAAGCAAACTGGAAACCAACAAAAACCAAAAACAGGATGTTGATTAAGGCCAAAAAAGTCACAAAGACGGTTTGGTTGAGCGTTGTCGATTCTTCTTTAGGCTCTGCAGGTTTCCTAGCATCTACCAACCTGGTCAACATTGTTGTGCCAGATGCTAAGAAGAAAATGGCGACTACCAAATCGCGGATGGTCTTGGAAACATAGACTCCGAAATCGGCATTTTGGAAGATACTGGAAAATGATTTGGCGAATAATTGGTCCGCTGAAGAAAAGGCAATAGCGAACAACAAGAGAAAGGGCAGAGCCAGGATGGTGCCAATGGCAACTCCGCCCAACCTGCGGTCCCCTTTCATCTTAGAAACGACATGAGCTAAAGACCCCAAGGGCCAAATTGTTTCCTTTATGAACATTAACGGCCAAAATTCTCTGACTTTACTGAAATCAATCTTAGGGATCGTCAGCCAGAAGGCAAAAAATGTTAGCGACGAAAGGGATATGGCAAGAGCTAAGCCTTGGACAACCGGGCTGGAGTACAAAGCATCAGCCACGGCCGAAATCAAGGCCGGTACCAGAAAGATATAAGACCAATTATTGAGCGGCTTTTGACCCAAACCAGCCACTAAGATCATGCCCAAGGACAAGGCCAGGACAAAAATCGCAAAAGCTATTCCCGTGGGGTGGTCGGCCGGTAAGAAATGGAAAACTGCCGTCAAAAGCAAGGATATTACTAAAATTTCCATGTAGCTGCTGCGGTTTTGGCTTACTGGCTGATTATTAAGGTCTGTTGTCATATTAAGCTTAAAACTTAATGCTTGTTTTAGAATGACACTTAAGCTGGACATTTACAAATCAAGACATGAATACAAATATGTTATGATATATGCATATGAAGAACACAAATTTTTCAAAGCTGATGGGCCTTGCCATCATCTGCCTGGCTTTTTCCGCTTTCTTTCCATACTTAGCCAAAGCCGAAACAGCTGATTGCGGCAATGACCCGGTTTATACGCGTAACTTTAATGCAAAAACCATTACCGGCGCCCGGGTGCGCAGCATTGCCTGCATGACCGGATCAGACATACTGACCGTCTTGCCGGCTGGCACGGTCGTGCCTGTCATCGCTGAGACCGATGGTTGGTACAAAGTTAAAGCCGGCGATAAAATCGGCTGGGTAGGTAGCCAGCTCATGGCCAAGGTCAGCGATGACACTGCTGCCTCAGCAGTGCCGGCAAGCGCCGCGACCGTCTCTACACCCAAGGCTACCGGCCTAGTCGGCATATCAGAGAACAACTACTCACGCCTGAAGGCTAAAAATAAATCTTTAATCAAGCTACTGAAGAATAAAATCGTCTTGCGCGTCCACTCACGGGGTGAGGCTTATTTTGTCAAAGCAAATGGCGACCTGACCTACCTAAAAGATTCAAAAGAGGTAAAGAAGTACTATAAATCAGAGAAAAAAGAAAATGCTTCTTCAAAGGATGAAAAAACCAGCCAGGACTCTAAATCTGAATCAAATGTTACCGGGCAAACATCATCATCCGGGCAAATTAAATTAACCGGCATACTGACTGACCCGGGCAAAGTAGCTTTATCTTGGACAGCCAGCGGAGTTGATGCGTCAAAAGGATTTAAGGTTGTTATTTCAGAAAATGCCAATCCAGTTTATCCTGGCAATGACTACCACTATTTGGCTGACCCGAATGCCAAACAAGATGTTTGGTCTGGTTTGGATGACAAGGTCTACCATTTCCGCGTTTGCCAGTACCTGGGCGGGGCTTGCGGTGTCTATAGCAATGATTTGGCCATGATAATTGCCACCAATGGCTCTGCCACCGGAAACATTTTGCCGGGATCAATCAAACTCAATATATTGGATTTAGGCAACGGAACAGTTAGCCTGACTTGGGGCTTAACTGACATGACTTCGCCTAAGGGCTTTAAGGTCGTGATGTCAGAGAACCCAAACCCGGTTTACCCAGGCAATGATTACCACTATTTGGCTGACCCAAATCAAGTAAGTGATAATTGGACAGGGCTGAAACCTGGTACAACATATCACTTTAGGGTCTGTGAATACTTGGGAGGTTATTGCGGCACTTACAGCAACGACGCGACAGTTATTGCAAAATAACAAATAAAAAACACCCCCGCGTTGCGGGGGTGTTTTTTATTTGGCTATCACCTCTATTGTCTTGCCTTGCGCTACGTAACCAACCAAGCGAGCGACTTCTGATTTGGCTGACTCAGTGGCCCGGTCAATAAACTCCTGGCGCTTGGCTGATTCTTCTGCTACGCGCGCCAGCTCTGCCTGCGCTTCATTAAACCCGTCGTCGCTTTGCAATAAACGCTTCAAAATACCTTGAGTGTTCTTAATGTCTAACGGCCCGATGAGACGCACGTTAAATATCTGGGCTTTTGGAATAGTGACAACAACCTTATTGTCCTGAATTTGGATATTATCAGCCGTCACCTTGCTCATATCAATCCCAAGGTTAGCTTCCATGGCTCCCCTGGCAGTAATCGTCTGCCCGAAAAAGAAATCTTTAAGCGCACTGCCTGATTTCTTCTCGATAGTCACTGGCTCGTCAAAAATATATGTCTGCGTGACCAAGAATCCGCGGTCGCGCAAGGCGGTCAGGATAACTTGGGCCGTGATCTGAGTCTTGGTCGCCTGCGGACTAAAGAGACGGTAGCCAACGAATATGCCTACTCCCAGGAAGACAACGAGCAAAACGGCTAAAATCAAATATTTGAGGGGTTTCATATGCTCATAAGATAGAGCAAACAGCCCTTCTGTGCAATGCCGCGGATCAAAGTTCTAATTTGTTAACGTCAGCCACTACCTGTTCCAACTTTGGCATCAAATTATTGAATTCCTTAAAAAATGGGGTTGAATCGGTTATAAAATCATTAACCATTTCGGCTCGTATTGTCGGATCGGTCTTCCAAATATAAAGTTGTTTAACAAAATCCAGGTGCTGTGGCAGATACTTCTGATAAAACTCTATAACGTCTTGTTTGAGATAAACAAATTTACCGGTCGCTTGATATGTCTTGGACGCCACAGCGTCGCGAATTGCTCGCACAGCCCACTTAACCCAAAGCACCTGCCCGCTCTTTTTGATTTTTACCAAATCCATTTCACTGGGTTTTAAATATAAATAAATTTCCGATGGCGGTTTGTCCAAATATCGTTCTTGATAAAAATTACACATAGACTGATAACGGACGCCGTTGATTTTTTGCTGCCAACGCTCGATAGTTCCGTCCGGGTCATATATGATATTGCTCTGCAGGAGCCTTTGGTGTTCTTCCGAGGGATACTCCTCCAATTTATCAAGATTGAACTGCGTGAAACGTGAATCAGTTACTCCAAATTCAATATTTAAATTTAAAATATCTGAAATTTCCGTGCTCATGGGAGCATTAAATTGAAACCATTCAAACATCTGCCATGGCAAATCACCATTTAGCTGGGCAAACTTTAACACTTCCAACTCCTTCTTCTCTTTATTTTTTATTTCCTGCTCACTATTAAATCTGGTTTGATCAAAATATACGTGGGGCGAAGATGCAAATACTCTTAAATCGGAATCGGAACATGGCAGTCCTTCGTGTTTAGCGAACGAACCCATCTCAAGAATACCTATCACCTTGGCATCGTGACCCAAACGACGGCTCAATTCAAAAACTAGTTGGTTAATTTTTTCCTGGCTTCTACTTAAGGGGGAATGACACGGGTCAAATTGATACGTCGCCATAGGAGAAAACTATTCCTCTAAAGACAACAAGGCTTCAAGAGCAACGGAAAGCTGGGTGATACCATTTGAACCACTAAAGTGCCCCTGCCCATGTTCTACGATTATTTTTGAGTTTAGGATATTAGCAAACTGCTCTTGGTTATCCAGTGACACGTACGGATCATCATCTGAAAAGATAGCCACACTCTTCTTGAGGTGCGAAGCCACTTTATTTAAATCCAAAGGAGTTTCGAGCCATTCCTTAGCTACATCCCTTGTCAAATCATCATCTTCCAGATTGGTCAGTCTCTTGAAAAAACCGGACACAAAGACTGCCCCGCCGACTTGCGTACCTTCGGGCAGGCTTTCCAAATAGCGAGCTATCGCTTGGCAACCCATGCTGTGACCAACGAAATAAGTCTTATTGTCCGGGTCGCTGATTAGCTTTTTAATTTCGTTCACCCAATTATTTATGCGTGGTTCATCTGCCATTGGGAGCTGAGGAACGGTTACAACAAAACCCTTGGCCTCTAGTTCTTGCCTGAGCCAAGGGAACCATCCTTCTTCAGGATATCCATCCCAACCGTGAAATATGAAGACTCTTTTTTGCATATCTAGGGAAGACTGGTGGGCCAGGTGGGAGTTGAACCCACACGCCTTGCGGCCACGGATTTTAAGTCCGTTGCGTATACCATTCCGCCACTGGCCCATGCTCTTGTTTCGACTATGAAACATGGCGAATGTTATCGCAAACTAACGCTTTCTGCAACTCTTTTCGTACAACGTACAATATACAACGTGCAACGTTGGTTTATTTAAGTTCAATAGACTTGATCAAATTAACCAATATTTGTTCAATGCGCACCGTTAATGTGAATAGCTCCTTAAACTCAACTTCCTCAATTAATTTGATATCCTTAGCGGTATAAAGCATTGATCTCACCTCTAAACAGGAACCTTTGGATATTTTTAGGTATCGAATGAACTCTTTATTCCCTATTCGTCCAAAACCTTCAGCTATATTGTTATTAATCGACACCGCGGCTCGTTGCAACTGATCTCTAAAGCTGTAGTCTTTACATTTACCCAAAACTGAATACAGGCGGCTGATTAACTCTCTTCCTATTTGCCATGCTATCACATCTTCAAAACGACTTATTTTCACAATAACCACGTTGTATGTTGTACGAGGTATGTTGTATGTTAACTAGAATTTCCTAATCACCGCCCTGACAACACCTTGAATAATCGGGTCATAACAGTAGATTGGCTTCATTGTAGTGTTGGCTGGTTGCAAGCGGATACGATCACGCTCGCGGTAAAAACGTTTGAGCGTAGCGTAGGCATTATCCAGCAACGCAACAACCACATCACCATTCTTGGGTGAGGGATTGCGCTCGACAACAACATAATCGCCGTCAAAAATGCCGTCATCTATCATGGACTGGCCTTTGACGCGCAAAACATAAGAATTTGATGAATTTGGTGCTAGATCAACCGGCACTGCGATAGTCTCGCGCTCTTCGATAGCCTCTATTGGCAAACCGGCCGTAATCAAACCAGCCAGCGGCAGAATAACGCTCTTGCCCCAACGCACAACCTTATCCGTTGGTTCCAACTCGCGAGCCGCTCCCCCAGCTTTTAAAAAACCACGCGATCTCAAAGACTGAATATGGACGTGCACTGTCGAGGGTGAGGCTAAGCTCAAGCCGTCTGCGATTTCTCGGAAAGATGGCGCAAAACCGCGGTCATTGATAAACTGGATTATGAAATCCAATACCTCTTTTTGTTTTGGTGTTAGGGGTTGGAGCATATAGAACAAAAATAGAACTATTGCGAACTTTGGTCAAGATACGTTAGCTTAGCCAAAAATAAACCTTTTCCACATAGCATATTCAATAATTTATCAATATGGATCAAAATCTCGATGAAAATAAGAAGGTGGAAATAGGCAGTTTAATCCAAAAGACAGCCGTTCCATTTAGTATTATCGGCTTGGCCAAAGTAATAATCGTGGTCGCGATTATTCTTGCGATTTCGATTTTCATACTGACTTCAAATAATCAAAATCCAGCAATTGGCTATGGCGGACTTGGCATAGCACTCATTCTGTTAGTGCTTGGCATTGCGAGCTTAGCCAGGACCCAGAAGACTGTTTCAAGTTCAACAGCCGTCCAATCGCAAAAAGTCCATCTCGATCCTGGCGAAAAGCTTATTGGTTATGCCTCTGGCATCATGCGCTCTGGCTGGCGCGGTGGTTTTGCCGTCTTAGGCAGCGGTCAAATCAAATCTACGGAAAATGCCCTCATAGCAACCGATAAACAAATTTATTTTATAACGGTTCCCCTGGAAGGTGCCGGCAAAATCGTTAGCGGGACTGATATCTCGACAGTCCAATGGATACTTTCTCAAGAAAAAATTAAAACAACCCTTGAGAACCTCCTCAACTCGCACGATTTGCAGGGCGTTTTAGATTCGGTGACCGTAAACAGCACTCTCCCCCGCCAAAACATTGAATCGATTGAACCAAACGGAACCCTGACCATCACTTTTAAGACAAAAGACGGCTCAAAACTCGTTTATAACTTTTTGAAGAAAGAGGAATACGAAAAAGCAATCTCTATATGCGCAAGAACGTCCTGATCACTGGTTTGCCGAAGAGCGGTAAATCTACTTTGTTAAAGAAGTTATTGGAAGAAATCCCAAATAAAACAGGATTTGTCACCAATGAAATTCTTAACGATAATTCTCGTACAGGCTTTGAAATTCAAACCAGTACTGGTAAGACTTCTGTTTTAGCTAGTATTGATTTTAAAACCGGCCCACAGGTCTCAAGATATTTTGTAGATATAAAAAATCTTGATTTGATTTTGCCAGAAATAGCGCATTTTAATAATGATGCTATTTTGTACATCGACGAAATCGGACAAATGGAGCTTTATTCAGGCTTATTTAAACAGACAGTGCTTAATTATCTTGATTCAAACAATATCTGCCTCGCGACTATCTCAAAAATCTACAACGACGAATTTACGGACAGTATCAAGGCAAGAAAAGATGTCATCCTGATCGAAATAACCGAGGAAAATCGCGAGTCAAAAAAGATTTTCATCAAGCAACTGCTTAATAAAATCGCTAAAGCAAAATCCTACGCGCAAAAAAAGGAAATATTTTCTTTTTTAAACGGGTTTGTAATTGTGAATTCTGAACATGGGCCAAGGCACGTGGAAATAAAAGGCTCTGATCTGGCCTGCGATTGCAATTTCTTTCAAGAAAATCACATTTGCAGCCATGTTCTAGCCGTCGAGGAGATAAAACTGAACGAGTCACAACCTTGAACTATGTCTTTAAAAATCTGTCTGTTAGGATCATTGCCAAAAGGCGATGAAGCAAGAAAAAATTGGACTGACTGGAAAATTGATTATAAAAACAGATTATCCGTTATGCCTGATATAGAATTTACGGACGGAGATGCTTGGACTGACGAAAGTCGACCCTTTGAATTGGTGGGGCACGATTCTTATATAATTAAGACCGCAGATTTAATTATCGTAAACGCCGAAAATAAGTTGGGAGCCGGTACAGCGCAAGAGATGATTATCGCCAAATACTTTAAAAAACCCGTCATAACCATCCTTCCAAAAGACACACACCACAGAAAGTCTAAAATCGTATTTAACGGCGAACTGATTGATGACTGGATTCACCCATTTATTTTAACTTTTTCTGATTTATTGGTTGAGGATCTGACTGATTGTATCGGATGGATAAAAGAACTGAATAAAGGTACCGAACTCAAAATAAAAGACATAACAACCGTAGATCAAGCGGTAAATTCATTTTTAAAGTTCACCGGAAGAAACTAATTAGTTTTTCTTCTTCTTTGAAAGAAGAAAAGAGTAAACAGTCGGTATAACGACTATCAAAATCACAATCCCAAAGAAAACATAGGGCACAGCTATCCAGATAATGGCTTCGATTATCGAGACCAATCCGCCGAGGACAAAAACCCAGCCAGCCAAGCGCTGGCTTTTTTGCCAGACCTCTGGGTCATTTAGTGTCCACGGCGTGCGCAAACCAACAAAATAGTTCTGACGCACTTTACCCATATAGTTGCCAAGAATGACAAACAGAACACCGATTCCGAAGATAACTAATCGGCCGACTAGATTGTTGTAAGCCGGATAAATAGTTACAAAGAGAGTCACCCCATACATGTAGGCCAGCATGGCGAGGATTGATGTCTGGATGACTGCCCAGGACTTGGCAAAATTCTCGTAGTTTTGGCTTTTGGGATCCAGTCTTTGCAGTATGGGAAATAAAACCATGAACAAAACCGCCAGGCCGGGGATGAGCCAAACGCCATAAATTTTTGGCCACCAATCATTGGGCTGTCCATCAAAACCCCAATGCATTGGGAGCATGTCCGGCAAATAAGAATAAAGTATGATCCCGGCCAGGAACATTAAAGCTACGATAGCTGCCTGGATGTAGCAGGCTGTGCGCAACGGCTTATTTGTCTCGTTTGTCATATTTGAAAAGGTTAAGAAACATT
>JAQULH010000027.1 GCA_029004215.1 Patescibacteria group bacterium | reverse complement strand
GCGACAGGGATGACAGCTTTATGGATCATAGTGAAAAGTGAAGAGTTAAAAGTGAAGAACTAAGGATGGTGAGAAGTGAAGAGTTAAAAGTGAAAAGTGAAGAGTGAATAGTTTTTAACTTTTCATTCTTCACTTTACGCTTTTTGATTGTTTAGGTTTTGTTTTGCGGTCAGTAAACTGCGGGAAAGCAGACGTTTTAACTCAAAATCTTGTGACAGAAGCCTATCGGCAGTTGTTGTATCTAAAATGTTGGAATCGCGCAATAAACAGATCCAATATTCAGCCTCGAGACACTCTTTGAATGCTATGGATAATTTAGAAATAAAATCGGCTTTCGACTGCCCGCCCATGGCTTCGCGAATATTAGCCCCGATTGACGTCCCACAGCGTAATAATTGCGTTGCTATAACAAATTGTCGGCGTTCGTTCAATGCTGAACAAACTACGATTATATCTAAAGCAAACTTATAACTTTTCTCAGCTAAAGGGCCTTCTTGTGACATATGATTTGATTGTACCACTTTCGCTCTCAACTCATAACTTTCACTCTTCACTTTTCACTCTTCACTGAAAAGCCCGAGTTTATGCTATAATGTAGTAGTATGCGACACTCACTTTTAAGTAAGCTTCTAATAATTTCGTTGTTGGCGGCGGTGCTCTCGGGTGCGGGCTGCACCAAAGGTCCGGATGCGGCTACGGTCGCTGCCCTGCAACCCAAGACGCTGGAAATCTGGGCCGTGATTGATGATATGGATGTTTACCAACCAATTATCCAAGCCTATTCGTCTGCCCATCCGCAGATCACTATCAATTACAAGCGTTTGCGCCAGGAAGAATATGAGAGCGCTTTGCTTAATGCCTTTGCTGAAGACCGCGGACCTGACATTTTCTTGATCCATAACACCTGGATCGGCAAATATCTTTCCAAATTATCTCCCATGCCGGCTTATACGCAGATGGCATACCGTTTTGCGCAAGGTTCCAGCACCAATCGGACTTACACGTATGAGTTGAGGAACGAAAAAAGTGTCAGTCTCAAAGATTTGAAAGACCAATATCCTGATGCTGTTGCGACGGACGTCATCCGTAGGATTAATACTGCCAAGGAAGGCGCTGCACCATTGATTGAAGATAAGATCGTGGGCTTGCCGATGTCAGTTGATACCTTGGCCATGTATGTTAACAAGGATTTATTGAATGCAGCCGGCATTGCAACCGTGCCAGACACGTGGGACAAGTTCCAAGCGACCATCCCGCGCCTGGTTAAGGTGGATAGCAGCGGCAAGATACTCCAAGCAGGCACTGCCATGGGTTTGGCAACCAATGTTGAACGCGCCACGGACATCATTTCAGTACTCATGATGCAAAACGGTGCGGAAATGACGACCACTGACGGCTTCCCAACTTTTGCCTTGATGCCAGAAAGCCTTTCGCAAACACGCGAAGTCACTCCCGGCTTGCAAGCGCTGCAATTCTATTTGGACTTTGCCAACCCGGACAAATCGATCTACACCTGGAATGCTGACATGCCAAATTCATTAGATGCCTTTACCCAAGGCAGGGTGGCTTATTTCTTCGGTTATTCTTACCATTTGCCCAATATCAAGGCTCGCGCTCCCAAACTCAACCTGGCTATTGCCAAGCTGCCACAAATCGAAGGCAACCCGGTCAAAAACTTCGCCAATTATTGGGTTTGGACAGTCTCCAAGAAATCCAAGGTGCCTGATATTGCCTGGAATTTCCTGAATTTCATGACGCAAAAGGACAATGAAAAGCTTTACCTCGATTTGGCCAAGCGCCCGCCGGCCCACAAATCCTTGATTGACACTTACCTTGAGGATGAACAAATGGGAGTTTTTGCCTCGCAAATACTGACATCACAATCATGGTACAAGGGTGCTGACCCGCAAGCCATGGAAGATGCACTGACAACCATGATAGAAGATGGTTCAAAGGCTAAAGTTGAAGATTTAAATCGTGTCATGCTGATTGCCCAAGATAAAGTTGGACAAAGCATGAGCCCAGCCGCAAATCCGTAGGGTAAGGGGATTTAGGGGATGAGGGTCTTTTTGTGCTATAATATCCCCGTCTTATGTGGTTTACACGCACGCTGAAAAAGACGGATCTTTGTTGGTTAATTTTGATAATAGGCCTGTTTGTTTTTTTGCCGTCAAAAGTTTTTGCTGCGGGCGAGCCGTGCTGGAAAGATTATCCGACAGGGGGCACTGCCATTGCCGGTTTCCCAACAGCTGCTGATTTTACGTTGCCTGGCACATGTAAACCCGCTGATCAGTGTTCGCCTAACATCAAAGGCCCCGGTGGATTTGGTTGTAAGGATCCAGAGATATGCTGCCTAATACCAGCCAAACCTTTGGGCTGTTTTAATGATTATGTGGGCGCTGACCGCACGAGTTTTCAGAGTGCAAGCTGTTTGGAACCAACGGCCTGTACAAGCGGCAACAAGCCCATCGCTCCAGCAGGCCAAAATGGTTGTACTGGCACCAAAGTTTGTTGTGCCATCATAAAAGCCGGTACATCAGCCGCTAAGGGCACTGGCGGGACCGTTCCGCAGACCGGTAGTACGGCAGCTTGGGTATCAAGCGTGCCCGGCGGTTTAGTCTTGGTCCCTTGTACCCAATCCGGTAATTGTACAATTGATGATTTGGTGAACCAGGGAATTAACTTTGCCAAATGGATTATGGGTTTGGCCGGGGCGCTTTTCCTTTTGGTCTTTGTTTATGGCGGTGCCATGTATGTTGCTTCGTTCGGCAAGTCTGACTATGTGACCAAAGGCAAAAAAGCTTTGACGCGCGGTGCCATTGGCATTGTGCTTGTCATGGGAGCATGGACAATCGTGTCTTATGTTGCAACATCTTTGGGATATGCAGGCGTTGGCGTTGGCGGCAGCGGTGGAGGATCAAAAGGCATTTGCGGCCAAGCGACTGGCACCGAAGGACGGACATGCATGGATACAAATGCGGCCGGCAAAGGTAAGGATTGTCTCCAATCTTATTGCCCGGGCGCGGCCAGTATCCAATGTTGCAAATAAGTTTGTTGTATGAAGAATAGTTTCTTCCGAATATTTAAGCTGACAGTCTTGCTGGCGGCAATATTTTTTGTTTTTATTCCAGGCCGCGCAAGTGCGACCCAGGAATATTTTAACATTGCCTGCGGCCATGACTATGACGCGGTGGGGGATGACAGCTGCAGTGGAATGACACAAGTCATGGACCCAGGCGCTATCAAAGACGATGCAGCAAAGGGGTGCCCAAGCGGGACGACGTTCATGAAATGTTTAAAAAAGGCTTCAGCTTGTACGCCTTTGCAGATGGGTGGAGCAATGTGCACCAGCCTAACTGTTTGTTGCGCTAAAACTTATAAAATCGAATCTCAGGATCAGGCTAACTGCACACAAGAGGATGTTGTTGAATGCGGCGCCTCAATTCCTTGGCCACCAAAGGGTGGGTTATTCTCTTACAAATGCGTTGATCCGGGTGCTTGCGCCGGGACTGTCGTGGCAGGGGCTAATTGTCCGCAAGGTATTTCAGGTAAAGTTTGTTGCCAATTGGCCAAGTGCGTTAAGGCGCCTAATGCTCCCACGACAGCCACCAAGCCACCTTCAGAATACAAGCTGACTAACCCATTGGGGGTGACAGACATATCAGTCATCATTGGCAGGATTATCAAGACTTTCTTGGGGATTGTCGGCGGCATTGCCCTTATGGTTTTTGTTTATGGCGGTGTGATGTGGATGACAGCCCGCGGTGATGCCAGCCAGGTTAAAAAGGGGCAGGAGGCTTTGACAGCAGCTGTGATTGGTTTGTTCATCATTATCTTTTCCTACACTTTAGCCGGCAACTTCGTAACCTTTTTAACCTCTGAACAAACTCAGATTGCGCAAGAGGAAAATAGGGGAGGGGCTGCCCCGCAGACAACGGCTGAGGCTCAGCAGGTCCAGACGATTCAGTCGGCACAGCAGCAGGCTGCACAACAACAGGCTGGGCAGGCTGGTGCGGCGCAGGCCGGCCAAGAGGCTGGGGTGACTACGCCGCCCGCTGGCTGTGACCAACTATCTGGCCAGGCTAAATTAGATTGTATTGGTGCCAGCGGCCAGTCACTCTATACCACACCAGGCCTGCAGACAGGTATGCCGGGTGGGCTAAAAGACTGCACTGGCAATCCCAATTGCAGCCAAGTCGGTTGGATAAATGTTTGTGGCGAAAAGGTATTTGATACTGGATATGGGACATATAACAATTTGGGATGCAGGACGCCTGATGCTTGCGCAGCTGGGTCGATTTTAAGCAGTAATTGCCAGGGATTGAGCAAATTTTTTATTGGAGACCCCGCAATGTCCGCTTTAGTTTCGAACAATTGCACCAAGATCGCCCTTGGGAGTTTTGGTAATAACTGCGGCACCGGTAGCGTCTGCTGCAGAGCAAAATAATCGTGTATGAAAAAAACGATCAGGTTAATAATCATAATAGCCATTGCCGCTTTAGGGGCGATAAGTTTGTTTACTAATCCGGTTTTAGCAGTCAATACCAACAAAAAGTGCACGGATGCCGGCGGGACATGCAAATATGATTGTGATGCCAAGACAGACAGTTATGCCAACAGTAATTTAGGTTGCACTGACAGTTGTTGCATCCCAAAAGGCAATACCTGCAAGGATCATAGTGGGAGCTGCAGCAGCGGTTGCGGTTCAGGTTATGAAGTGGCGCCCAATGCTTTTGATTGCATTGAAAGTTGTTGCGTGCCGGTAGGCACGGCTTCCGGCATCCAGCCATCCGGCGCTGTTGCGCCCAAAGTGCAAACACAGGCTTTTGATAAGACTTTATGCACCGTCCCAGGCACGAGTTTTGGTTTTCCTTGCCCGTTAGGTGGCGGAGCTGAAAAACTCCCACAAATTTTTGGCCGTGTCATACGTTGGATTCTGGGTTTGGTTGGGGCCTTGTTTTTTGCCATGTTTATCTACGGCGGGTTCATGTATATCATAGCCGGTGAGAACGCAAAAAATGCAGAAATTGGGCAAAAGACCCTAGTCAATGCAGTTATTGGTTTGGCTATTGTCATTGGGGCTTACATGCTGGTTGAGTGGGTTGTAGGAATTTTTACCGCCGGAGTAGCCTAACGATTTTTCATTGCTTTTCTGCTATCATGCAGGAGTTCCCATTATGCGACTTACACCAAAATTTAATTTGCAGCAGGCTGTCTTGCTAGCAATAGCCCTGGTCAGTTTGACGTCTATAGCGGTTTTTCTGGCAACGCCTTCTGCCCACGCACAGATCTTGGAAGGTTTGAAGACAGCAGCCGGTACTGCTGGTTTACCGGGTAAGCCCAGTGGCGGTTTGGAGCAAGCGATTGGCCAGATCATTGGCAGCGTTATGGGTCTGGTTGGTTCCATCTTGTTCGTCTACATGCTTTACGGAGGTTTTCGTTGGATGGTGGCCGGTGGCGACGCGGCAGCCGTGGGTAAGGCCCAAGCCATTATCCGCAATGCCATCATCGGCATAGCCATCATAATTTTTGCCTACACTTTGTCTAATTATGTGGTTGGTGTGCTGACAAACACAGCTTCGGGTGCTGGCGGGGCACCGTCTCCCACTGGTGGATCGACAACAGGATGTCCAAGCGGTTACTCCTGTATGGATCCTGGTGATGGCTCCAAAACGGAATGCCCGACTGCCCTTGGAGCAAATGGATGCTCGGCGACTCAGGCTTGCTGCAAAGCCAAGCCATAAGGTTATTTAATTAGGACGGTCAGGACGTTTTAAGACGCGTTGAGGACGTCCAGGACGGAATGTGCTATCATATTGGTAAATGATTTTGAAAGGAGGTGTGCACACATGACAAAATTCACAAAAACGTTAGCCGCCATCGGAGTTACGGCCAGCATAGTCGCGCCTTTGGCAGTCTTTGCCCAACAAGGGACATTGACGGCCAATGATTTGGGCGTTTCAGCAGTGGCCAACACAGTTAAACTCGGAGGCGCTGATGTCCGCCAGACAGCAGCTAATATTATCAACGTAGCCCTAGGTTTCTTGGGTATTATCGCAGTCATCATCGTTTTAGTCGGAGGTTTCAAATATATGATCGCCGGCGGAGACGAGACCAAGACCAAGGAAGCCCGCAATTGGATCATCTCAGGTATTATTGGTTTAGCCATCATTCTCGCAGGTTGGGCCATCACCAGCTTCGTGATTGGGCAACTTATCGAGGCAACTACAGCCACCTAAAGAACGTATCACGTGTCATGTGATACGTGTAACGTCAGACGGAACTATGAAAGAGAGTGTAATCACTAAGTATTGGAGGAAGTTAGCAGGCTCGGCTGTTCTGATGACTTTGATTTTGGGGTTGGGTTTGGCGTTATCGCCAAACGCAGCTTTTGCCCAAGCAGGATTACAGTCCATAAAAAGTGGAGTCCAGGGTACTGCCAAAGGGGCAGGATTGGCCACAAGCGCTGGCAGTGATCTTTCGACTGTTGTCGGCGGGCTGATCTTTGCAGTCATGAGCCTGGTAGGAATTATCCTATTTGGCTACATGGTTTATGGCGGTTTCAAATGGATGACGGCGGGTGGTGATAGCAAAGCTGTCACTGAAGCCCAGTCCATTATCCGCAATGCAGTCATTGGCATCGTGATTATTGCTCTGGCTTATGTAATTTCTAATTACATACTCCAAGCTTTGATTGGTGCCTCAAATCCGACAGTCCAAACCGTACCCGCGACACCATAATAATCGATTAATTCAAACTATGAACCTACGCCTTAAGACAACCTGTTATGCGGTAATGGCGACGGCGTTAATCTTGCCGGCAGTAGCCTTGGCCCAGAACCCGGGTAATCCGTTTACCCAGGCCCAAAATCTGACCAATACGGTCGGTACCAAGGCTGGCATCGGTACACAGCAAACATTGCCCGGCATGGCCGGTAGCATCATCAATGTGGTGCTCGGCTTTCTTGGCATCCTGTTGCTGTTTTACATGCTCTACGCCGGTTTCCTTTGGATGACGGCCGGAGGCGACACCAAGAAAGTAGAAAAGGCCCAAAGCATCATCACACAGGCCGTTATCGGTCTGTTGATCATCGTGATGGCCTTTGCTATTTCCAATTTCGTGCTTGGATCGTTGATTAACGTTTCACAAACACCGTAATCATTCGCTGCGCAGCGAAGCAAAAATCCCCAAGGTGGGGATTTTTGGTATCATGCTATAATCTTCGTATGTCGCCCAGGACAAAAAATACATTGATTTGTAGCTTGTTGACGATATTTTTAGCTGCGTGGTTTTCCATCCTAATGCCTTGGGACAAGCTGCCTGACCCCGATGCTTTTTACCATGCCACCATGGCAAAACTAACTTGGGAGCAAGGGCCGGTTACGAGCTTCCCTTGGCTTGACCTGACCACGCTGGGTTCACATTTTGCTGACCAACACTTTTTGCTCCATGTCTTGCAAAGTCCCTTTGTACATTTTTTTGGACTGGCACAAGGTTCACGCATCTCATCTTTGCTTTTTGCTGTTTTGGGTTTAATGGGAGCGGCGATCGTCTTTTACAAATTGCGTTTGCGTCCTTTTTGGCTTTGGCCTCTTTTGCTCGCGTTATCTTATCCTTTTTCAACCCGCATGGTCCTAGGCAAAGCCTCGCCATTGGTCGTTTTGCTCTGGCTGGTCGGCTTAGCAACTGCTATCACCCCTCGCCGACCTCACTCCGGACGCTTTCTACCTTTTACTCGTTACTTTTTACTAATTTTTCTCGTTTCTCTCCTCTTCACTCTCACCCATGGCGGATGGATTATTCTTCCCGGTTCAATCCTGCTTTTAATCGCAGGCAATGTTTTATTTAACAAGGCAATCGCTGGGTTTGATTTGAAACAATCAATAAAAAAAGTCCCTTGGTCAGCCTTGGTAGCATCATTAGCCGGCGTTATCGTCGGCGTCTTATTGCATCCCGGGCGCAGCGAGTTACTCTCTTTACTTTGGTTGCAAGTTGTTAAGATCGGCTTGATCGCGCCTACTTATGCGTTGCCCATGGGACAAGAATGGAATCCGACGAACATTGGTGCCTTGATAGCCATGATATCAACCTTTGGCGTCGTTCTACTTCTCATAGTCCCCGGTTTGATTTTTGCCCGAAGCACCTCCTTTCCCTTGCCTGGCGGGGGAAAGGTGCCCGAAGGGCGGATAGAGGGTTTCCCCCGTCTCATCATCTCCTGGAGCCTTTTGATTGCTGTGCTGACAGCCCTTACTTTAAAGAGCGTACGCTTCGTAGAATATTTTTTACCGGCATTGGCAATCTGGACAGCTGCTTTAGCCCAACTGGTCGACTGGAAAAAATTGTTTGCCTGGTTGAGTTTGGGCGGAGGACGATTATCGAAAATTTTAATGCCAAGTATTGTTTTTGTCGCGGTCTTGGTTATCATCTCGCGCGGAGTTTGGAATGGCTATGATGTCTTGCACAATAAGCCGGAATTTATTGATGACCAATATCTAAGCGCGACTAAGGCTATTTCTGAGCAAGCGCAGCCCAATGACAGGGTTTACCATTCGCAGTGGGATGAATTTCCAATCTTATTTTCACGCGACCAACGTCTCAGGTATGTTGCAGGCCTTGATCCCAATTTTTTTTACGAAGCAACATCAACTTTGGCCCTAGATTACTTGAACCTGCCTTTTCACGCGACTTCTTCGACCAAAGAACAAGTTTGGAGCTTGATACACGACAAACTGGGGGCAAAATTTGCATTGATAGATACCATAAGATGGCCAGATTTAGCGAAAATATTGGATTCCGACAGTAGATACAAAAAGATCGGTCAAGGCCAGGGTGGAGCGGCTTACCGCCTCCAACCGTGACGGATTGACAAAACTCGATTTTTGTGCTACATTAACACGTTCCTTAGAACTGTCTTTGTTGTCATTCTGAAAGAAATGATGGCATTGTTGTCACTTCATTCAGGTTGATAACGGGTGATTCATAAAAATCCAATTACCAAAAATGTTCGTCGACAAATCCTCGCTGAGCTTTATGCGAAGTGGGGTAGAAAGAGGTTTATCATGGCAGGAAAGAAACCGGGCGGAGACGCGCCCAAGAAGCCGTCGGTTGCCTATTCGTTCATCGGTGAGGCCGCTGAGTTCGCTACCGGCGTTGTTGCCGGGCAGGTGTTCTCGAGCGTGCTTCGGGCAGGAGCAACAGGGGCCATCAATGCTTTGAAGGGTTCGCTCTTCAAGGAGATGTTCTCTGGCATCAAGGCTCCTGGCAAGACTCCCGAAAAGTCGGACACTATCGACTCAGGGGAGATCGAGACGGCCAAGAAGAGGCTTAGGAAGTTGTTCGATGACAAGAGCGGCGATGCCAAGCTCGCGGGCATGGTCGAGGACTATGTTACGGCCGTGGTTGGCATCCAGCTGAGTTCACGTCCGGATAAGACTGAAGCCATCAACATCGAGAAGACGAAGTTCAAGGCTGCGGTCAACGATTACTTGCTCGGCAAGGCCAAGCAGAGTCTGCAGAGTCTCATGGCAGAGCTCTCTGACCTGGATAAAAAGGGCGACCGAGTAGAGCCACCGGGCAGGCCGCATTCCTACCGCACGGACTTCATGCAGTGGCTGAATACTGATCTCACGCCAACCCAGCACGATATTGTGATGGCCAGGCGTTCCAAGATCACCTCCGTGCGTATCATCACCGATATGCTGGATCTCACGCCCGCCAATGCAGTCGAAAGGTTCGAATACCTGACGTTTGCCTTGGGCGAGCCCAGCTTCACCGAGCAGGGGGAAGAGTTGGTCAACGCGGTTTTGAACGGCCGCCTGGAGCAACATCCCATTGTTCAAAACCTCGAAGTCTGGTCAAGCTCCAACGCGGCTGATCGCGAGGAACTGACCGAGATGGAAACCCGTTGTTACGCAAACCGACGTAAGGTCTAGAAAGGAGGTCCGCCATGGTAGTGGACTTTGTAGGATTCATTGTCTGGGCAGCCCTTTTCCTTTACCCGCCGCTGTTCGTACGCGAGCAGATGCAGCAAGCGGGGATGGATATCGATGCCTTCCTGACCGACAAGCTGCCTTGGAAGATCAAGCAGCTCAAGTCCTTGTTCGTGCGCAAGCTCGAACCGCTCTCCTGGCTCATCGCTTTGGCTTTTGCCGGCTACTTCTTCACGTTCTTCAGGCTCGAACCTGAGATGATGGAGGATCCAATCGGCATCGCTTTGGCGTTTTGCTCGGTAGTAGGCATTCCGCTTTTTGCCAGGTGGAACACCTGGAACGGGCGACTGCGCTACATGCCACTGCCGGCTACGACACCCAATCAGCGAGCAGCTGATTTGGCAGCCGCTTCCAGGGCCAAGACCCAAGCTACGGCAACCAGGGAAGTCGCAATCGTTGCCGACCAAGCTTTCGAGGCACGCCGCAAGGAATGGAACCCGTTGACTCCCATCCCGGGAGTCCTAGTCATGGCGGCCATGCGGGCTGGTCAGGCAAACCTGCACATGGCGCAAGCCTACCGCGCAGCGGCTCAAGCCGAGTCAACTGTCCATCGGGTATCCTCGGCCGTGGCCTGCAGGTCGTTGGCCAATGCAGCCAGGGACAAGCTCGCACGTATTGCGGCAACCGTGCCCCATGCGGCCATCACAGGCTTCTTCGATGAAGCCAGTCTTCAGGCAAGCCACGCTTCCCGTGCAGCAGAACGGGCCATGGCATTGGAAGACAGGCGGGTGTTCGTCAGGGGAATCAGTACCCGCGCCAGTCTGCCGCAGGTGTGGGTCATGTACGTGATGGCACTGCTGTACGCATCGTGCCTCTACGTCCATATCCACGCCCTGATGGTCGAGGACCGCTGGCTCGTTGTCCTGAGCTATGTGCCATGGTTCATGGCCGGAGCCTTGGTCGGAGTCATGGTGGAAGTGCTGACCTGGCTGAGCAGATATGGCATCAAGGGGCTTGAGTTCGTAGTCACCAAGGTAGCTTGGCTCAAGGCCATTTTGCCGGGCGACACTCTCAAGTCAGTCCAGAATCTGCACGTCGATCTCTTCAACGAGGAGGCGCTCGCCAAGTTCCTGCGCGAAGGGTACTGGTCGCTTTGTTTCTTCGCACCCTTGCCCTACATGGCCGTCTTGTTCTGGATCCCCAACATCGGCATCGCGGTTGTCGTGGCAGCGGCTTCGGTCATGGCCACCATCACCGCGGTGTTCTTCATGAAGCGCGGCAAGAATGATGTTGTGGAAGAGAATACCACCAAGATAGTGGGTTTCTTCTACAAGTACGGCAAGTGGATCACGATTGTCGTACTTCTACTCGTAGGCTCGTCCGTGGAGTGGGACTCATTCATGAACCGGCTGGTGGGCATCACGCCCGCGGTCGTCATCTCGGGCAAGCCCGGTTGGTACATCGTCTCCGCCCTGCTCCTTTTGCTCATGACGTGGATCATGGCAAAGAGCAAGACAATGAAGACGGCGGCCATCGTCACCGGGATTGCAGCCGTTCTCTGCATGGCAGCACCTGCTGTCAGGGCAGCTACCGGCCACGAAGCGCTCAAGCTCACGGAACGTACCGGACCGGAAGCCGAGAAGCCGGTTCAGATGACCGCTCCTATCGTGGAGTTCAGGCCCATGGCCAACGGCCACAAGGAAATGGTCATCACGTTCTACACAGTGGCCCGACAGGCCAAGGGCGTAGTGCGGTTCGATCCGAAGCTGGCTTCCCAGCTTGGCGTGGACCAGGAAGTCCAGGTCAAGTCGTTCCGAGAGTTGGTGAGCTGTGGCCAGCAGCGTTGCCGACAACACGAGGTCAGGATTCCTGAACTGACCACCCTGCCTCACGGCAGCTTCACGGTTGTGATGAGACGCTGGTTGTCGGTGGAGGTCGGAGAACAGACTTTCATCTGACAGCCTTAACAAGAAGGAGGTGCACCTTAACTTAGCTTACTTAGGGCTCTCGATCGCGCGTGCGATTGGGGGCCCTGTTGTTTTTACATAATTTTTTGATTTTTTGCCTGGGCGGATTGACAATTCGCCCGTTTCATGGTAAAGAGAAAACAGACTCAGATGAAAGGCAGACGTCGTACAAAAGCGGCGTCGCAAGGAGGAAAATCATGAGGACGTTCATTCTCACTGTGACAATGTTGTTTGCGCTGTGGCTCGTGGGCTGCACGAGCTATACCCGTGTTCGCAATGGGATACCCGAGTACCATGCCCAGTGCGGCATTGGGGGCTATGTCTGCGGCGTCGAGATCAATGATGCCAAGTACCCCAGGGCAGTGGCAGAGCTCGGCCCCATGCCAGGCGGCATGGAGGTCGGGTTGGCCACGCAACGCGTCGTGACCGAGGAAACCCGGCGCAATATCTCCACGCTCTACGGAGGTATGATGATGCCCTGGGGCTATGGCAACTACGGGGTCATGACCGGCCTGCGAGGCGCCGGCTACTACAACGTCATGCCACCCATGCCCACCTCACTCCCTCTTCCCTACGGCTACTGACCCCTCCTGGGTCTACTTTTTTTGTTTAATTAGCCAAAATAACCCTCTTGTAGAGACGTTGCAATGCAACGTCTCTACAAGAGGGTCTTTGAATTGACAAAATGGCTAAATTATGCTATATTTATATGTCATTTATGATGCGAAAGTCGTATCTGGATGGCCTCGCCGATGGTCGGCGAGCTGGTCCTTTCGGACTTTGAATCCAGAAGAGGGAAAAATCCCCGGTGTGAAAATCGGGGTAGGCTTTTTGCCGGAGGTAGGAACATGAACTCGATCAAGATCATCATGCTGATTGCAGTGATTGCGATGCTGGCTACGGCTTGCGGACCCGGTTTGCCGAGGACTAGCGACTACAACTTGAGGGTCGCTGGGCAACCGGTGTACGGAGTTCACCGCGAGACGGACAGCAGACACGATACCACCAACGTCGACTGCGCCACGCGGATGGATTGCGGAGGAGCTACCATGGTGATGGGTCAGGGCTTCAACCCGGCCAACGCCGTGACATCGCTTCAGAACGCAACCATGTCCAGGGCGTCGTACAACCGCGATGCCATGAAGTGCGATCTGTACGAGGTCGTCTATGATGGCAAGGTGGTAAAGGTCCTTCCGGACGGATGCCGCCCGGCCGACGCCCGCGAAATGGAAATGGTACCCACGCGCTAGTGCGCACAGGAGAACTCACATGAAAAGGAATATCGTTCTCGCAGTGTTCGCCCTCGCGCTCGCGCTCGCGGGGTGCTTCCATCCTCAGAATCGGTCAAACTACCCGTACGGTGATCCTCCGGGACTGTCCGAGTCGTCATCAACCGCAACCGTCACGGCAACCTCGACAGCTATGGCCGCGATTACTGCTCCGCCTGCTCCCCAGCCGGCAGCAGTCCAGCAGCCCGCGCCTGTCGTGGTGCAGCAGCCTGCTCCGGTGCCGCAGCCGCCTCGAGCCGAAGTCAGAAAGCTTGGCTCGGTCGTGATGTACGAGGCAACGAACCAGGCGCCGGAGAACATGAGCGTGCATCTCTTCAACGTGATGCCGTTCTACGCCTGCATCGTGTCGCCCACGGTCAATGGCGAGCCGGCCTTCAAGCTCAGGCAGGGCAACTTCGCGCAGGATCTGCTGCCGGTTCCTTCCGGATGGGCTATCCCTTGCGCAGCCGTGGTCATGCCTAACCTCTCGAGGTCGGCAAGAACGGCACCGAGCGTCTGGCTGGCTGTGAAGTACCCCGGGAAGTTCAACTTGAGGGTCATGTTCTTCACCTTCAGTGGGACATCACCCCAGTTCATCCCCGAGGCGACCTACAGCACCGGCCCGCTCGCGTTCCCCAACATCCCGAGCACGAACGGCCAGTGTACGTGGGACAGCTACTCCGGATGTTTGTACAACATCTACCCCCAGGCCATGGCCGAGAACGTTGGCGACAAACTGTTCGCCTTGCTGGTCAACGGCACGGTGAGCTTGCACAACGATCCGCTCTTCCCTCCAGATATGCAACTTGCGATGCTCATGTCGACTCCCGACAAGCAGCTCGCGACCCTGCAGTGAGTTCTTCACTCGCAGCGAAGCCGTGCGTTTCTCCTCCACAAAGCCGTATATCAATCGGCGACGTGGGGACTCGAGACGCACGGTTTTTCAGTTAAAAGAAATCCCCTCGATTTATTCAAGGGGATTCCTCCTATCAATCGCCGCCAAGCATGGTTGCGGCGACTGCGTAATTTTTCTCATGGCGAAGGGTTTATGTCAATCAATAAAGGTGGATAAAAGTATTAACATTTAAAAGTAGAGACGTTGCATTGCAACGTCTCTACGAAACAAATTTAAATTGTCAATGGCGGTTTTGGTTCTGGCGGTTTAGTTGGATTTACTGCAGGCGGTTTGTTGGCAGCAACCTCAAAGGTTGTATCTACTTTGGGTACATTATTGTCTACAGGCTTGGGTGGTTGGGGCGGTGTCATCGGCTTTTGCCAAGGAACAAATTCATCAACTATTTTTTCCTCTTTAAGAGGATTGGGTTCAGCTAAATTAACTTTTGTGCCCAAACCCATGCCCATCAGCGGCACTGTCGGGGGAGTCTTTGCTTGGAGATCAACCGGCCTTTCAGGCATGCTGGGCGCTTCCTGCCATTTGAAGATGATATAGCCGATGATAATCAAGACAATCAAGGCCAAGATGGCGAAGAGAATGATTTGCGTGCCAAAAGACAAGTGAGGCAGCTTCTGCAACAGGTTATTGATGGTAGTTGAAACTGCCGTACCCGATTTGATTGGTTGTCCGCCATTCGCCTTAGCTTCACTTGGTTGGTTTACTTGGCCAGCGGCTTGGGGATTTGCAAAACGTTCATCCCAGATAGCCAATAATTGGCGATCTTTCTCGGAAAGTTTTGGATCACCAAGCGGGTCAGTCTTAGCCGGGCTGCCTTGATTTTCTTGCAAGCTGTTTTCGCCTTTGACCGCCGCTAGCTTGCGCAAGAATGAATGATGTTTTTCCAAAGTTTGCTGCATGGCAGCTGAACGTTGGTCTTGAGGTATAGCTAACAATGCCTTGAGTGCTGAACGGTAGCGGTCAGGCCTTTGTTGCATCTCAATGCAGGCAGCATTATCGCCCTGAGGCACTGTCCAGTTGCTGCTGTAAAGTTCCATGGCTTTAGTCGACTGTTGTTCGCTGTCAGAACCTGATGAGGAAACTACGCCCACGCTGATCGTGTCATAGATGTTATTCCACCAGGCAGCCGGAGGCAT
>JAQULH010000026.1 GCA_029004215.1 Patescibacteria group bacterium | reverse complement strand
TCTTTATGTTCAAAACCCCAAGCCAGGCCAATAGTTTTCATGTCAGCGGCCTTACCCGCTTCGATATCACCCGTGCAATCACCGACGAAATAAGAACATGTTGGATCCAAACCATATCTTTCGACGATGGATTTAGCTGTTTCTATTTTTTCGTAATCATTAGCCACTACTTCCGTGAAATACCTGGAAAGATTTGACCGTTCAATCTGCGGGTTAAGTACTGGGGCCGAGTCTGAACTGACTATAAAAATTTTATGCCCTGAATCAAATATATGCCTGATAGTCTCGGGTACGCTCGTAAACAGATCCGGTTCATCTGCTTGGCGAATATAAGTCGCAAACAATAAATCCTGTTTTTCTTTTGTCAGGTCAGGAAAATACCTATTCCAAAACTTCATGTAAGGGGATGTCATGTACAAACGAATCTCATCGGGCGTTATCGGTTCCCTGCCCAACTCCTTAAACATGCAACCGCAAGTCTGGCAGAAACTGGGAAAATTGTTGATCAGCGTCCCCGACCAATCAAAAATAAATCCTTTGTTCATATTTCGGATGCCGGAACGGCCTTTATTTTGTCGCTTTGAGCTTTTCCGCGTAAGCCCTCAATGTGGCTTTGACCGCTTCCTCTGTCGGGCGCATATGGATGCCGATTTCGGGCAGACGGAGGTTGGCCAGGATGTTGGTCGAACGCTTTTTGGCGGCCAGGCCTTGGGCAACCAACTGTTCCTCAGTAATCCATTCATTCTTGTGGTTGGGATCAACAATCTCCTCATACCATTTCATCAAATCCCGATACAACAAGGGTTGCGGATTAACAGCGTGGAAGATACCTGTCGCGCGTTTTTCCATGACTTGATAAAAAACATCCAGCAAATCTTCGATGACCGTGGCAGAATTTGAAACATCAATGACTTTTGGGTACGAGACGAGTTTTGTGATGGAATTTTTAGGTGAGGGTGTTGAGTCGAGAGGCAGGCGCAGGCGGACCACGGCCACGTTCGGCATAGAACCTAACACCATATCGGCCGCGGCTTTAGTTTTGGAATAGTAGGCCACTGGATTTGGATAATCATCCTCGCGCCAACCGCCAGGCTGGGGCGAATCACCATAAAAAATACAACCGCTGCCCAAATGAGTGAGGTGGATACCGCGTTCAGCGCAAGCCTGGGCCAACATGATCGGAAACATGGTGTTGCCGACCGCTGTTTCGACCTGGTGAGTCTCGCACCAATCAACATTTGGTTGGCCGGTAATTCCTGCGCAGTTCAAAACAACGTCCGGATCTTCTGTCTCCAAGACTTGTTCAATGTCCTGCGGGCTTTTGGCAAAGACGATGGACATGCGGGCTTCGGGGTAACGCTCGATGAATTTGTTGCCGATCCATCCGTTACCAAAAACTAAAATTGACATATGGGCTCAAGTTTAAAGCCCCATAGCTCCAAAGTCAAAAACCTACGACTCGACTAAGCTCGAGACAAGGTCTACAGTGTTTAGGTATGAAGCGCCGCCCTGCTATCCGCCCTGCCCGGAAAGAACCGTCGGCTGACGAATTCCGTTACGTTGGCGTGGACGAGGCGGGCCGCGGGCCTGTTTTGGGGCCAATGGTGATTGCCATCTGCGCGCTGACGGACAGGGACCGCCGCTGGTGCGCGACGCACAATGTGACAGATAGCAAGCTGATCCCTCCGGCCAAACGAGACAGGTTGGCCGAGGCTTTAAGGGAACGTTGCTGGTTTGCGACGGCCGTCATCCAGCCGCCGGAGATTGACGAAGCGGTACGCAACCGCAGCGTGACGTTGAATGGCCTTGAAACAAAATACATGGCCCAGTTGATCAAACGGTTTCGCGAGGCACATCTGGATTCGCCGGCAGAAATCATGGTCGACGCGCCGGTGCGCAAGACAATGCCTTTCCGCCAGTTGTTGAGCTACATGTCCGGTTGGACAGACGTTGCTTCACTCAAAGCTGAAAATGAAGCTGACTTGTGGCACAGGCACGTTGGGGCAGCCAGCATCATCGCCAAAGCCGAACGCGAGAGATTGATGCATGAGCTGACAGAAAAAATAGGACGCGACATTGGTTGCGGCTATGCGCATGATTCTCAATCATTGGCTTATGTCCACTCTGCCCAAAAGGATGATCCGCATGTGCGCTGGACCTGGCTGACTTGCGGCAAACCGCCGGAACCCGAAGATTTTATGGAGCCGCTGCTCTAACCTTGTCATGGGAAGTAAAAAAGTGTAGATTGTTCTCGCTTTGGGGCGCTTAGCTCAGCGGTAGAGCAGATGTCTTATACACATCGGGTCGTAGGTTCAAATCCTACAGCGCCCACCACACTTCGCTAAAGCTTCGTGTGGCTTTCAGCCAAAGAAGGTTTTGCGAAGTGTGCCCCCCGAAGCTTTATGCGAAGGGGGGCTTTTTGTAAGCCGCGGAGGATTTTTGATAAAAAAAGAAAGCCCATGAGGGGCCGAGAGGGAAGCTGCCAAGGTGGCAGTTGACTATTGCTGAGGAGGTGATGAGGGCACCTCGGAAGGAGCTGACTCCGGCGGAGAAGACGGGGTCTCCTCAGCAGAAGGCGGCGGCGTTGAAAGAGATCTTGACGTCTGCTGGAGAAACTTCAGACGGACCGTTTCAACCGCTCCCCTGACCGCCATGAGATCATAGAACGCCAGGCCGGCGTTTTCCGCCTCTCGTCCGAGTTCGATGCAACGTGTCAGCTCAGACAAGGTTATGCTATGAGTTGTAGACCGTTTGGCGAGCAAAAAAACGATTCGAAACCGAGGTGACACACCTCGCAGGTCTTCGTCCATCTCTCTACCTCCAATGTTCGTCAAAAGCGACGAGCGTATATAATAAATAATTCTGGCGCAATGTCAAGTAAAAGCGCCTCACGGGTCAAAACAACTGGCTAAACTGACCGGACTGACCCCGATTTTTTGGATTTGGGCTGAGCCTCTGACCGTTGATTCAAAGCCATGGCCCAAGCTTTTGTAATCAACTCATCATCAACTCCCTCGCGGCGGCAAATAGTTGAAAATAATTGATCCGCTCCCTGCTTAAGCAGGTTGCCGTATTGGTCTGCAAACTCCATAAACTTATCAGCCACTCTGGACATCTCGCTTATGACAAAAGCCTCATCCCTTTGCAAGGTCTTTAAAATTACTTTACTTTTTCCTAACCTGCTCTCTTCTTGCTTGAGCTCCTTCCAGGTCTCCCCTTCTTGCCTGATAAATGTATACAGCTTTTCCTTGGCCGCTTCTTGCTCTTTGGTGAAAGCCGGTGCTTTCTTGCCATCCTGGCCGTTCTTAGTCTTTTGGCCGGCTTTCTCCATATCAAGCCTAAGGGTCGGAGTTCTCTTGTCAGAACGTTTGAACTTAACTTTGTCGATAAAGCCAGTCTCTCCGCCTTCGGGCTGATAGTCCTCCAGTCCACCTTCCTTAAGCAAGGCATAGGCTATGACTTTGGGCGAGAGCGGCAGGCCGGCTATGACGCTTGTAGCTTCCCAATTGGCCTTGTCTCCACCATAAGGCAAAGTTTCGTGCGAACCAGGCTCTTGGGGCAAATTCTGACTCTTTTCTGGGTTGCTAGGCATATAAAGAGGATTATATAGCACGCGTCCAAGGCTTGACAAAACCCCAAGCTTTGGTCTAAGAAGAGATGGTAGGAGGCCGCTATGCTGGAAGTGTATCAAAGCTTCTTCGAACAGTACCCTCCAGTTGGAAAAGAACTCAGAGAATTGCTGGAGCGTTTCCAAGATCTCCAGGACGAACGCACCTTCCTAGACACATTGCTAGCCATTGCCCTCATAAGGCCTCAAGCCTTTGAGAAAGAGCTTCCGCCAAGCCCGACCAATGAAGCTGGCCTTAGGCAGATGGAGATATTCTTGTGCGCCCGGCCTGAGACAAAAGATGTCATCCCATGGATTGTCGGCTATCAAGATGCTATGCGGGAAAAAACCAACAGGTTTGCTGCCGCGTTCCATCGGCCGGAGATGACCGAACGAAGCGTCAACTTCCTCTACCGCTGTGCCAGGCGCCTCATGGAAGACATCCGCGCTGAAATCGGGCGTAAATACCGTTCCAAGCTAATCCGCGATCCTCATCGACTCGACGGATCTGACAAGTCCCAAGAATCGAAAGATTGAGATGCTAAGCCTACCGGCTTCCGGTGGCTTCTTTTTTAACAAAACACTCCGCAATATTGCAGAGTGTTTTTAATTTATCTTTAATTTTTAGGCCGCCATCTTATCTTGTCCGGCCATGGCCTTTAAGACCGCATCCTTCAAGATATATTTGGCCTCTAAAGGTAATTCATTGACGCTGGCAAAGGAATCCAAGGCTTTTGGCGCTTCTTGGCCATATATCTCCACAAATTTTTGTGAATCAAAGGCCTGATTCAACCTATCCAGACCCATGTCAAATAATTTTTGATCACTAGGATTTTGTGGCTTGCCCATTTTTTTGAGCATCCCCATCTCTTCAGCCAAAGCTTTTGCATCTTTGATGAATTCACTTGAGTGTGATTTCACAGATTCTTGCCTCAAAACTTCACTAGCCTGTGAGGCCTTAATCTTATCAGACATTTCTTGTGAGCCTAATTTACTCAAGGCCGCTTCCCTTTGCTCGCCTAATTCATCATGTTTAGCCAATTTGTCGAGCGCTTGTTTAGATTCAGCGCCCTGCGTCAGGTAAGCATCTCCTGCTTGTTTGAGTTGCGGTTTTTCATTCATAAAAAAGTCTTTTAGATGACTTAATATTGGCTATAATATCATAAAAAAGGCCTTTTGTCAAGTAAAACCGCTCTCCCTTGACATAATGGCTTATTTCTGGCTAGATAACCTATCGCGTAAAGGAGTCTTGCCATGAGTGCTTTGGAGCAAAAGGTGACCATCTACTTCCGGTTCGCGCTCTTTGCGCCCACGCTCAAGCTGCTGCTTGACCAAAACCCCATGCTGGAAGGCGAGGCCTGTTTCTTGACCGCGCTCAGCGCGCTGCTCAACCATCGCCCTACCAGCTTTGGTAGACCCATGCCCTTTATCAGCCAAGAGCTTGTCTCAACCGCCTTGGACCAGCTCAGGAACTCCCCAGACCACGAGCCGGCCTTCAAAGCTATCGAGGAATTCAAGGAGTTTGTGGATGGCAAGAGGCGGTTCCGGTCGCTCGAAAGGCAGGCCCAGTACGACCAAGGCTACTCGTTCTTGCTCCGCTGTGCCGCCCGCATCGTCGACGACGCTCGTCGCGAGGCTCGAGCCCAAGCCAGACACTGCCCCTGATTACTCTCGGGGCTTCTTTTTTTAACCAAGCTACGGTAACCTATGCCCATGGCCAAAAATCAATGGACAATCAAACCCCAAGACGCCGGGCAAAGGCTGGATGTTTTTTTGGCTGACAAAATTCCAGATATGACACGCAGTGCCATTGCCAAAAAGCTTAAGGCAGGCGCCGGCACAATTAACGGTAAAAGGGCGACTGTCCACGCTTTCCTCAAAACCGGACAAAAGGTCATATTTGAACAAAATATGGTTACAACGGTTCGACACGAGAAACAGATACGAGTTGCCGAACAAATTAACGTCAAACTTAAAGACATCATCATCAAAGAAACTCCTGATTGGATCGTGGTCAACAAGCCGGCCGGGCTTTTGGTGCATCCTGACTCTCAACACAAGGATGGGACTTTGGTTGATTTGTTGATAGCCCACTTCCCTCCTTTGGGTAAAGTCGGCGAAGATTTGGATAGGTCAGGCATTGTCCATCGCCTGGACAAGGACGTCAGCGGTTTGATGGTGGTAGCTAAAACCCAAAATGCTTTTGATGATTTAAAAAACCAGTTCTCACACCACCAAACACAAAAAATCTATTTAGCCTTGGTCCATGGCGCGCCGCCCAAGGAAGAGGGCGAGATTCGTTTCAGCATTGCGCGATCTGCCAGCCGGCCTAGGATGGCAGCCCGGCCGGAAGGTGACGCTGGAGGCAAAGTGGCTTGGTCGCATTATCGCGTCATAAAAAAAAGAAAGAATGCATCCCTACTGGAAGTCCAAATCCTTTCAGGCCGGTCCCACCAAATCCGCGCCCATCTTTATGCTTTAGACTGCCCGATAGTCGGCGACCAACTTTATAAGCCAAAAACCAAGCCCAACCTGCAAACAGACCACATAATGCTGCAAAGCATCAAGCTCACCTTTAAGGATCCAGCGACAGGCGAACCAGAAACTTTTGAGATTAAACCAGACCCATCTTTTGATGACCTCATGAAAAACTAATGACTTATGATCATTACTATTTCTGGCGTGCCCGGATCGGGCAAAACGTCTGTCGGCAAGATAATCGCCGAAAAACTCGGCTGGCCTTTTTATTCGGTAGGCGGCTTGCGAGGCAAGATGGCCATGGACAAGGGCCTTACGCTGGATGAATTGAATGCCCTTGGAGAGACAGACCAGACCACTGACACGATTGTTGATGATTACCAAAAGGAACTGGGTTCCAAGGAAGATGATTTTGTCATCGAAGGACGCCTTTCCTGGTACTTCATACCTAAATCTTTTAAGGTATTTCTGGACTGCCAGCCGGCTGTTGCAGCCCAGCGCATCCTGGCATCAAAAGATGAAAGGCCTGACGAAAAACTGACGTCTGACCTCAAAGAAGTCCAGCGGGTGCTTGAGGCGCGTCTGGCCTCTGACATGCGCCGTTACCAGAAAATCTATGGCATCGATTATTTGGATGAAAGCCACTATGACTTGGTACTTGATACCTCTCCTCTGAAAAGCGCCCAGGAAGCGGCCAATCTGGTTTATGAGTCTCTTGAGCCAAGACTTGACTCCAAAGGCTTGTCCATGTAACATGCCCGCACAATAAACATATGGCAACTGCTAACTATCCGGCCATTGCTGGCGAAGATATTCGCTCAGGCATGACCATCCGCGTGCACCAGAAGATACGCGAAAAGAACCCCAAAGGCGAAGAAAAGGAACGTATTCAGGTCTACGAGGGCCTGGTGATTAATGTCCGCGGCGCCGGCATCCAAAAAACGATGACCATAAGGAAGTCCAGCGATGGCATTGGCGTGGAAAAGATTTTCCCTGTCTTTTTGCCGACCATCGCCAAAATGGAACTTGTTGGCCAAGTAAAAGTACGCCGCAAGGTCTTGCACTTCGTAAGATCCCACAAGAAACGCCTTAAGGAAGTTAAACCCAAAATCAAGACGCAGACAGCGTAAAAAAATCCCGACGAAATGTCGGGATTTTTTTACAGTCCTTTGTCTTTTTCAATTGTTGAGTACTTACCGGCAATGGTTTCGGCCATGAAATCAACCGCATTCTCTATGGGCTGTCCGAATTTGTAATTGACGTAGAAAGCTTCACTGATATCATCAACTTTAGATGTCCAATTTTCGCCATAAATGGCACGGGCTACAGCTTCTGTCTTAAGCCACCTCAGCTCCCCGTTGCGATACACGGCATAAACCTTGTCATCAGTTTGGAACTTAACCGGCTTGACCCCTGGGTGGTAAGTGATGTTGCCGCCAATCGGAATTTTGCTCATGTCTTCGATTGATAGGATCCTGACGTTATCGAATGACGTGTACCAGGTGAAATAAACTTTTTCATTGGGAAAGACATAACGCCGCCCGTTGTTGGCATAGTAATAGACGGCTGAGTCAGCAAAGGTATTGGGGTCGCTATCGCTTGGGATCTTGATCAAGCTGCCGGCGGCTAAACCAATATCAAGGCCGTTCACGAAATTAACCGAAACAGTTTGGCTGACGCGATGTCCGTTGACATCAACCATGATTGTCGTTGCCCCATTCTTTAGCGACCTTAATATAAAATTAACCGAACCAAAGCTGTCAGTCGTGGCTTCGGTCGGCTTAACTTCATCCACTCCACCGCGCGAAGTGGTGATGGTGACCGTAGCCCCTTCGGCGGCCAAGTAGTTAGTGGTTTTAACATTCACGCTGATGGTGGACTGGTCAATGCCATCAGCCGTGACAGTGCTCTTAGAAGACCTGACTGTCACCGTATTAAAATCCACCGGGGCAGCCTGGGCCGGTACTATCGGCCAACAAACAGCGGCTACTGCCACAAACATTGTTAACATCAAAAAGCGTCTCATATGGCTACAGATTAGCACACTGAGACGCCTGACAACAAGTTACTTCAAAACGTCTTTGAGGTATTGGCCTGTGATGCTCTTCTTGTTCTTGGCTACCATTTCCGGCGTGCCTTCAGCAATAATCAGGCCGCCCTTAGCACCGCCTTCTGGGCCCATATCAACCACCCAGTCAGCGCATTTGATTACGTCCAAGTTGTGTTCGATGACCAAAACCGTATTTCCCTTGTCCACCAAGGCATTCAAGACCTGCAATAGGCGCTGGATGTCGTCAAAATGCAGGCCGGTCGTCGGTTCGTCCAAAATATAGAGAGTCCTGCCAGTAGCGCGACGTGAGAGCTCTGTGGCGAGTTTGACGCGTTGGGCTTCACCTCCGGATAGTGTGGTGGCCGGTTGGCCTAAACGGATGTAACCAAGGCCGACTTCGTGCAAGACTGAAAGTTTCTCGTAAATCAACGGTTGGTCAACAAAGAAACGGCGCGCTTCCTCGACTGACATGTCCAAAATGTCGGCAATGTTCTTTTCGCGGTAATGGATTTCCAAAGCCTCGGCATTGTAACGTTTGCCATGACACTCACTGCATTCCACATAAACGTCGGACAGGAACTGCATTTCAATCTTAACGTAACCGTCGCCGCCGCAGGCTTCGCACCGGCCGCCGCCTTTGACGTTAAACGAAAACTTACCGGCATCATAACCGCGCATCTTGGCTTCCGGGATATCGGTAAAGAGGTCGCGGATGCCCGTAAATACGCCGGTATAAGTCGCCGGGTTGGAGCGGGGCGTGCGCCCAATGGGTGACTGGTCAACAGACACTACTTTATCCAAATGTTCCATGCCCTCGATCTTCTTGTGCGCGCCCGGCAAATCCTTGGCATGGTAGAACGAGGCGGAAAGCGCCCGGCCCAGAATATCCAGGATCAAAGTCGATTTGCCGGAACCGGACACGCCGGTCACGCAAACAAACTTGCCCAAAGGCAATTTCAAATCAACATTCTTGAGGTTAAACTCAGTTGCCCCGCGCACAGTCAAATTCCGGTTATTACCCTTGCGCCGGGCCTTGGGTATGGCGATGCACTTCTTGCCTTGCAAATAAGCGCCCGTGATAGATTCCTTGTTACGTTTGATCTCGGCCAACGAACCGGCCGCCACGATTTCGCCGCCATACTCCCCTGCTCCCGGACCAACGTCAACGATAAAATCAGCGGCTTGCATGACTGCTTCGTCATGTTCAACCACAATGACAGTGTTGCCTATGTCGCGCAGCCTCTTCATGGTCTGGATCAGCTTTTCATTGTCGCGCTGGTGCAAACCGATTGAAGGCTCATCCAAAATATAAATCACGCCTGATAAGTCAGACCCTAATTGGGCGGCCAGCCTGACACGTTGCGACTCACCGCCAGAAAGCGAGACAGCGCTCCGGTCCAAGGTCAAATAACCCAAGCCAACATCCAGTAAATTTTTAACGCGGCGCCTAATCTCTGATTGCACGCGGCTGACAACCATCCTTTCCTGCTCGGTAAAACCTTGCGGATCAGGCTTATTCTCAGTTTTGGCACGTGAAATCTTGCTGGGCTTGGCCTTGGTCGGCGCAGATTTGCCAAATTGTTCAAATAAGATGCCCGCTTCTTCCAGTGACAGTTCCACCACTTCAGCGATATTTTTGCCGGCAATGGTTACGCCTAGCGCTGTCTTGTTCAAACGGCGGCCGTTGCAACTCGGACAGATCAAAACGCGCATATAGCCTTCTATCTCCTTTTGCACGTATTCAGAATCTGTCTGGCGGTACTTCTCTTCGAGTAATGCCAAAATGCCCGGAAAAGCCATGCTCTTGCTCTCGACATCAAATACTTCCTCACCTGTGCCGTCCAACAGAACCTTCATGGCTTCGGCTGAAAGCTGGCCCACTTCCTGGTGGATGGAAAAACCATGCTTCTTACCGACTGCCTCAACTAGCTTAAGATGGGTTGTTTGGTTGCCGGCAATGCGCGTCCACGGCTTGATGGCGCCTTGGGCAATGGTCAGGCGCTTGTTTGGCATGACCAAGTCAGCATCCAAGACGAGTTTGGTGCCCAGACCAGTACACTCCGGGCAAGCGCCGTGCGGCGAGTTAAACGAGAACAGCCGTGGTTCAATCGGCGGCAAGGAAAGGTTATCCGTGGCGCAAAACAAATTTTCAGAAAATAAAATCTCATCACCAGTTTCCTCTGAAACAGCCATAACCATGCCGTTGCCCAACTCCAATGCGCTTTTCAGGAGCTCTGTCAGGGCAGTCGGCACAAGACCGGACTTTTTGGCTATGCGCGAAACCAGGACTTCAACATCATGCGGTTTTGTCTTATCGACTTTGGTGCGCATCAGTTCGCGGATATCAACCATGGTGCCGTCGTAACGCACTTCGCGGTAACCGGCGTGCTCAGCCGCTTGCAAAACGACCTTATGCTCGCCTTTTTGCCCATGCACCATGGGTGCCAGCAAAAGGACGTCTGAGTCTTGGGCCAAAACTACAAGTTTGTCGGCTATTTCTTTTTGCGTTTGTTTGACCACTTCGCGGTTACAAATCGGGCAATGCACCCGACCGGCACGGGCGAAGAGCAAACGTAAATAATCATAAATTTCCGTGACTGTGCCAACGGTCGAACGCGGGTTGTGCGATGAGGATTTCTGGTCAATGGCTACCGTAGGCGAAAGGCCCTGGATCTCATCCACATCGGGCTTATCCTGCAATTCCAAAAACTGCCTGGCATACGAAGACAGGCTGTCCATATAACGGCGCTGGCCTTCGGCATGGACAGTATCAAAAGCCAAAGACGATTTACCCGATCCCGAAAGGCCGGTAATCAAAACCAACTTGTTCTTGGGCAAGTCGATGGAAACATTCTTCAGGTTATGGACGCGCGCGCCCTTGATGGAAATGAAATTCGAGGCAGGCATGTTGCGCTTGAGCCTACCATAAACTTTAAATTGGGGCAAGAGTAACTGACTGACCGTCAAGATTGCTTCCCAACCACAGAAAAACTGCACATAATACTCTGCTTATTTTTTATGGCGTTCACGATCTCGTCAGCGGACCAATAACTTTTCGGGGTGATGGTCGTCTGCGCCATAGCTTCTTCAAAACTCGTATATGTGCTGATACCGGCGGCAAAAGAATCTTTATAAGCTGTGACCGTTACGGTATCGGCTAAAATATTTTTATTACACTCGTCTTTGCTTAAGATAAATCTCACTTCATCCAATGAACTGACGCCCGTAACGAATGAGATGGCAGCCGTCAAAGGCAATACTTCGCTACCCCTCCTCATCCATTTTCCAAAAACACTCTCGTCTCCGCTAAATTTTGCGTCCAAGGCATAAAGGACGTTCAGCGCACCCTTGGAAGCGCAGGTCGACTTGAAAGATTCGATGGCGTCGAGTTTGTCCCTGTATTTAATGACATACATACCTACCCAACCGCCAACCGAGCCGGCGGATTTTTCTATCCCTTTAAAATCCGCCTTGCCCAACCCCATGGTATCGATTTTTGTTTCGCTACCGGATCTATAAGCGCAAAACAGAATTCCCTTAACGTCTTCAGCTTTTAGTTTACTTTCCAGCACCAAATTCCCGCCTAAATCGTTGTCAAAACAAACATGTTCTTTTTCCGAACTTGACCGGCAATCAATCGTGCCGCCCGAACAATTTAAACAGAGTCCTGCACCACAGCTCGAACCGGAACAAACGCTTAATGAATCGCTGCCTTCAATAAAATATTCCTCTCCGCATTTAGTGTCTTTTAATGATAAGGGGTAGCCCTTGGTGACATCGAGCTCAAGAGGAGAAAAAGGCGAGCCAGCATCCTGAAATTTTGCTTCAGTCTTACCGGCCGCCGGCTTAACATCAGCACAATATAAGACATCATAAAACGACAGCTTATTGATCATGAAGACATCAAACGCACGGAGGTTTATGGTATTGAAATTTACGTTAGCCAAGATGGCATAAGCGCCCAAGCCCATGGCCAGGCCGATGGCCGAGTCTGTCATGATGGTCTTGGCCGTCTGGATGTCGTCGGCTATGGCCGAGAACAAGTAACGGAAACCACCATAAATAAAAAGCACTGCCGCCACGATGATGATTATGCTCATCCCGTAATTAAAAATCAGGCCGATGAAATTTTTTAAGCCGCTGATGGTCGTGACTCCCCCCAGAGGATATTGGAGCGAATATTGGGGTACCGGAGCTTTGCAATAACCCTGGAGGGTATTGCCCTTACTGGGGCATCCTTGGCCACTAACCCAACTGCCCGGATCAGAAGCCTTGGAACACTCGGCTTCGGTGAAACAAAAAGAATTTATGTTTTGGTATTTACGGGCTACGCGACTTACCTGCGAAGACTTCCCGCCAGTGGCACCAGTCAAGCCCTGTAAAGGTTCACCAGCATTCAACATGGTATCCTTACCCGGCTCATTACTGTCATTGAACTCGCAACATTTTGGATAACCGCTTCCTTCGTTACACCCAGACCCTCCACCGATCAATTTTCCGCCCTTGCTAGTGCATTCAGTCTCTGATGTGCAGAGATAAACTTTATTGGGATTTGTCTCCGAATCATTGCATCGATTCTTTTTGATACGACAACAAAACGTTCCTTCGCCACAACCCGCCATATTGCCACCATCTGTCGTACCGCGATTGGCTGCACAGTCGGATTCGCTTAGGCAATCAGTGAACCAAAGATAACCGCTCGCCCGACACTGGTTTGCCCCGCAACGTATGGCTCCCAAACCCGGCTTGGTGTAGCTTTGCCCAGCCGGACAGGTACTACCCGTCGCTCCGGTTTGGGCGGTACCCTTGCAACAAACCTGGCCCGGGCCACATTTAAGTACATAATCTGTCATTCCATATTCATCAAAATCTGGCGGCGGAGGCGAAACTATATTTGTACCCGCTGGGCAAGTTCCAGCTCCTGGAGAATTTTGGCATTTACCAAGATTAGGTTCGCAATTAAGAGAAACCGTTCCGGCCAGGGCCGAAGGCATAACCAAATATGAGAAGAAAAATATCAAAAATGATACACCTAAAAAAAAGCTTACCCTACCGCCTTTGCTCCTTTTCCCATGTCTGCGCTTATGGTTTTTACCCAAGCTTCTGCCGTGCATAATTTTACTCTAATAATTTGATCAGCGTTTGCGTATCAGCTGCGCCTTCTACCTTGATGCCATCCACAAAAAATGTGGGTGTAACGGAAACTCCGGCGTTAATGGCATCCAAGACAGAACGCTGGACCAAAGCGGCAGCCGGCTTTGCCCCGACACATGAATCATACCTTGAATCAACGCCTGCCTGATAAGCGAATTGCTTGAGTGAATCGGCATCGTGCTTTTCTTGGTTGGCAAAAAGCAAATCATGGTATTTCCAATACACGCTGGCATTGCCCTGGCGCCAGACACAACGAGCAGCTATGGCTTCCGCTTCCGCGTCAGGGTGGATGTCTGTCAAAGGAAAATCACGGATAATAACCTTGACGTCCGGCCTTAAACGCAAGATATCATGGACAGAAGGCAGGGCTGATTTGCTGTAAGGGCAATCAAAATCCAAAAACTCAACAATCTGATGAGTACCACTGACCGCGCCGCCATACGGCTCACCCTCATCCCCGGCTACCTGACTTTTGACCTCATCCCGATTCTCGGTTGTTGGCGGAAGTGCCAATTGTGCCCCAGAAAAGCGGCGCACCGTAAAATCAGGCGGCTTATTACCTGCCTTTATCTGTCCGTAAAAGACAACAATCTGCCTGGCAAAAAGCCCCGCGCCTAACAAAATCAAAGCCGCAACTATCAGGATAACCACTCCCCAGGTTCGTTTGTACCACGGTTTAACTTCTGGCATGCCCCAATTGTAGCACAAAATACGCCTTGCATCTGGGTGTTGACTTTGGCAGCTTTGGGAGATAACCTATCCGGCATGCGACAAACCATACTTCCTATAATCCAGATCGTGCTTTCTATCCTGCTTGTCACGGCAATTTTGCTGCAGCAACGAGGCACAGGCTTGGGCGCAGCTTTTGGCGGCGAAGGCACTGTATTCAGGACAAAACGCGGACTTGAAAAAGGCCTTTTCTATGCCACCATTGGACTGGCCATACTGTTTTTCGTGACAGCCATCTTAAACGTGGCCCTTGCCTAACCAAACAATGCCTATGCCTGCTGTGTTTGCCCGCGTTCGCTCGTGGGTCCGCAGGATCCTTTTTTGGCTGACCCCTACGGCTAAGACATCCACCGAACAAACCCCTGATTCAGCCAAGGACCATCTTTTGGTATTGGCAGTGACCAAACCCAAAGCAGTGCCCCGCTGGCGCCAAATCAGATACGCGGCTCGTGTGCTTTCTTCCGGCGAACGGCGCACACTGGCGATTTCCTTATCCCTGTCTGTTGTCTTTTTAGTTGCTGTCTTTACCTTACTGGCCATTTATCACCTGACAACCGTGCCGGCTGTCGGTGGCACTTATACCGAAGCTCTGATCGGCGAACCACAAACCCTAAATCCCATCGACTCCCCTGCCAATGATGTTGATGCTGACCTGGTCAGCCTAATCTACTCAGGCCTATTCCGCATGCAAGGCATTGAACCAGTGCCTGATTTGGCCAAAAGCTATGAGTGGAGCGAGGGCGGTAAAGTGCTGACAGTTAATTTGCAACCCAATGCCCAATTCCATAATGGGCAACCTGTTACGGCTGATGACGTACAATTTACCATCGAGTCAATCCAAGATCCTGTCCGCAATTCATTACTGGCACCCTTTTTCCGCGGCGTTAAGGTAGCTGTCTTGGATGACCATACTGTCCAGTTTGTTTTGGAACAACCTGACGTGACTTTTTTGACCGCCCTGACAGTCGGCATTTTGCCGTCCGACCTTTGGCAAGATATCCCGGTAGCCAGCGCACGCCTGGCCAACTACAACCTCAAACCAATCGGTTCCGGGCCTTACATGGTTAAATCATTTACGCGCGACAACCTTGGCGTGATCCGCGCATACACGCTTGAGAGGTCGGAAAGGTATTATGGCGTAAAGCCCTACATCAAAACAGTCACGTTCCAGTTCTATGCTGACAGGATTACGGCCGAAGATGCTTTGAAATCAGACTTGGTAGACGCCGCCTCTTTCATCCTGCCCAGTGAGGCGGATAAATTCCGTTCAGCCGCGCGTTGGAATTCCGTGCACTTGGAAATACCCCAAGAAACGATTGCTTTCTTCAACCTCAAAGACAAAACCTTGAGTGATTTGCGAGTCAGGCAGGCACTCATCGCAGCCACTAATCGACAAGATATCTTGAGCGCCTACAATAACATGGCCGAAGCAGTTGATACGCCCTATCCCTTCATGCCTTCCGCTTCCAGCACGGCCTATGATTTGGATGCGGCCCGCAAGCTGCTCCAAAATGCCGGTTGGGTCTTGCCGAGTAATGACAGCGTCCGCGTTTATCAGCGTCCCGACAACAAATCAACAGCCAGTCCGGTTTCCACCCCATCATCCACCAAGCTCACCCTGACTATTACTGCTCCGGATGAACCGGATTTGCTTAAGGTTGCCGACTTACTGAAAAGGCAATGGTCGCTCTTGGGCGCCCAAGTTGATATCCAACCTTTGGACTCAAGGTTATTGCTCAAAAAATCGAGTCGTGAAAGAAATGCCCAAATTGTGCTTTGGAATGTCCTGCTCCAACCTGACCAAGATCTGTTCCCCATTTGGTGGAGCGGGCAAGCGGCTGAGAGAGGCATGAACTTTTCGGGCTTGGCTGAAAAAGAAGTTGATACGTTGATTGAACAGACCAAAGCAGCCAGTACCACGGAAACCTTGGCCAAAAACCGGGAAGCACTATCTCAAGCTATCATGAAGCGTGCTCCGGCCCTGTTTTTAGCCAGGCCATATTATGCCTATGTCATTTCAAACAGGGTCAAAGGCACAGGCGAAGCCATCCGCGTAGCCAGACCTTCGGATCGCTTCCAAGATTTTAGCCATTGGTACATCAAGACAGGATTGAGGTGGAAATAAAGCTAATTAACAATTAAAAATTAACAATGAATAATTGACAGAAGTTGCTATTCAAACAATAATGGAGGCCATAATTGTTAACTTTTAATTGTTCATTGTTAATTGATTTGAGGGCGAGTGGCGGAACTGGTAGACGCACTGGCTTCAGGAGCCAGCGGTCGCAAGGCCATGAGGGTTCAAGTCCCTCCTCGCCCACCA
>JAQULH010000025.1 GCA_029004215.1 Patescibacteria group bacterium | reverse complement strand
AAAAAAGGACGGAATAATCAGTATGTGCCGAAAATGGCCCAATGTCAAGGCACTACACAGCTCAAAGATTCTGGGGTAATCTTTAGCTCAATATGATTCTCCAACAAACAGACCAACAGATGGCCGAGCTCCTGAAAGCCGAGGAAGTGCGCCAACAAAATAGCTTGACGCTCATCCCGTCGGAAAACCATGCTTCGCCAGCAGTCTTTGAGGCGCTTTCGAGCGTACTCTCTGACAAGTATGCCGAAGGTTATCCTGGCAAGCGCTATTACCCGGGCAATGAAGTGGCTGACCAAGTGGAAAATCTGGCGCGCGAAAGAGCCAAGTCCCTTTTTGGAGTCCCTCACGTTAACGTCCAACCTTATTCCGGCTCACCGGCCAACTTGGCCATCTACTCCGCGATTTGCGAACCGGGCGAGGTTATCATGGGTTTAAACTTGTTGGATGGAGGACATTTGACGCACGGCTGGAAATTCTCAATGACATCAAAATTCTGGAAAAGCGTGCCTTACCACATGACAGCTGATGGTATGATTGATTTGGAAGAAGTCAGGCGCTTGGCGCAAGAGAATAAACCAAAAGTCATTGTCTGCGGCGGCACAGCCATACCGCGGGCCATTCCTTTTAAGGAGTTTGCCCAAATCGCGGATGAAGTTGGGGCATATCTGTTGGCTGACGTTTCGCACATCAGCGGCTTAATCGCCGGTGGGCAGCATGAGAGCCCAGTCCCCTTTGCCCATCTTGTGATGACAACCACGCACAAGACTTTGCGCGGACCGCGCGGCGCCATGATTATGGTCACGCAAAGAGGTTTGGATAAAAATCCAGAACTGGCTGAAAAAATCGACAAAGCCATTATCCCCGGTTTGCAAGGCGGCCCGCACCTCAACAACATTGCTGCCATTGGTGTTGCTTTGCTCGAAGCATCCAAGCCGGAGTTTAAGGATTACGCATCAAAAGTCGTCACCAATGCCAAAGCCCTGGCCCAAGAGTTGACGTCGCATGGATTAAAGTTAGTTTCAGGCGGAACTGATAACCATCTTATCCTGGTTGATTTGACCTCGACCGGTCCTGGCCGCGGCATGTTCTTGGATCTGGCTTTGGAGCGTATCGGATTGATTGCCAACCGCAATATGATCCCAGGTGATCCCAGCACGCCGTTTTATCCCAGCGGCCTTCGCCTCGGCACTCCAGCCGCCACGACTCGCGGCATGGGTGAAGCTGAAATGAAACAGATTGCCAATTGGATTGTGCAAGTCATCGAACACATCAAAGACTATCAACTCCCGACCGACAAAGAAGCACGGCTCGCGCTAATCAAACAATTCAAAGAATCGCTCAAGACTGACGGTTGGTACGAAGGGCTTCGTGAGGAAGTAAAGGATATGTGTGGGAAGTTCCCAGTCCCCGCCCTGTCATTCCGACCGTAACGAAGTGAAGTGGAGGAATCTTCGTTAACTAAGATGCCTCGAGTCCGTTGATGAGCTCCGCAGATTCCTCACCTACGTTCGGAATGACAAATAGGAGTGGACAACTTAGCTAAAAAGCGGTATCCTGCTGCCCATGCAAAGGATACCAGGCAGAGAAATCGCTGATCAGATTTTGGATGGATTGAAGAAGGAAATAGCAACCAAAAACCTGCACCCCAGATTGGGCGTGCTTTTAGTTGGCAATGATCCGGCATCTGACCTTTATGTCACTCTCAAGCAAAAAGCAGCCCAAAGAATTGGCATACGCACAGACATCAAAAAACTCCCGGCTGAAACGCCAGACCAAAAATTGCTTGAGATTATACAAACTTGGAACAAAGACCCTGAGGTCAACGGCATCCTAATCCAGCTCCCCTTGCCAGAAGGCCATGATACTGACGCGCTGATTGCTGCCATTGATCCCAAAAAAGACGCTGACGGTTTCCATCCTAAAAATCTTGAGGCCCTAAAAAATGCTTCCGCTAAAATCGTACCTCCGTTGCACGAAGGTATCTTGCGTTTGATTGCTTCAACCAACGTAACGCCTAACCATTCGTTGGCCATCATCGTGGCCAACTCGCATTTGTTCGCTGATCCGCTCAAATATATTTTGGAAAAAGCCGGCGCCACGGTCAAAGTCATGATAGCTAAAGACACTTCACGCTCGCACAGTGTGGATGACGCGGAACTGCGCGAGGCTGACATTATTGTGGTCGCAGTCGGCAAACAAGGCTTTTTAACATCCAACAGCGTCCAAGACGGCGCAGTTGTGATTGACGTCGGAACAAATAAAACTCCCGACAACAAAGTCCGCGGCGATTTTAACCCTGAAGGCACTGACCACATGCAAGGCTGGTATTCCCCTGTCCCCGGCGGCGTCGGCCCCATGACAGTTGCCATGCTGATGAAGACAGTGAAAGAGATGGCGGGGTAAAAATTGCTATGGAATTAGACTCCCAAACCTACGAAAGCCAAACTTTCCATAAATTAGTCTGCCCCGGGCAAGATTTACAGCTTAAAGAATTTTCGAATTGCACGTTTAAGCAATGCGATTTTAGCGAATGCAAATTTTCCGGTTCGGCATTTATCGATTGTGCGTTCGAAGGTTGCAACCTTTCGAATATTAAAGTTGACCACTGTTCTTTCCAAAACGTGGCGTTCAAGGACTGCAAAATCATTGGCGTCATGTTCTCGGCCATCAAATCCCTGCTCATCGAATGGTCATTCAGCCATTGCCTGGTAGAACTATGCGATTTTAGCAACTTAGAGATACGTCAAACAAAATTTATTGATTGCGCCATGCGTAATTCTGAATTCATGAGCTCAAACCTGACTGAAGCCGACTTTACTGACTCTGACCTGCAAGGCAGCAAATTTGATGACACAGTCTTGGAAAAAACTGACTTCACCAAGGCAAGAAATTATTACATCGATCCGACTAGGAACAAAATCAAACACGCTAAATTTTCTTACCCCGAAGTTTTGGGGCTTCTGGATTCATTTGGGATTGAGGTTAAATAGCTTCGCAGACTCTTCCCGCCCGCAACGCCTAAGCGTAGCGATGGCGGGCGCGGCGCCTGCGCTCAGAGTGACTGAAGCTCCGCAGATTCCTCACCTCCGTTCGGAATGACGAAGGGATGGATCCCCGGGTCTCGCGGACTCGCCCGAGGATGACAAAATCCGGAATAATCCGGAATTGTTAATTATTCATTGTTAATTGTTAATTACCCTTCAAGGTTGATCCCCTCTGCCGCAACGTTGTAGGCATGCTGCCGGCGCAGGACTTTGATGATGATCAGGATGCCCAAAATTTCGGCCAGCATTTGGACAGCGAACTCGAAACGCAAGAGCGTGAAGAATGGGCTCCAAAAAGTGTAATAGCTCAAAAACATTTCCATGGCAGCCGTGATAACGACCCAGCAGGCAATGAACAATGCCAGCCTTTTGCCTTGGAATATCTCCTTATGGCAGGCCCAATAAGTGAAAAACATGGCAATCAACATGGACAGTGTCCAGCCAATAGCCAACTCAAGCCACGGGTTAAGCGGCGTGGTGAGCAGGTACCCAAAAACCAACATGATAAGCGTCAGGTTGGCCAGCCATTTAAGCAATGGGATATAAACGAACGATAAATACTTTTTCATATATTATATTTTGACATACGTCATAAGCTCCTGCAAAACAATGGCTAAGAGTACCAGACCCAAAGGCAAAGGCAGCCACTTCCAAGCCCAATTAACATGTACTCCTTTGTGCCGCATAACTTGCCAAGCACAAAGGCAGACGATCAGGCCGGACAGACCAGTCAGCACGCCACCCACAAATCCAATGGTGTTTAAAAAGTTACGGGCAGTGATTGCGAAAAATCCCAAAGGCACAACAATGGCCACTGCCCAGGATAAGATCGGCTTAAAGCCAACATCAAGGAGCAAAAGATTTTTCAAAGCCTGGGTAACAGTCAAATAAGAAGTAACAACGGCCAAGACGCCGACAGTTGGGATAAGCCACCAGAAAATGGGCGGGAAAGCTTGAGAGATGTCGGCTGCACCTTGGACGCCCGGATAAGCCAAGGCAATGCTCAACCCAAAAATCCAAGAGATAACGCCCGCTATGACTGTGCCCCAGATAATTCCGCGACGCGCAGTGTTGGCGTTGCGGCCGGCAATATCAACAGCCTCTGGAACGACTGTCATGGCAGTCACGGCAAAGAACATAACGCCCAAGGCTTGCCAAAAGTTCATGGCATTCAATGTGCTTAGGCCATGCCAATCAAAAAACGGGACTAAGACAACGCCGGAAAAAATCATGGCGCCAACCAGCAACCAAGTCAGGTCGTCCTCGACGTGGGTTACGATCTTCAAGCCAAAGAAAACAATAATCGCGCCGACTGCCCAAAAGACCAGCTGCCAAACCCAGACAACATCAAACAGGCCAAGGCCGTGGGCAATAGCTGAGATAAACTCCCCGCCCAAAATAATATAAGCCAAGATGGCGCCGCAGCATTTGAAGAAAAAAATTATCAAGGCTAACCAATAAGCCCATCCGCCAACCCACTTGCCGGCATAGCCTGCCAACCGCCTTTTGGTTTTATCTACCAGCACGATTTGGGCGAACAAGAGATGCAGCAGCAAAGCCACGGCCATTATCCCAAAAAAGATGAGCGTGCCGCCCAAAACCCCGGTTTTTGCCATGACTGCAGGCAATCCAAAAACTCCAGCCCCGATAATGGTCCCGATAAGATTCAAAGTAACGTCCAGGACTCTAGAGTTTTGTTTCATTTGACTCAATTATACCATGTAACATGTAGCATGTAACTTGTAGCAAAAATGCATCCTAATGTTACATGTTTCGTGTTACATGTCTCGTGAAATAAAGTTATCCACAAGTCCACCACCCGTTATCATCTTCCCCTGCTGCCTGCGGGCTAGTAAGTTCTGTGCGTATGTCAGATAGCGACAAGCTGGTGCCCCAAAACCTGGATGCAGAAATGTCTTTGCTGGGCGCTTTGCTGATAGACAAAGAGGCCATTATCCGCGTGGGCGACATGGTGACGCCGGAAGATTTTTACGCTGACAAACATCGCGAAATTTTCGAGGCCATGTCTGACTTGTTCCGCAAGCATGAGCCAATCGACATCCTTTCTGTCACCGACCGCTTGGAAGAAAAAAAACAGGTCGAGGTTATCGGCGGCCGCGCTTATTTGATCCAACTGGCCAACACAGTGCCCACTTCGAGCCACGTGCAGAATTACGCGCGCATCGTCCAGAAAAAAGCCACACTCAGGCGTTTGATCCACGCAGCACAGGACATTACTGCCTTGGGCTTTGAGCAATCGGAAGACGTAGAAACTGTTTTGGACCAAGCCGAGCAAAAACTTTTCGGAGTTTCGCAGAAGTTCGTGAAAACGGCTTTTACGCCCATCACCAACATTCTGGATTCTGCTTTTGAACGCATTGACGAGATACACCGCGAAAAAGGTAAGCTGCGAGGCGTGGCCACTGGCTTTATAGATTTGGATAACATGCTTAATGGCTTACAGAAAAGCGACTTGGTGATTTTGGCTGCCCGCCCATCTTGCGGCAAGACTTCGCTCTCGCTCGACTTCATGCGCAATGCGGCGGTCAAACACAAGGTGCCGGTTGGATATTTCTCGCTGGAAATGAGCAAGGAGCAAGTTGTAGACCGCTTGATTTGCGCCGAAGCCAATGTTGATTTGTGGAAGATGCACTCCGGCCGTTTGTCTGACCAGGGTGAGAATGATGATTTTTCGCGCATTGGCCATGCCATCGGCACATTGTCCGAAGCGCCAATCTATATCGACGACGCAGCCTCGGCCAACATTGTGGAAATCAGGACCAAGGCGCGGCGTCTGCAGATGGAACATGGTTTGGGTTTTGTTATTATCGACTACTTGCAACTTATGGAATCCCGCTCCGGAGCCGGTACGGAAAACCGCGTACAGGAAGTGGCCGAGATTACTCGCGGCCTTAAGGCTATTGCCCGTGAACTCCAAGTACCGGTGTTAGCTTTATCCCAGCTTTCGCGCGCTGTCGAAACAGTCAAACCAGCCATCCCAAAACTCTCCCACTTGCGCGAATCAGGTTCAATCGAGCAAGACGCTGACATTGTGCTTTTCATTTACCGCAAAGCAGCTGACAAAAACTATAGGCTGGAAGATTTATCGCCCGACGAACGGCACTTGGCCGAAATCCACATTGCCAAGCACCGCAACGGCCCGACCGGTATGGTCAAACTGTTTTTCGACGAGACACGCGCCAGCTTCCGCAGCTTGGCCAAGCAACCCCAAGGCGCAAACGGTTTGCAACCTGCCATGGCGCACGCTTCTATCCCCTCATCCGCTCCCAGGCCGACTATCGCCCCTCCCATGAGCCCGGCCCAACTGCCTCCGGTTGATTTTGATCCCAACACGCCCATCACCAACACCCTGCCGCCCGGTACGCCGTTTTGACGTTTTCATTGAAAGTTAGTAGACTTTACCAAACCTCAACAGGAGTCACGGGAATGAAAAAGGCAATTTATTCGCTCAGCCTAGCTATCATCTTGCTCCTTACCCTCTCTCTTTATATTCACAGGGAGGAACTGCTTTATTCTCCCGTGGCTACGCTCTTGAGCTATCTTGCCCCTCTCTTCATTGTTTTTGTCATGGCATGGGGCGTGTCTTGGCTGGCCTCCGTTTGTCCGAAACACTCAGACGAATAACCTCTCCCCAGGTAACTGGGCTATTTTTTTAACTTTTGACGTTTACCAAGCGAGTCGGTAACATGGCCGCATATGTTCAACAAACTCAAGCAATTCCAAGACCTACGCAGCCGCGCCAAGCAGATCCAAACAACTTTGGAAAAAGAAACCGTCGAAGGCTCGTCCGGTTGGGGCAAAGTTAAAATCAATATGAATGGCAACCAGCGCGTGACAAACGTGGTGCTGACAGATGATGCCTTGGCCGACAAAGCTAACCTCCAGAACCTGATTAAGGATGCTTTTAACGATGCTGCCGAAAAATTGCAGAAACTTTTGTCAGGCAAGCTCAAGGATATCGGCGGCTTGGATTTGGCCAAAGACATACAGGAAATGACGAACAAACAGTAACGAGTAAAAAGTAGCGAGTAACTAGTGGTTTTCTCATGACTCGTTACTAGTTACTCGTTACTAGTTACTTAGTTATGAGCATCCCCCGTTCGATTCATGAGCTAGCCGAGATGTTTGATAGGTTACCGGGCGTTGGGCCACGGGCTGCTTTGCGTTACGCTTATTGGCTGGCCACCCAATCCAAAACCAATATCCGCCAATTTGCGGATACTCTGTCCCAACTCGCGGCCAAGATTGTCCCCTGCCAAGTTTGCGGCATGTGGACCGATGCTTCGCCTTGTTCGATTTGCTCAGATCCCAGGCGCGATGCCGGGCTCTTGTGCGTAGTTGCCAACAGCCAAGACGTGCGCGTCATGGAAGATGCCGGCATTTACCAGGGACGATACCACGTGTTGGGCGGTTTGCTTGACCCGATTGAAGGCAAGACGCCGGAGATGTTGCAGATCGGCAAACTGTTGGAAAAGATAAAAAATCCTGAAAACAAGATTCGCGAGGTTATTTTGGCGCTCGACCCAGATGTCCAAGGCGACACAACCGCCATGTACTTGATGCGCCAACTAGCCGGACTGCCGATAACAGTCTCACGCTTAGCTCGCGGCATCCCAACCGGCGCGCAAATCGAATACGCCGATGAAGCGACGATTACTGATGCCTATCTGAATAGACGATCAAGCTAGATAAAAAAAATCGGGGGTTACCCGATTTTTGTAATTTCAATCCTTGTGAAAGGCTGCCTATGGCCTGAGCGCTTCTTATAACGCACTTTAGCCTTGTAGTGCACAACCTCAATCTTATCGTGGCGGCCTTGTTCCATAACTTTTCCTGTGACCTTGGTCGACAGATTGGGTGTACCGACACTGAGCTTTGAACCGTCCTCTTCGGATGTCAAAAGCACTTTATCAAAAGTCACGGCTTCACCCTTTTCGCCTTTGATCTTTTCGATCTCGATTTTATCTCCTTCTTTGACCAGGTATTGTTTACCACCGGTCGCAATTACAGCAATCATAGTGGCGATATAGTAAACAATCTCATCGAGATTGTCAAATCCCAAACACCAAGAGACAAGTAACAAACAACGCTTGTCTCTTGTACCTTGTATCTTGGTGTTTTCAAAAAAAATAGGCTCAAAACCGAGTCTGGTTAAGAGCCAAGGCCTCAATCAAAGGAAGCCGGACTGCCGTTGAGGCATATGGGCTTCCTGGTGATATAGAGGCGTTTCATACAGGACGGGAACCTGTGGTCCTGGCCCACAATGTCCTTGTCCTCTGTATTGAGTTCGAAGTTGTCCTTCCCCAGCCGGAGGTACACGCCACGCTTGTCAGGCTTATGGCGCATATTGGCGCAGAAGAACTTGCCCTCAAGCATGGCCGGGGGCTTGCAGCGCAGGAGCGCGAGGAGCTCTTCAGCATAGAACGAGCTCTGGCCTGTTCCACGGATGTAGGCTGAGTAATCCTCGAGCGAAAGGGGCCGATAGTCGCAGCCCATGTCAATCTGGACAGCCAGGTATGGCAGGCAATGCGGTCGACCATTGGAGAGAACACGCAGGTTATCTTCCCTCATGTTCATCACCACATACCGGCCATCCCAGCTCATGCGGTGACACTGGTCTTGCAGGCTGACCAACCCGTTCGGGATTACGATCAGGAACCTGGGGCACTCATCTCCGGGTGCGAACTCGACGCTACGCAGAGGATCCTTGAGCTCATTGAGCATGTCGCGGAAGGCTTGTTCGCCCATGGCAGTAGGCCCGACGTGCATGCGGACACCTGATCTGATCAAGGTCTCCACCTGTTGGTCGAATTCCTCATCGAGACCCTTGATCCTTCTGCCTTCATCAACCATCTCTTGGCTAATACCACACATCTCTGTCATCGCAACTCTCCTTTAGACAAACTCTCTTGCGAGGTTTTTTACGGAACGCGAAAACGATTCTAGCAGATCAGCTGGATATGTCAAGGATTCTTGGCTGAATATCATTAAAATTTGACTTCAGTGCCCAAACTCCAACCCAGCCGCTTGGCCGTTCCAGCATTTACTTCAAGTACGCGATCAGCCATCTCATTAGGCGTAAAAGTGGCCGGGCTCTCACCTTCTTTTGGCGCCGGCAGATCGGACGCCATATCAACAATGCGGCCATCTCGTATAAAGATGATATCGAGCGGGAATTTCATATCCTTCATCCAAAACATGTATTTATAGGGCTGGTCAAAAAGAAAAAGCATGCCTTGGTCGTCCCTTATCCTTTCGTATCCGGATAATCCCTGCTTATGTGCCTCCTCTGTATCAGCCACCATGACAGAAATCTGCGTGCCGTTAATATCAACTTTCATCGCGCCTCTTATCGGCCAAAAAATAATTAAAAGTATCCCGACCAGAATCAAGCTGATAATCAGGGCGATTCTAACTGCTTTAGTCATGGTTGCTGTTGGTTAGACTGTCGACGCTTAATAGCCTTGTCTGCCAGCCAAGAAACAAGGAACGTCAGCAAAACCAAGGCGATTATCAAAAAAATCTTGCCACGCGTCTGGAAAGTAAGTGCCATGATACCGGCTGAAGCGGAAATTATCCAAAGTAAAAAGACAATTGTGCGGTGCGGCAAGCCAGCTGCCAAAAGCCGAAAATGGAGATGCGTGTCATCGCCTTGGTACCAAGGCTTGTGGTTATAAATGCGCCGCATGAAAACAAAAGCCACATCAGCCACTGGGATGGCCAGCACGGCGAGGGCTATGGCGATCTTGGCACTCGAAAGGATGGCCAGGAAGCCTAAACAAAAACCGGCGATGGTCGCTCCGCCTTCACCCAGAAACTGCTTGGCCGGATGCATGTTCTTTGGCAGAAAACCAAGATATGCGCCTCCGACCGATGCGGCTAAAATGGCAGATTCCGGTTGAAAATAAGTTTTCATGACCGACAGCAAGCCAACCATGGCTGCGCCGATGACGGTGATGCCGGATACCAGGCCATCCAAACCATCGGTTATCTTAGTTGCAAAGATGGCAACTAATATCCAAATGAACGTCAACAAATCACTTGGCAACGAAAGGCTCCAAGCTGACCCAAACGGATGCCAGACCCACCAGTTCAAGAAAAAGGCAGCCGATGTGCCTGGATTGGTCACGTGGACAATGGATGTGCCTGTCAGGACAACGGCTAAAGCTGCCAGAATAGGAAAAATCAAACTTTGCCAGGCTTTGAGGTCATATTTGTCATCCAACATACCGCCAATACAAAGGATGATGATGCCGAGAATAAAACCAATAATCTGCCAAAGCGATATTTTTGAACTCAAGAAAGTGACATCTGATCCAAAGACAAAGACTGCCGTGATAAGCGTCAACCCAATCCCCAACCCTCCCCAAAGCGGCACTGGTTCTTTATGGATTTTACGCGGGCTCTTGGGAATATCCAAAGCCTTGAACCGTATAGCCCAGCGCCGGCTAAAGTAGCTCAAAATAAAAGACAACAGGGCGGTTCCCGCTAAGATATAACCGCAAATCACCAACAATCCAATCTGATCCATATGACCGGTCTAAGTTATCACAGTGCCGGAGCTTTTTCCACGTGCAAGCTGCCGTCGGCATTAAGTACGATTGTATCGCGCCGGCCAGCTTGTTTTTGGAGCAAGATGTCGGCCAAAGGCGTTTCCACGCGATCTTGGATAACGCGGCGCAAGGGCCGTGCGCCAAAAGCCGGATCAAAGCCAGCATCAGCCAAATCTTCGATAGCCTTGTCGTCTGCCCTGAGTTTCATGCCTTTTGCTTCGAGCTGCCTGCCCACGCTGTTGACCATCAGCCAGGCGATTTGCACAACTTCATCGCGCGTTAAAGGTTTGAAGACGATAATGCCGTCAAACCGGTTCAAGAATTCCGGACGGAAAACGCTCTTGAGTTCGCGTTCCAGCAAAGCAGTCTTAATGCGTTCCATTGATAAGCCTTCTGACACAGCGGACTGGATGTAAGGCGTGCCGGCATTGGATGTCATGATGACAATCGTGTTTGTAAAATCAATCGTGCGGCCAATGCCATCGGTCAAACGTCCGTCATCCATGACTTGCAAGAAAAGCGTCAAAATGTCGGGATGGGCTTTCTCGATTTCATCAAGCAAAACAATTGTAAACGGTTTTTGGCGCACGGCCTCAGTCAATAATCCGCCGCGCTCGTCGCCCGGAGCCCCGATCATGCGGGCAATTGATGATTTATCCTGGTATTCTGACATGTCCAAGCGCACCATGGCACCTTCATCGCCAAAATATTCTTGGCCCAAAGTCTTGGCACACTCTGTCTTGCCAACGCCTGTCGGCCCCAAGAACATGAAGTTGGCAATCGGGCGTTTGCCCTCGCGCAACTCGGCGCGGGCGCGGCGGATGGCCCGGGCCACGGCTACCACTGCCTCGTCTTGGCCAACTATGCGGCCATGCATGCGAGATTCGAGGTTTAACAAACTCTGCGATTCCTGTTCGGTTACCATCTCCACCGGGATATTTGTCTTGTCATGGACGATTTTAGCAACATCTTCGGCTGAAACAAAAGTTCCCTCTCCCCTGATTTTGCGCGCAGCTACGGCTGCCTCACGAATGACGTTGAGCGCGTTTTGCGGCGGCGCCACATCATGCAAATAGCGGATGGCCAGATTGGTAGCTTTTTCAATGGCCGCAAACGAGAAAAACACTTTATTCTGGTATTCGATTGGCCCGGACTTGGCCATCAAGACTTGTATGGTCTGCGTTGCCTCGGCCGGAGGGACAATGACTTTAACCACTTGTTTGCCCAATGTCCTACGTTCCAAATATTGAGTCCAGGCTTGCGGCGTGGCAGTGGCCACCAACAAGAAATAACCTTTATCCAATTCGCTGGACAAAGTCTCTGCCAAATCCATTGGCCCTGAGCCTGAACCAACCAAAGCTTCGATGCCATAAAGCGCTAAAACTATGTTTCCTGACAAAGCCACTTCATGCAGCATCTCAACCAAACGTTCGGCTGCCAGGCCAGGATCACCCGAGGCAATGACTTGGGCTAAGTTAACTGAGACCAAACGCTTGTCAAAAAGAACGTCAGGCACATCTTCTTCCACCATGCGGCGAGCTAATTGCTCGACAACAGCTGCCTTACCCGTCCCTGTCTCGCCGACTAACACAACGCCTCTTTGGCCGCTTTCCAAACCGCGCAACAATTCTTCCATGACCTGTTGGTTACCTACCATGGGCGCTAAATAACCTTGGCGGGCCAGCAATGTCAGGTCTTCGCTAAACCTGTCGAGCAAAAGAGTTTGGCGGGCTGTCATAGCCCGGTTCATGGCTGATTTTGGCTTGAGTTTTGCTAATCGCACAAAACGATCCTGATCTTCACGCATCTTTGACTGGAGTAAAACCCATTGGGCAACATGCGAAACATGTGTAAAAGGAAACCCCAAACTATCCAAAAGTTCCTGCAATTTCGGGCTTTCAGCAAAAGCCTGCAAAAAGATCTCCATGGGCGTGACATGCTTGCGGTGCGTCTCGTCGGCCAAGGCAAAAGCCGAGGCCAAGACCCGTTTAGCCTCGCGTGAAAAAGTTATAGGCGGCGAACCGGCCGAGCCAACCATCATTAGCCTGACCAAAGGTTCTTTGATCTTGTCAAAAGGCAAGCCAAGCCTGACCAAAAAAAGCGAACCATCGTGGCCGGACAAAACAGCTGCAAATAATATTTCTGGCGTAACTTCAATTTTGCCCAACTCTTTGGCTAGTTTATAAGCCGACTCAACAACTTCCATGGCAGTCGGCGAATAGTAAGGTGAAACGTCCAGCGAATGACGAACTACATCTGACTTACCCTGCTTAACGTCAGAAGTGTCATGCCTGGCAAGCCAATGCGGCAAATCCTTGGCAATGGCCGTAAATTCACTCATGCGGAAGATGAAAAAAGCTGCCAAAACAATTGCCACATAAAAAAGCGTCACAAACCAATAGCCGGCTGTCCAAAAAACCAAAGTTTTAACGTCCTCGATTGTAAAATTAGGAATGACCTGCCAAAAGAAAGCAATCAAGCAAAGCACAATGGCCGCCATGACCAGCATGTGGACTATTGCATTGACCTTAATGCGCAATTTACGGATGGCTGCTGTAAAATCATCAACCGCTGTCGCCCAAACCAAAAATCCCTCATCACTCGGGATGCCAATGCCAGCTCCGCCGCATTGTTTGCAATGCCGTGAGGCACGCGGGTCGCCATTGCATGCCGAACAGACAATAGCTGGCGGGACTTTAGGCACTATCAGCTCATCTGTCATATCAAAGCGTTGGCAATCGTGAAGTAAAAGTGCCAGACAAGATGTTCTGGAGGGCTAGGATAAAAGCCAGTGGTGGGATGGCAGCCCAACAAAAAACTAAAAAGACATAAACTACAGCCTCAGCTACCAAGGCAATCCCCCGGCCCACAATCACCACAAACCTCATGAAGATGCTTACGGCCCTGCCTTGCCAATCATATTGGCCGTACATGGGTACGAAAAAATTCTTGATCCAAATGGCAAAAGCATATTGCCGGACGCGGTAATGCAGCCCGTCAATACAGAATTGGATCATCTTTTTGATGCCGGTCGTGTACCACCAAATTGGAAACCAAGCAACGCTGCCGATCAAATCAACGAACAGCAGCCGCCCGAGCGCCCCCGTGCCTTGCAGCATAACTACTGTCATTGCGAGCGAAGTTAGACGCAGCGCGGCAATCTCCGGAGATTGCTTCGTCGCTGCTGCTCCTCGCAATGACTAATGAAATTATAGCATAAAAAAATTCCCCCGGAAACGCGCTGCCGGAGGAATTCTTTAAATCAACTTGGCGTTTTTAGCGCCGAACGAAAGCATGGGCAGCCGGATTAACGTATTCAGGATTTTGGACTTGCACTAAGCCCAGTCCCTGCGCTCGTTCGGCGAGTGCGTGCAAAGACGATGCTTTGGCCGTGGAATCTTCCAGGGACATGATGTCCCTTTGCATTTCATCCACATGGCTCTGTAATTTTTGGAGCTGGTCACCGCGAGGCGCGGCACGCACTATTTGTGTCACGTAAAGCCCGGCCATCCCCAACCAAACCACCAGGATGAGCAAACCCCAACCCATAGCTCCTTGTGGGATCTGCCTTCCAATCGGTTCTTTGAAACCGAATCTTTGGTGGGGCCTGGTCATAGCAAGCGCGTACGTCCGTGACATAAATTTGTTTGTTTTGTTGCGTTTTTATGTGCCGCTCGCAGTTTAGCGCTGCGGGCGCGTGGGTTAGTTTTTGTTTCCGCTGAATTTGGGCGGATTGGTTTTTTTGTAATTTGGTATCCAACGAACTTTTTGAACGCTTGTTTGACTATGCGGTCTTCCAGTGAATGGAATGAGATGACCGCTATTGTGCCGTTAGGCGCCAATATTTCATCTGCCTGATCCAAAGCGCTCTTTAGGACAGCCAGCTCATCATTAACTGCAATGCGCAGAGCTTGGAATGTCCTGGTCGCCGGATGGATGGCAGCATGCAGGTTCGGGACAGAGGCTTTGATGAGATTGGCCAGGTCCAAGGTGGACACTATCGGCTTTTGGCGACGCCTCTCAATAATTGCCCTGGCGATCCTGGCCGCGAATTTTTCCTCGCCATATGCTCGGATAAACTCTGTCAGCTCATGCTCGCTCCAGCTGTTGACTATCGTGGCAGCGGTCAAACCATCATCATTAGCCTTGGGGCCCAACCTCATGTCCAGCGGACCGTCGATTTGGAACGAAAGTCCTTTGGATGGGTCAGCCAGCTCGTCTGATGAAAGGCCGAGGTCAAAGAGTATGCCGTCAAATGGCATCCAGCCGGATTTCTCAGCCACTTCCTTAAGATGGCTAAAGTTGGATTCAACTATCTGCCACCTTTTTCCGTAGACGTTTTGCTGTTCGGCGCGGCTCAAGGCCGTCGGATCAACGTCCAAGGAAAGGACACAACCATCAGGAGCTGAAAGCTTGAGCAATTCCATGGAGTGCGTGCCTCCGCCCAAGGTCGCGTCTAAATAGCGGCCTCCAGCTCGGGGTTGCAATGCTTCCATGGCTTCACTGACCATTACGGCCTTGTGAACTGTTGCCTTTTCTTGGCTCATAGGCCGATTGGTCCAAGCCTTTCAGCAATTTGGTCGCCGTTGGCTTCGGTTTTAGCCACATATGCCTCCCAGTTGCCTTCATCCCAGATTTCCAGACGGTCGTACAAGCCGGAAACAACTATTTGTTTCTTGAGTCCTGCGTAAGTTCGCAAATACTCAGGAATGCAAATGCGTCCTGACTTATCGATCGCCACTTCCATGGCACCGGCCAACATGAGGCGGGCAAAAGCGCGGGTGTCCGCTGTTGAAAGCGGCAGAGCAGCTATTTTGGCTGCTAGGGATCTCCACTGCTCCTTTGGGTATAAAAACAGTGTATGGTCAAGCCCGCGCGTTACCACAGCTCCATCATTTAACGCGGTGCGATAGCCGACAGGAACGGAAAGCCTCCCCTTATCGTCAAGTGTGAAATGATACTCTCCGATGAACATATATAGATACTATTCAGATCCGCCTGAGCACTTCGCCGTGTTTGGCGGACAAAAAAATGGGGACAGCTTAACCGCATCCTCTGATGCGGCAACCTTTTGTTCCCACCCTTTCCCACTGATACCCAGTTTATGCCACTTGGGACTTATGGTCAACTATTCCTACACAGGATAATTAGACCTAAACCCAGCCAAAATACTGTTCTTTTTTTGTTCCAATGTGGATATGACCATTTCCCACTAGACAGGTTATTCAGGGTCTTTGGATTGACAAAGACGAATTTTTGTATAAACTCGCTTCCAACAGGACAACTTTCGTTCAAAAGGAGCGAGCAATGTCAAACTCACCCCGTTCTGTCACATTCCTGAACGTACTCAAGATCATCTGGGCGTCGATCAAAGCATCCCTGATGACGATGGGGGCCATGTTCTTCTACCTTGTCGTCATCCTTCCAACTATCCGGCCAATACCAAGCGCCCCAGCCCCAGCTGCCTCCACCAGTGGCAATGCGACAGCCTACATTCTGCCCGGCCGGCCATCTTCTTCATCCGATCCTACAGCTAAGAAACCGGAGGGCGTGCCATCCGCATCATGCTTCCAGAGCTGGGTCTGCAACTGCGAGGATGAGAGGAAGTTCTGCTTCGACCCTAGCCTCGGGCATTACGTCATCTGCTCCAAGGGCTTGGTCCTGACCTTCGAGGAGTACGACGCCTTCGATTACGGCGAACTTCTCTACAGTAATGCCTGCCGCCCTCAAGATCAGCCCGTGCTCAACCCATGCGTCATCGGTAGAGCCTGCGACGAGCAGTCTCTCATGAACCGTGAGGTCTGCGTTTCCACCGGCAATCGTCTCGCCATTTG
>JAQULH010000024.1 GCA_029004215.1 Patescibacteria group bacterium | reverse complement strand
GCTGCCTCCGGAGTTTCTTTAAGAAAGATCGACGATTGTTTGAGCGCGTCCCAAAGCGAAATTCCTTTGCGGGTCGAGTATGTCACTGCCTCATGTAAGACAGTCAACGGGATTTTGAGGCTGGGCAAACCAAGCACGCGCCAGACAGTCGTCGAATCATTAGGCGCGACGGCCAGCTTGAGCAAGGCCATGATGTCGACAATGACCGGTTTGGAATATAAACCGCGCAAGGCAAAAAACCTGAACGGCACATTGCGGCTGGCCAGCGCGTCCACAAAAGGCAAAGCTTCGTCATTTGAACGAACCAGGATGGCAAACCTGTCCCATCCCCTGTCTTTTGCTTCTGCCCCGTGGCGCGCCAGGATATCATCAGCCACCCAATTCGCTTCCTGCATAAGGGATGCGAACCATTCGATCCTGACGTCCCTTCCGTCATTCCGAGCGTTAGGCGAGGAATCTGCGTAGCCGATTAACGTTGGCAGGGGCGTGATCTGTGACTTCAGCTGCTTAGATAAACCCTGGTCAGCCAGGGAAACTTCGAGCCGGTGAGGATTATTGTTAGAGATGACTTTATAAGCAATGTCCAAAATCGTTTGGTGAGAGCGGTAGTTATCTGTCAGGGCAACTGTCGCAGCATCAGGATAGTCATCCTTAAACTGCAAGATATTGGCCAGCGAAGCGCCGCGAAACTTATAAATAGCTTGGTCATCATCTCCTACTACCGTGACGTTGCGTTTGGGTCCGGCCAACAGCTTAATCAATTCATACTGCGCCCAGTTAGTATCCTGGAACTCATCAATCAATAAATATTTAAATTGCTCTTGGTATTTGTTCAAGATGGCCGGTCGTTCGTGGAACAAACGCAGAGTCTCGATAATGACGTCGCCAAAGTCCAGTGCTCCTTCGTCCCTCAAGATCTTTTGATAGGCAGCATAAACATCAGCCAACTCTTTGAGACGTTTACGTTCTCCTCCGATAATGTCGGCCGAGTCTCCATCCAAGACGGCGTTTTCAGCAAATTCAACGTACCTATCCGGCGTCACGCCTTCATCCTTGGCGCGCGAGATGTGACGGATAAGCGCATGCAAAAATTTAACCGGATTGCCCAGTGGTCGGTAATGGTCTAGCGGTAATTCATCTAAACGACGTTTGAGTAAAATCCAAGCATCTGTTTCAGATAATATGCGGAAAGTGTTGGGAATGCCGATTTCAAGGCCGTGCCGCTCGAGAATGCGTTGGCAAAAACCATGGAAAGTATGTATCCAAAATTCGTAAGCGCCATTGGGAAGTTGTTGGAGCACGCGATCTTCCATTTCCTGTGCTGCTTTTTCAGTAAATGTCAGCGCCACCAACCCATCAGCTGTCAGCTTTTTTTCATTCATCAGCCAAAGGTAACGCCGCGTCAGCACGGTCGTTTTGCCCGTCCCAGCCCCAGCCACAATCAAAAGCGGACCCGATTCATGGGTCACTGCCTGCTTTTGCGCATCATTTAGCTGTTCCAAAAGGTCTGCCATGGCACGCATGTTATCGCGCCATACGGAGCTCGTCTACTTTATAAAACTCCGTCCTCAATCCCCTTCCTAATCCTGGCCATCAGCTCAAGATAAAATTTGATATTAATCAAAGTTGCCAGGCGGTAGCCAAGCATTTCTTGCACGTCAAAAAGATGGTGGAGATAGCCATAGGTGTAACGGGATAACTCATCGAAGCTCGAATCTCCGCTTCGCTGAAGCTCGAATCTCGGGTCCGAATCGAGCTTCGAGATACGAGCTTCGAGCTTCGTTTTGTCGTTGGCGAATTTAGCGTTGGTAATGTGGATGGTTTCGTAAAAATCAGGCTTGGTCAGGTCGTCGTGGACAAAACGATAAAGCAGGCCGTGACGGGCATTGCGGCTGGGTAGGACGCAATCCATCATGTCTATGCCGCGTTGGACATAGGCTACGATTTCGTGAGGCTTGGCGCCGCCCATAAAATAACGGGGTTTATCAGCCGGTAAAACAGGGTGCAAAGCATCTAAAACACGGCACGAATCTTCGAACGGCTCACCGACTGAAAGGCCGCCAATAGCATAACCATCAAAACCGATTTGTTTGAGGTCGTTAGCGTGCTTGATACGCAAGTCAACGTTGGTGGCTCCTTGGTTGATTCCAAACAACATCGCACCCGGATTATTCGATGAACCAAGGTTTTGTTCAAAGTGTTCTTTTGAACGTTGCGCCCAACGGACAGTACGATCAACAGAAGTATTCAATGTCTCTTGGTCATAATGCGGCGGGGTACACTCATCCAAAACCATGACAATATCACTGCCCAAAGCCTGTTGGATTTCCATGGATTTTTCCGGAGTCAGCATGTGCTTGGAGCCGTCGATATGCGAGGCAAACTCAGCCCCCTCCTCCGTAATCTTGCGACGTTCTGCTAACGAGAAAACCTGGTAGCCGCCGGAGTCAGTCAAAATCGGACCATGCCAATCCATCAGCTTATGCAGGCCGCCAAAAGCGCGCATGACTTCAATGCCGGGCTTGAGATAAAGGTGATAAGTGTTGGAAAGCAAGATCTCAGCTCCCAGTTTTTCCATGTCCAACGATGACAGGGTTTTGACTACACCTTTTGTCGCGATAGGCATAAAAAACGGCGTCTGGATCTCTCCATGCGCCGTCTTTAAAACTCCGCGTCTGGCCGACGAAAGGCTTGATGTTTTTAGGATTTCGAGGCCTTTGGACATGTCTTAGGGTTGTAACTCATCTTTCTTTTCCTTGGCAAAAGCAAACCACTCTTCGAGCAAGGACAAGAAGAACTTATATGGGGCTTCAAAAATGAAGTCAAAGAAAAACAGGAAGATGTTGATACGGCTGATTGATTGCGACAAAAAGCGCCCGGCTTGCAGGATGGGGATTGAGAAGAAGTCTACCAGTGAATTCCAAAGCGTGACTTTTCCGTCCATGACAACAATTTCGCGCGCGCCCATGCGCAAACGGTAAGCAAAGAAGCTCACCAAGCACAGGAACAAAATGAAAATCAAAGTTGAAATCCAAGTGAATGACATCTTGCCCAAGATCAATGCAATCAAGCCAAAGGTGACGATAAAGGTAAAGGCATAAACCAAAGTCAGCACCGTGGTGGCAAAAGCGCTCCTGGGCCGCGGGGCAACAATGGTCTTAATGGTGGGCTGTTGGTCACTGACCAACTCCTCAGCTGCCAACAAAATACGCTCCGTATTGTCATAACCAGGCAAACGGATAAACAAACCAACCATAAACATGATGAACGGAGGGAAAAGCAAATTAATCAGCAGGGCTTCGAAATGCAAAACCTGGTATGAATACCATTCAATAGGCACTTCGAGCACCAAAGCCAAAATCATCTTGGTCAGCAACAAATACAGCATGGCCCTCATCGTACCGCGCCTTAACCGAGCTTTGACAACTGTATAGCGTTCCTCCACATGATTAGCTAAGGCAGCTTTTAATGCCTCTGGCTTATCAACCATGGCCGGAGCTTCAGCCGGTTTCTTAGTCAAAGTCTCAGTCAGCATGTTAAGCGAGACTGCCCAAGGCTTAACTGCTTTCTGGAACCTTTGTGAAAGCGAATATGTGAGCTGGCGCTTAATACGCTGCTCAACGGCCACCAAGCGTTCTGCTATAGGGCGCGGATTTTCCATCCAAGACTGCGGGCTCAACCACTCTGGCAAATAAGCGCGCAAGAGTTTATAACCGATTATTTCATCATCAGCCTTAATCAACGTGCGGTAACAAGCCACGTAAATTTGAAGACGCAATTCATAATCATCCAAGGTAGTGCCGCGGACTTTAACAGAATGCCTGATGCGGTCGAATAAGAAAGAGACCAAAGCTTTTTCGCGCGTGGCGTCAACTAAAATATCTTCAATTTCCACGGCAGCCATTGTCCTCAACCATTCATTATGATTTTCCGAACCTGCATTAACCTTCAAGACCAACTGCAGCTTGTACATGATCCAGGCCGTGCTATCTATCAGACCGACGGGCAAAGCCCCGTTTTGCAGGTAACGCGCAGCAATTAGCTCGCGAATAAGCTGTTCAGCCATGACCCGAGGGTCCTGCTCCAATAAAAGCTGCCTTTTTAGGATACGCAAGATAGCTGACTTACGGATCAGGTGCTCATCTTTATAATCAACCAGGTTGCGGATTTTCTCATAGAAAAACGCAAAACGGCTAACTGCCGCATGGACAGTTATCCTATCCTCATCTTCTTTAATTTTTGGCTTATTTGAGCCTAAAATCTCCAATATAAGCCTACCGTTTTTGGTTATTGGCATAATATTTGCAACAATGGTCTTTAGACTACCACATTTTGACGATTTTGGCTAGTCCCCCACCCCCACCCAGAGGACATGCTGGGGGCTTGCCCTATGCTATAATTTGAGGTATATAAATTTAGCTATGTTCTGGGTAATTCTTGTATCCCTAGTCATCCTAGGTCTTGCGTATCTCATCCGCAACTTTGCGGACGAGATTGTTGAGGTTAGAAACACTTTTTTTATCATTATTGGAATTTTTATGGTCCTTTATGTTGGAGCTGCTATTTTTGTTTCATATAACCTGAAAGCCTGGAGTGCCCAGAGGCAAGATTCGCCTTTTACCAATGACCCTTCGGCTTACGCCAAACAAGATACCATTAAAGAAGTCGATTTAAGTACAGGCCCATAAAACAATGTCCCACTCTAAGCAGACATTAAATAGTTGCCTTAGACGAATGATCTTCGGCAGTCTTTTGGTTATTAGCTTGCTGTCTGGCCAAAATGCTTACGCCCTAGATAACATTGGTTTTGTTTCTGCCAGCGGCACTTCTCTGTCATTTAATGGTAAAACCTTTACACCCAAGGGCGTGAATTTGATGGATCACGATAGCCTTTGGTACGTTGATAAGATAACTCCGACTTTTGCTTATCTCAAAGAAAAGGATCTTAGGTCACTTAAAGCGTCTGGTTTTAACTCTGTCCGCTTATCAGTCAAAACCGATTATTTCCAAGACACCAATCCCCCGCACAATTTTAATGAAGCGGGTTTCCAATGGTTAGACCAAATTATTAGCCTGGCTAAGCGCAATAACATCAAATTGATTTTGGACATGCATATGCCGACTGGCGGTGTGCAACAGGATTATCAGATTAATGCAGCCAACCAACAGTTTTGGAATGATCCCTGGCTCAAGGGAAGGTTTGTTGATGTCTGGCGCGAAATCGCCAGGCGTTATGCCAACGAGCCAGTAATTTGGGCTTATGACCTCATGAACGAACCAGCCACCACTGATTTTGTGGCCTATGAAGGTCTGATGAAAAATACCGTTAGTTCAATCCGTTCTTATGACCCAAACCACTTAATCATGCTCCAACGCGGCATGTTTATTAAGGACGATGGCTCATGGGACATGAAATATCCGGAAATAAACGACTCGCAGATCGTCCGCTCAATCCATTTTTACCAACCAACTGATTTTACCCTGCAGAGCGCACCCTGGTTCACGACTAAAAAAGTGAGCGTCACTTATCCGACTCCAATTGCCAAAGCAACTAAGGATGTTTGGAATGCTTCGCGCATTAAGAATGAATTGACGTCACTGGCCCAAGAAGCAAGCAGCTCAACCATGCCTGTCGTACTGACAGAATTCGGCACACTCTTCCCAAAGCGCCTGACAGGGCAATTACAGTGGGTCACTGACATTGCCTCGATTGCCCAAAACCTTGGCCTTGGCTGGCATTACTGGCATTATTCCGGCCCAACTTGTTCCAATGCCTTTGCTCTCAAATCAAAATACGGGATCTGCAGGCCGCTGACACTCAAAACACTTTCCAGGTTTGCAATTGTTAATTATTAATTTGTTAATTTTCAATTGCAATGCTCCCCCGCCTCCTTCTCCACGCCTGCTGCGGCGTCTGTAGTTCTTACGTACCAGAAAAGCTGATTCCTGAATTTGACGTCACTATTTATTTTGAAAATTCCAATCTTTATCCTGAGCAAGAATTTTACCGCCGCCAAGAAGCTGCCCAAACCATGGCCCAGGGCTTTGGCCTGCCCTTTATAACAGCTGACTACCAATCCCGTGAGTGGTTTAGGCATGTCCGGGGTTTGGCGCAAGAACCGGAGCATGGTGCGCGCTGTGAAAAGTGCATTGCTTTTAGGTTGGACAGGACTATGGAGTATGCCAAAAATAACGGTTTTGATTGGGTGGCCACGACTTTGAGCGTCAGCCGCCGCAAAAACGTTGATCAAATTAACCGACTTGGACACCAATTAGCCGAACAATATTGCCTACGATTTTTAGGTAAAGATTGGAAAAAAGAAAACGGCGAGGTTATTTCACAGGAAAGGGCCAAACAAGCCGGCATCTACCGGCAAGATTATTGCGGCTGTGTCTACTCTTATTTTATGAGGACTGGGATGTCTTCATCTGCCCATCGGTAGATCCATTTAGCATTTGCCAGACTGACATTAATACAACCATGGCTCATGGTATGACCGAAATTATTATGCCAATAGGCGTAATGGATATATTTATGGCCAGTCACACGCAAGTTGTACGGAACATAGCCCAGGTCATAGTTATCAGGATTATCAGGGCCATAAGACCATTGGTAATTGACTATTGGTTTTTTATCCAAAACGCTAAAACTTCCTCGTGGCGTCGGGTATTTGCCTTTGCCGGTTGAAACCAAGAAGCTGTAAACCAACTTACCATTCTCATAAGCCCTCAGACGCTGCTCCCTTAGTGAAATATAGATGGATTTACCTGCGTCAGGCCTGGTGATTTCAGTTGATGTGGCCGCATTTTTTGCAGGATCTTTTATCGTGTAATCAAAATCTGCATAGGCTATCGGGTACTCTGCTAAATCTTTTGAACTGACTGCCAGGGCGTTTTGGGAATAAACCAATACATCTTCGCGTGATCTTAGTGCCTGGCGCCTATATGCCCTCTTCTGGACATGCCAAAGCAGATCAGGCGCTCCATCATCATAAACTAAGCCCTTCAGGCTCCCCTTCTTAGTGGCGCTGGCCATAACAATGGCTGAATTCTCCGGTACAGTGATAACCACATACCAGGGCTGATCCTGAGCTACATCCTTGAGACGCTGGAACAGGTATGGATCATTTTCTGATATCATGTAACGGCGTGAGACATTGACATCAATGTACCAAACCCGACCAGTTTCTTTTTCTTTAACAAAGTCACCGGCATAATCACCGATTGTAAAACCAACAGGTGAGGTACGCGCTTGGGCCAAGTGCCCTGGCACAACCAGGGCTAAACCCAAAATCACCAGGCCTAATAACTGTGGAATTCTCTGAAGCATAATACGCTATAATGATACCATGTCTCGAAATACTTCCAAAATCCCGCACAATGCCTTCCAAATCTCAGCCATCGGCACGCTCTTTGGCGCTGCCATGCTGTTACTAATAAGACCCAATAAAAAACAGTTAAGATTTCTGTAGCCTAACATCCTTAGCCAATAAGAATCCGTCTTGTTTGATATTGGGAAAGTTGATGATGACCTTGCGGTAGCCGGGTTTTTCGAGCATCAGGCGGAAGTCGCCGCGGTTAACGATAAAAGCGTAACGTCCTTTGGGTGATGTGGTCTGGGTCTCGATTAATTTATTGAATTTCTTATCCAGCAGCCTGACAACAACCTGCGGCAAGGGCTGGCTAGATTCAGAATCGACTATTGTGCCGAAAGGAGGTTGTGGGGCCTTAAAGGTCACTAACCGGACCAACATCACAAGTAGGTAAACCGCGAATATCACCCAAAACCAAAATGAAACGTGCTGCATCAAAGCGATATACAGGGCTGCACCCGTGCCTAGAAAAGCGACCAGATGCTGGGTATTTTTGCCCAAACTTATTTTCCAGAAAGAAAACGGCGGCTTCTCATCTGCTTTGGCCGGGTCAACAGCAATATTCTTGGTGATTGCCCCGTAATCCTGAATCAAGATGTGTTGGCTGGCCAAAACATTATCAAAAAACCGGCTGCCTTTTTTCTTGTCCAAATAAAGCGATGGAAAAAAATAACGCTGTTTTTTGACTTCAACAAAATACTCGCCTTTGGGCGCCACGATGCGGTAGCGGCCGTCCTTATCGCTGACTACCGTGCTAATGACCAAACCTTGGGGGTTTTTGAGTCGAATGACAGCCGTGGCCACCGGCTCCCCTGTCCGACTGTTGAAGACCACACCATAACCGCTGCGCCGCCTGCGGAAATCAACATAAACCGACCTCGTGAGAGCCCAAATGGCCAGCAAGAAAAATCCGTAAAATAATTCGTAAATCAAGTCCAACAAACCGGCGGCCAGCATATGCTGCCACATTATATCACGCCGGATTGTTTTCTATGCTTATTCTGTAGTCGGAGCCGCTCGCATGATGGAGACGTTCACATCCTGCTCGTTGAGATTAAAACCAACAATATATTGCACATTATCGTTCCCAGCCATGACCATTGCCTGTTGATCTTCTACCCCACTATTTAGAATCTGTAACCCCTGGTCGGAAAACGCCTTGCTCACCGCTCCCACGTCAGCGCCGGTAGTTAAACGCGCAATCTTAAAGGTCGTCACACCGGAATCCTTGTTGGCGCCGCCATAAAAGCCGCTCGAATAACCGACTAACTTGGCTTTGCCAAATACTTTCTCGACAATCCCCTGGGCTTCGCTGGACACTCCTTTGGAAGCATCATCATAAGCTGTCACGGATTGGGTCTCATTATAACGATCCTCCGGGGTCTTAGCTGCTTCGCGGGCTTCTTCTTGTTTTTGGGCTACCTCTTCTTTGGCCATCTCCTTGGCGATCTCTTCCGCGACTTTGCCCTGGATACCTGTCTGCCCGCTGACTTTACTCAAGTCTACGCCGTACATTTCCTTAAACACCTGGCTGACCAGCCTTTGCTGCTGCCAGCGATAATAACCGTAATAAGCGCCGCCGCAAACGATTAGGACGGCTACGACGATTATCACGATAGTCGTTGTCTTTTTGTCCATAAAAATTAGTTAAGATTAAAAAATGAATTAATTTTTATAAATAGGTTCAATAAAGCACCTCAAGCTTGCCTGACATCAGGTTAGTGATGTGGAAATCCATATGCAAGGTCAATCCGATACGCGAAACGTAAAGCGTGCCGCCTTCTGACTCATCAATCTTATATCCAAGCCCTTGGTAATATTTTTGCACTTCCTCAACATCAGCCCGCGTCAGCAGACGGGGAAAGATATAATCCAGCATCATACCGGCCAAGTTATCCGTCATTTTAACTTGATTGTTCGATATCTTTTTCAGGATGACCATGAGCTCATCATTAATCTGCTGGCTCTTGGCATTCTCCAGCTTGCCCTCTTTGGCATTTTCATAATTGATTTGCGCCCAAGTCTTGGCTGTCGGCGTCGAAGTCCCTCCGGTTGACCCCGTCCCACCAATCGTATTAGAAGTTAAGTAACCACAGGTTGGCATCACTAAACTTTTCTTATATTGGCAAATGTCTCTTACCGTATCCTTGATGGCCGAGACTCTTGGTTTGACCGACTGGTTGATGGCCAACTTCAGATTCTCCGCTGTCACGACCATATTCTGCATGATTATGTAAGGGCTGACGTCATCAAGGCTAACCTGGCGCTGGTCAGAAACCGCCAAACATCCTCCGGCATTTCCGTTTACATCCAGTTTTATCAATATAGCCTCTTCATAAGGCTCCAGGCTGCCCATAACCATGTGCTTTTTGGTAGTGACTATCCTGGCCGACACTACCAAGCCCCCATCAGCAGTCGGCTGGACATCATATCCAGACAGATCCCTTTCGACATCTAACTTCTTGATCCATTTGGGATTAAAATCAGCATCCGTCTTGATGACTTCAATGTTTGAGGCCATGGCCTCGTTCATAACCATAGCCGCTTTGTAGGCGGCCTCGGCATAAGACTTAACCTCAGGGATCTTGTTCTCGTCACCCGGCATCTTGCAATTAAATTCCTTGCATTTTTTTGTGACTACCTCCTGCTTATTGGCCAAGTCCTTCGATTTGGCCGCCCAGCCCGCAGTATCCCGGATCACGTCCCGTATGAGCACGAATCCGCCATCATTTGTCTTAACCGCATTAAAATCGATTCCATAGGTGCCAAATGGAGTCTTCAGCCTCTTGGCCCATTTATAGTTGCCCTGGCCATCTACTTTGACGCCGACGTATGGAATCGGGTCAAGCAAGCTTGTTATACCTGTGTTCCCGGGCGTCAACTGATAAGCGGCCATCGGATAACGACCAAGGGCGATAAAACCGCCATCCGGCGTAGGCTGGACCGAATTGAAATCACCGGCTGTCATCCGCAATTTAGTTTTACCCATGGTCAAGCCAGTAGTACTCACGCTGACCACGTTGTTAATCTCCATGGGAATCGACTCAACGCTTTTCGCCCATAGTGTATTGAGGTTGCTGTCCAAACGGATAATGGTTGGTAAATCAGTCATGACAGCTTCTTGCCCCAAACTGCCTTTTTGCCCTTCGGGCAACGGGATATTGATGTCAGTTAGGGCGACAAAACTGCCATCAGCCAAATATTGCATATCCACAGCCGCCCAACTCAATTTTTTAGTCCATTGCACTTTGCCGTTCTTATCAACCTTAGCCATGATGCTGTATTTTGGCGCTGCTTCCGTGTCAGCCTCTGACCCATAACCTGTTTTCATGAATTTCCCAAGCAGAAAGACCCCGCCATCAGGAGTGGCCCATATTTTTTGTGGCCGATCAATGCTCCAATCGCCAATCATGGTTGACCAGAGCTTATTGCCTTTAGGATCAAGCTTGGTGATCAGAATGTCACCATACACTTCTTTTGTAACTTCGTATTTGGCATCATTAAAATCCAAAATATCTTGAGCCACCACGATATTCCCATCGGTTGTTTCAGCGGCTAAACGGCCTATGTGCCTTGAAGACAACATGCCCAACGCTAAACTTTGGCTGCTAAACTGCTTGCTCCATAGGGCATTACCCTTAGCATCTGTCTTAATGACAAAAGGGTTGGGAATTGACATGCCCGAGCTCCATATAGTGTCTCCGGACAAGAGGTATCCCCCATCCTTGGTGGGCACGACGCCGAAACCCTGCGTCAAATCGCGTAAATGGTAAGTTTTGGTAAATACTTCGTTATTAACCTTTGGGTTAGCGCAAGCCGCTTCCTGCGGTTGGGCCGCTTCTCGTACCTCAGCTTTCATACGTTGGCTGAGGAGGACAATCAAGATTGGGATTGAAACCAGTACTAACACGCCTATGACTAAAAAGGGATTGTTTATAAATTGCCAAATCCCCTGGCGTTTCTTTGATTTACGCATATAAAAGCAGTATACCACTTTTCGCCGACAATGTTCATAACACAAAAGACGCTTTGTTAGGCGTCTTTTAATCTCTAAAAAACCAATTGCGATTATGGTTGCGGTTGGGCCGGCGGTTGCTGCCTAACTTGGACCATTTGGGCAGTGATGCTGTTATCAGAATTGGTCGTACCGTTGACCACAATTTCCTGTCCCACGCTCAGGTCGTTGATTGAACCGTCAACCATCTTGGTGGCACGGGTGGATGAAGTCACAAGTACGAGCAAAGAACTGCCATCGCGCGTCTTGAGGCTTAAACTTCCGGCATCTTTCTTCAAAAGTTCGCCGGAAATCATGGCGCTGCCTGCCCCGACTCCCCCGTTCCTGCCTGTCCTAGCAGCCTGACCAAATTGTCCGTTTTGGCCAGGCCCGTTGAACATGATTTGCCTGCCTGAAGGAAAATTCGTGGAGGCTTGGCTCGGCAAAGCGTACTTGGCGGTTAGTATGCCAGCACCCAAAGATGCAGCTACTATGATGACGATGGTTATGATGGCTGTTGTGTGTTTGACGGTAATTGATGACATAATTTTCAACAATTGTTAATTTTTAATTGTTAATTGTTAATTACTCAAAACGCAGGGCTTGAATCGGGTTTAGCTTGGAAGCACGGCGGGCCGGATAATAGCCAAAGACAATGCCTATCAAAGCCGAGACGCCGAAAGCCAATAAGACCGTGTCCCAAGTAACTTTGGTCGTAGTAAACCCAAAGTACTGGACGCCAAAGGCCAGGACCCAACCCAAGATAATGCCAATGGCGCCTCCCAAAAAGGTAAGCATGACCGATTCAATAAGGAATTGCATGCTGATATCGCTTTCTTCAGCTCCGATAGCTTTGCGCAAACCGATTTCGCGCGTCCTTTCCGTAACGTTGGTCAACATCATATTCATAATGCCCACTCCACCGACCAAAAGTGATATGCCGGCAATGGAAGCCAAGAGGATGGTCAGCGTACCCGTGACGCTTGAGGCCATGGCCAGGATATCCGCCTGGTTCATGACAGTGAAATCAGCCTGCAAAGGATCGCTGATCTTGTGGCGTTGCAACAGCAATTCAGTGATTTGTTGCTGGATGGTTGCCATGGATTCCGCATCATTGGCTTGCACGCTTATGTTTGAAACGTACTTGTCACCGGCCAGATAACGCTGGGCAGTGGAGATTGGCACATAGATCGCATCATCCGGGTTGCTAAAACCGCTGCCTCCTTTGGCAACTGTCATGCCAATGATGCGGAACTCAACTTTATTGATTTTGATTGTGGAACCAATAGGGTTGGCATCCGTGCCAAAAAGGTCATCCCGCGTGGTTGGCCCAATGACAGCCACCCGCGACTGGGATTTGACATCAGCGTCAGTAATGAACGAGCCTTGGTCTACCTGCATGTTATGGACATCAGGATAAGCAAAGGTCGTACCAATGACTGATGTATTGGTATTGGTGCCTTTGGCAGTCACCTGGTACCGCCGCGTCAATTCCGGAGATACGTTCTTGGCCAAAGTGACTTCCCGCTGGATGGCGTCGGCATCTTCTTGGGTGAGGGTCTGGGCAGAGCCGCGGCCCGCGCTGACCTGCACGCCCACACCGCGCTGCTGGCCTGGCGTGACATAAAGCAAATTTGAACCGGCCGATGTGATGCTCGATTGGATGGTGGACTGCGCACCCTGGCCGATGGCTGTCATGGCAATAACTGACGCTATGCCGATGACAATGCCAAGAATCGTCAAAGCCGAACGCGCCTTGTTGGCTGACAAAGCTATGTAGGTTTCTTCCAATAAATCTGTGACTTTCATATTAACTGCGTTTTTTAGCCTCATCCCTGAGCACTGACCCATCCTTTATATATATGATGCGGGCAGCATGCTCGGCTACGTCGCGCTCATGGGTAATGAGCACGATAGTATGGCCTTTGTCGTTCAATTGCTTGAATGTATCGAGCACTAACTCGCCCGTAGCAGTATCCAAGTTGCCTGTCGGTTCGTCGGCCAAAATCAATGACGGATTGGTAACTAAAGCGCGCGCAATGGCCACACGCTGCATCTGGCCGCCCGAAAGTTGGTTGGACAAATGGCTAAAGCGGTCTTCAGGCAAACCCGTGCTGAGCAAAGCTTGGCGCGCCCTCTCTGTCCTTTCTTCTTTTGACACCCGCGAGTAGATTAAAGGCAGTGCTACATTCCTAATGACTGTTGAGCGCGGCAAAAGGTTGAATGACTGGAAGACAAACCCGATTTTATCTTTGCGGATGTGGGCCAATTCTTTTTCCGAAAGCTTTGAAACATCTTGGTTGTCCAAGAGATAACTGCCATTGGTGGGCGTGTCCAAAGCGCCAAGGATGTGCATGAGCGTGGATTTGCCAGAACCTGATGGGCCCATGATGGCCACGTACTCGCCGTCCTTAATCGTAAAACTTATACCTTTTAATACAGGGATCTCTTCGTCGGCATTGAAGTAAGTTTTAGTGATCTTATCGAGGACAATCATAATTAATCCGGCCTGGCCATGCCACCGCCTTCACCTGTAGTGCGGACTGCCGCCCCTCCGCCGGTTACACCCGGTATGCGCAAGGCAGACGAACTCTGGGTAGTGCTGGTCTTGGACGAAGATGATTTTACGGTTTGGACTATGACACTATCCCCTTCTTTCAAACCTTCGGTTATTTCAGTCAGGCTCTCATTCGAGACGCCGGTTTGGATGAACACCCGTTTTGGCGTGGCACCAGACGTTATCAAGCCGTCAGAACCGGCCTTGGTCGAACTCGTTGAATCCAAGACCTCAACATAAGACTGACCATTGGCGGACTTGACTGCAGAGTTGGCAATGGTCAAGACATCGGCTTTGACTTCCGTTACGATTGAAACGGAAACGCTCATGCCAACCTTGATGCGGTCATCCTGGCTGTCAAAAGCTATTTTGACATCATAGTTCACGACACCTTGGCTGGCTGTGCCCAACGGGCTGACTTCAACCACTTCGCCGGAGATGTTCAAGCCGTCGACGGCATCGAATTTCAGCGTGGCTTTTTGGCCGACTTTGATTTTCGCTACGTCAACTTCGTTGAGCGAGATTGTGGCGACTTGTTTTGTGGTGATTAAGGTGACTACCGCTGCGCCGCTCCCGGCATCAGCATGAGGCTGGGCGCTGACCTTGCCCACTACTCCGTCAAACGGAGCAACGACCGTGTAGTCAGCCATGGCTTCCGTGACATCCCGCAACTTATTCTGGGCAGAGGCCAAAGAAGAAACGCTGCGATCAACCGAGTTCTGTGCTATTTGCAAATCAACCTCATCTAACCCGGCCTTGAGCTTATCAAGCTGAGCTTGGGCTTCCTTGACTCTTTCCTCAGCTGTCGCGAGGTCAGAGGCGTCTGGGTCATCCTTAAGTTTGTTAAGGGCGTTAACCGCCTTGTCGTAAGCACTCTTAGAAGATTCAAATGAATCTTGTGCCTGGCGGACTGCCTGTTCCTGGTTAAGCAGGGCTGTAATCTTTGAATTGACACTTGACCTATCGCCATCAATCGTTGAGCGCAGACTGTCCAAATCACTTTGCGTCAGGTCAGACGAAGCAATGGTGGACTGAAGGCCGTCCGAAACATTGCGTGTCAGGATCGAGGCCTTGTTCATAGCATCAGAGACCGTAGCCGCCGCTTGTTCGATATCGTCTATTTTTTCATCCGTCTGCTGCAAGGCATCAACTTGCTGTTTGGCAGCCACGATGGCAGTCTTGGCCACTTGATAAGAATCAATGGCCTGGTATTTCATGTTCTCGTTAAAAATCGAAAAATTCTTCTTAAGCCCGGGTTTTATAACCATGTCATCAATTCCCAAGACATTGTCCGCATCGTTCAAGGTTTTTTGCAGCATCTGGTCAGCTGACTGGAGCGTGGCCACATATTCGTCATAAACATCACGCACGACCTGGGGCGTAGTGCCATCAGCTGCCATCTTGGCATTCCTTTCAGCCGTGGCAACGTCAGCTTCGGCTTGCTGCAAGTCAAAGTCAGTCGGGCCCTTTTTCAAATCTTCCAAGTCACGCTTGGCTTTGGCCAAAGTGTCTTCGGCCTGAATAAGGCTGGCCGCATCAGCTGGTTGAGTTGTCTTTTTGAATTGTAAGCGAGCTGAGCTCAAAGATATTTCCGAGTCCCTTACCGCCTGAGCAGCATCGCGAACTGTTTTAGATGCATCTTTGCGGTCCAGTTCTACCAAAGGCTGCCCGGTTTTTACCTTGTCGCCCACTTTGACCAAAACTTTAGTCACCGTGCCGCTGACTTTGGGTTTAACATCTAACTGTTGGTCGCCGGAAACTTGGCCCGAACCGCTGACTGTGGTTATGATCGTACCTTTCGCGACTTGCGCCAAGGCGTAACGTGTTTCAGCTTGGCTGTTGCGTGCCGAAAGGAACCAAAATGAACCACCGGCAACCACAATGGCAGCCGTCCCCCAAATAAATACCTTCTTGTTCATGGAAGTCATAGATTATTTTTGCCCCCGCTCAAGAACGTCGAATACCCTAATTAATTTTGCTTCTATCTGGCCCGTGCTTGTGGGGCTGCCAAAGACCACTACTTCATCCTTATCAGTGATGTCTGTCGCTTTGACCGTGTCACGCCCTTTGCGGATTTCAGTCGTCGGCGTAATAACAATGGTCTTCTCTGCCCCATCCTTACTTTTCATGACCAATTGTTGCCCATTGTTCGAAACAACAGAACCGAAGGCGCCATTGGGATCAAGCATGCCCGGCGGAGGCGGTTGGCCAAAACGGCCTTGGCCCTGGAACGGCATGCCTAACATGGTGCCGTAACGCTCTCCCCAGTCGCAATTGAACCTGGCCTTATGCGAACCGACCATGATGCCCAATTGGAAAACTCCCAAAAGGAAAATGATTGAAACGACTCCGATTATCAATCCACTGATTAAAGGGGATTTTTTCTGGTTAGTTTGGTCCATATGATTATTTAAGGGAAAGCATCAAATGATGAGGATGGTTTAAATGCATTTTTTGCGATCTGATTTGCAAGAGCTTAGAGATTAGACTCAGACCAAAGAATATGAGTAGCGACAAGGCAATCAAATTTACTACCGGCAAAGACTCAAGCAAGCTCAAAGCCATTTCCTTCCAGTACACAAGTGCCACGTCATAATCAGACAAGATGACTTTGAGGTAAGCCATGAAAGATGAGCTGCTCGTCTCGCCCAAGAATACGTTCCAATAAGCAACCATAAAACCCGCCAGGACAACGAAGCTGGTTGCGAAAGCCGCCGCCCTTCGGCGCAGGCTTCTAAGCTGGGATTCTTTTTGGATGGCATTCTGTATCTTTGCCATTAAGCCAACCGGGACCTGTTTAGGCGGCAAATTACGCAAAATTGCCTCGATACGCTCAAACATACCCTTATTACGTTAAGAATGATTATTTTGGTTCAAATAAGCTTGCAGCTTGCCGATTGCCCTGCGATAACGGGTTTTTACGGTATCCATGGGTTGGCCTAAAACCTCGCCAATTTCGCTAAAAGTCAGGCCTTCTATGGCATGTGAGATGACTACCGCCCTCTGAACAGGATTGAGTATTTGGAGTAGCTCCTCAAAGCGCTTATCAGAATCAATCGCGTTTAAAATCTCGTCCGCCAATGGCCGTGAGTCAGCAACATCCAAATCCGGCACATTCCCTTCTTCATCCGATTCAAGCTGGGAAAAAGCAATGGGTTGCTTCTTTTTTATCTGGTCAAACAAAACATTCTTGGCAATTGTGAAAATCCAGGTCTTGAATGATTTTGACTGATCAAATTTTTTCAGGTTAAGCCAAGCTTTAACAAAAGCCTCTTGCACAATATCTTCCACGTCAAATCCGGACGGAGCCAAACGGAATATGAAATTATAAACCGAAGGAACGTACTGCTCATACAAAACTCGCAGCGACTCTTCGTCGCCTTTCAAATACTGTTTTATAAGCTGGGCATCATTTTCCGGCGTCATCGAAACAGTATTTAAGCACAAGTTGTC